>JACQZM010000163.1:53526-132964 GCA_016213885.1 Candidatus Rifleibacteriota bacterium | reverse complement strand
CGGCGTTCTTCCTGGTCATGGAGTTTGTTCCTGGCGGCAGCCTGGGCGCTCTCCTCGAGACGGGCACCCCCATGGACGTGGACCGGGCCGTGGCCATCGCCCTGGACGTACTGGCAGGGCTCGCGGCGTGCCACGAGGCCGGGATCGTGCACCGGGATGTGAAGCCGGACAAGATCCTTCTCGACGGCGAGGGGCGGGCCAAGATCGCGGACCTCGGTCTGGCGAGGTCGGCGGACCTCACCGCGATCACGAAGACCGGCGCCGTCCTGGGCACGCCGCGGTACATGTCTTTGGAGCAGCTCCTGGGGGAAGGGGCCGACGAGTCGTCAGACCTCTACGCGCTGGTGATGGTGCTCTACGAGATGCTGGCCGGCCGTCCCGCCTATCCCCAGCGCACGCTCGCCGACCTCGTGACGGCTCGCTTCGCCGGCCCGCCGGCTCCGCTGGGCTCGGTCGCTCGCCACGCTCCTGGAGCTCTCGCCGAGGTCGTGGACGGGTGCCTCCGATCGCCCTCCGGAGAGCGTGTGCGCTCCGCCTCGCTCCTGGCGTCGGAGATCCGACGCACGGCCCGTCCGGTCCGGCACCCGCAGCGGCAGCCCCCCGGCGTTCGAGCGGATCCGCCCCACCGCATGCGCGCCCGCTCTCTCGTGTGGGTCCTCCTCCCCGTTGCCGTGGCGGCGCTGTGGCACCGCCCCTCCCTGCAGCCGGTGATGACGCCGACGCCCGGCAGGATCCTCTGGACCCGACCCGCGGCGCCCCGGTCGCCCTCGGCGCCGCCGGCCCGATCGCCTCGCCTCCCGGTTCCCACGAGCCCCCGCCCCCGCGAGCGAACGGCACGGCCATCGCCTCCGGCGTCGACCCCGGCATCGCAGCCCCGCTCCTCACCCCGGGCGAGCGTTGCCATGGTCCCCTCTCCGTCGCCGCTGACCCTGTATGCCAGAGCGCTCGATCATCACCGGGCCTCGCGTCGAGAGATCGCCGTCCGTCTCTACCTCCGGGCTGTCCTGGCTCGCAAGGGCCTGTTCGGTGACGAGCCTCGGGAGCTGCTGGAGGGGGCCCGGTCGTTTCTCGAACGGCGTGTCGCGGCTCCTTCGGCCTCCTCCGACGACCGGCTCGGGCTCGCGACCCTCCACTGGCTCTGCGGCGATCTGGATCGGGCGAGCCGGGTGATCTCGTCGGCGCCGTCTCCGCTCACGTCCGGGCTCGGCGAGCTGGCCCGTCGCATCCGCGACGAGCTGGCGGTCGCGTCGGCGCCTGGGCCGTCGCCCTCACCCGCAAGCTCGAGCGTCCCGGGCGGGTCACCGGCCACGGGCACCGAGGTCGGCGATCGGCGAGTCGCGTGGGAGCACCTCACGCTGGAGCGACTGGAGGGTCGTCTGGCCAGCGGCGGGTCACCGTCTTCTCGCTCGGAGACCGACCTCGAGCTGACCCTCATGCGATACGGCCGCGAGCTGCAGAGCAAGGCGGACCGCCTGGCCTTCATCGCGAACGCCCGGCGGTTCGTCCTGATCCGCGCCGCGTACCTGGCTCGTGCCGGCACCGAGGAGCCGGTCAGGTCCGAGCTGGAGGCCTGGTTCCGCCAGGAGCTCGGTTCGACCTCGTCGCCGCCGGTGAGCCCGGATCCCCTCCTCCGGCTCGACGATCCCCCGTCGCCCCCGGCGTCCTTCACTCCGGATCCGCAAGGAGAGAGAAGCGCTCGATCGCCCTGGCGTAAAGCTCCACGGCCCGGCCCAGTTCGTCTACCGGAACGTACTCGTCCTCCTGATGGGCCTTTTCGATGGAACCCGGTCCTACGATGACCGTGGCGATGCCCAGCGACGCGAACTCCTTGGCCTCCGTGGAGTACGAGACGCCTCCAGCCGTGAACCCGGTGGCCTCTTCCATGAAACGGACGATCGGCGCCGTGGCGGCCGTCTCGAAAGGAAGCTCGGAGAGCACCTGCTCCACCTCGACCCCGACGCCGCTCTCCTGGACCGCGGCGCAGACCGTCGCCTCGATCCGCTCCCTGATCGCGACCGGGGCCTGTCCGGGCGGGTGCCTGAAGTCGATCGTGAAGACGCACCGGTCCGGCACCACGTTGTGGGCCACGCCCGCCTTCAGCGTCCCCACGTTCAGGGTGGTGCCGTCCGGATCGAAGCCGCTCCGGGCGTCCCGGTCGACGCACCCTCCCGATGCCGCCCGGCTGACGATCCCTGCGGGCTCGCCGGCTCCGCCGGAACTCGGCCGGGGGGCGTTGAAGCCAGGAGGGCCGTTGCCGGGCACCGGCCCCCCTGGACCCCCCCGGGCCGTCCCTCGCGGGCCGGTCCGACCGAGCTCGGGCTCCAGCCGTTCCAGCGCCGCGAGCGCCCGCACCGCCGCTTTGACCGCGCTGACACCCCGGCGGGGGTCGCTGGAGTGACACGCCCGACCGACGATCGTGACGCGGAGGACCCAGTACACCTTGTGCATCCGGATCGGCGTCAGACCGGTCGGCTCGCCGACGATGGCGCAGTCGGCGTTCACCAGTCGCGCGTCCCGGAGCGCCTTGGCGCCCAGGCAGCCCACCTCCTCGTCGAACGTGAAGACCAGCCGGAGCGGCCGGGCCAGCGGCCGGCCCGCGAACCGGGAGGCGGCCACGACCTGAGCCGCGATGGCGCCCTTCATGTCGCAGGTGCCGCGGCCAAAGAGCCGGCCGTGCTCTTCGACCGGCGAGAGGGTCGCCTTCTGGTCCGGCCGGAACGGGACCGTGTCCATGTGGCCTGACAGGATCAGCCCTCCGTCGGTCCGTCCGTCGTGGGCCGCGCAAAGCCCGATCACGTTCTGCTTGACCACGCCGAGAGCATCGGTCACGGACTGTATCCCGGTCGCGAAGCCGAGCGACTCCATCAGGCAGACGAGCCTGCCGGCCATCTCCGCGTTGCTCTCGGTGGACACCGTGTTGAAGCCGACGAGCTCCCTGGTGAGTTCCAGCACGTTCATGGCGCTCCCTCTTTCCGGCAGCCCGACGCCCGGGCCGGTTGCGCTATAATCGAGATCGGACGCCACGCGGCACGGGCGGCGGGCGACCGCCCCATCCAGCGCGCGGAGAACCCAGAACATGACCAGCACCCAGGGTCGAGGGCCGGGAGAGCCTGAACAGATCGGCGCCTACCGGATCGTGCGGCGCATCGGAACGGGCGGCACCGGAGCGGTCTACGAGGCGGTCCGGCCCGACGCCAGGACGCCGTTTGCCCTCAAGGTCCTCAAGCAGGAGCTGTGCCGGGACCCCAGCGTGGTCCACCGGTTCAAGCGGGAGGCGGCGCTCCTCTCGTCGATCGCCCACCCCGGCATCGTGCCGGTGCTGGAGAGCGGCGACGACCGGGGAACCTACTATATCATAATGCCGCTCGTCACCAACCCCACGCTGGCCGCCCGGCTCGCCGGGGCGGGGCCGGTGGCGGTGCCCGGGCCGGACACGTCGCTGATCAAGGTGATGATCAGCATCCTGATGACGCTGGACGCCATTCACCAGAAGGGGGTGGTGCACCGGGATCTGACCCCGGGCAACATCTTCCTGAAAGGGGCCACCGAAGCGCTGCTGGCCGACTTCGGCATCGTGAAGATACTGGGGTCGGAGAGCCTTCTGACCCAGTCCGGCGCGCTGGTGGGCACGATCCCGTACATGGCCCCGGAACAGCTGAACGGCGAACCGGTGTCACCCCGGACCGACGTCTACCAGGTGGGGCTCTTGCTCTACCAGGTCGTGGCCGGCCGCCTCCCGTTCGAGCGGACGCTGGTGGACGCTGTCCGGGCCAAGTGCCTCCTGTCCGCTCTGCCAGACCCTCGCGAGCTGGGTGCTCGCGTGACCGACCGCATGACCAGGGTGATCGGCAAGGCCACGGCGAAGACGCCCGGGGACCGCTACGCCGGCGCCCTGGACATGGCCGCGTCCCTGGAGCGGGCCGTCGCAGGCTAGCGCATCCGGATCGCCCGGACCAGCGGAGTGTACAGGCCGACCAGCCGCGGGTCCCTGGCCCGGCGCTCGATCTCGCCGGCCAGCGCCGGATCGGTCTGGACCTGACCGGCCAGCGTCGCGAGCAGCTCGTCCACCGTGGAGCCCCCGGCTCCCTGCATGTCCTCGAACAGGGCGGTCCGGGACCGGACCCAGGCCTGCTCCAGAGCGGCGAGCCGTCTGGAGGCCGTCGCCGCGACCCCGACCGGGGGAGGCGTCTGGGCCAGCCCGGGCAGGGCGTCGATCAGGTGGAGCACCGCGGGCCAGTTCTTGGCGCACAGCGGGTCGATCTGGTTCTCCGGCGGCACGAACTGGGTGCCCAGCTCGAACGTGAAGGGCCAGCAGCCGTGGCGCAGGAACAGCGTGTCGTCGGTGCCACCGCCGGCCACGTAGAGGATCTGGGCCACGGAGCCGGGCGTGTAGCCGTTGGCCTGCGCCATGGCCTTGCCGTGCCTGGCCAGCACCGCCTTGCCCGGCGGGTCGTCCTCGGAGTAGCCCCACGGGTAGAGCACCAGCTCGGAGTAGGCGTGGAACGATAGCGTCACGTGGAAGCGCTCCCGCTGAGCCAGCGCCAGCACCGCCCGGGTCTCCTCCTCGCTGGCGAAGCTGGGCCCCCTGTACACGTCCGAACCGGGGGAGGAGCTGGAACCGAGACCCCAGCCGACCTCGAAGTTCCGGTTGATGTCCACGCCGACGCTGCTGCCTCGGCGGCTCCGGTTCTTCCTCCACATGGTGTACTGGCCCTGGGAGTAGGCGAGCCCGTCCGGGTTGGTGACCGGGACGACCCAGATCGCCCGGGAGTCGACGATCTTCTTGATCGCCGGATCGGCGGCGTAGCCGTTCACGAGCTTCTTGATGATGTAGTGGGGCAGCTCCGCCGAGGCCCACTCCCGGGCGTGGATCAGCCCGAAGATCAGCATCCGCGGGACCGTCTTGGGGTCCGCGGCGCCGGTGATGCGGAGCGCCCAGATGTCCCGACCCTCGAACGTCCTGCCGATCGATTCCACCCGGCAGAGATCGGGGAACCGGGCGGCCCAGTCCGCAAGCTCGCTCTGGTTCTCCGCGACGGAGTGGTAGGCCCCCTCGCTCCCCTGCGCCGAAAACGGCGCGAGCTCCTGGTCGACGTCCTCGGAGAGCACCGCAAGACCTGCCGGGACTGGCACCCAGGCCGTCTCGTCGGGCCGTTCGGTCCGCTGGAGCGCCACGACGCGACCGCCGGCCACCTCCACGATCTCGAAGCCGCCGCTCGCCTCCAGGGCGCTCAGTTCGTGGCGGTCGGTCAGCGGGAACGTCACCTTGCGAAGGCGGGGCCTGATCGTGGGCTCGGCGAACGCAGGGAGGATCGAAAGGAGGGTGAAGAGAACGACGAGAGCGCGGGCCATCCGGAATGCTCCTTACTGGATACTGCGAAGTCGCCTCGGTGAGGGGCCGAGGACCGGCGACTGCTGGCCCCCCTTGGGTGCGAATAGACTATCAGCCCGGGGGTCGATTGGCAATCGTCGCGCGCGCCAGGATCCGGAGCCTCGTCGGCTCGCCGTGGATGTTGACGCCCAGCGATTCCGCGAGACGCAGCGCCCCGCGCTTCCATTCTCACTGTTCAGGGAAGAGGGTCAGGGACACGCCAGTGAAGGCCCGGGAATCGCGCGTAGTCGCGATCGAGTGTGATCCACTCACAGCCAGCTTCGATGGCCAGAGCGGCGAACCAGGCGTCTGGCGCCAGGTTGCCGCGAGCATCTGCCGTGGTGCAGAGGCGCTTGAAGATCTCCCAGTGCCGCTCACCCGGCTGGACGACCACGCAGTGCGACTGGGTGAGCACGACATCGCAGAACCGAAGGACCTCGTTCAACCGGCTCGGCTCTGCAAAGACCTTCGGGTGAGTCGTGACCCGGACCACGCCACTCAGAACCTGCGGAGCCATCCCGTAGCGCGCCTCGCCGTTCACGATCCCCGTGAGCCATCTCCGACAGGTGCGATGATCGGAGGAATCGGCTCGGAAGGCGTGCACGAGGACGTTCACATCGGGCAGAATCATGACGCGTCCATGACTTCTTCCAGGTCGCCGAACCGGTTGAGGTCGACCCCTGGACGGACGCCACCGGTGGCCTTGGAGACGGGCAGGACAACCTCCTCTCGCCGACCCGATCTCGACCTGGCCAGGGTGAGCCTGAGGCCGTCCTCGATCAGCGAAGTCAGAGTGCGCCCCTCATCCATCGCGCGCTTCTTGGCGCGGCGGAGAAGCTCATCGTTGATTCGCACGGTCGTTCTCATACTTCAAGACATACCACCAGCGCATCAGTATGTCAAGCCGGGCTCCGGTCCCGGTCTTCCTTCCGGAAGCGTTTCAGCGCGAGGTGGCTCCAGGTGCGCCCTCAACGCGCCGGGGGAACGGTGTCGCCGCAAGGCCTGGTGACCGAGACCCAGGCCATGCCGGTCAGCTGCTCGGTCGGCAGGGTGGGCAGCCAGATCGGGTACGCCAGGTGACACGACAGGATCAGCTCGCCGGGCGACCTGACGAGCACCAGCTTGCCGGCCCCCCCCTTCTCCAGGCGGAACCGCTGGGTGCCGATCCGACCGGAGAGATGGAGCTGCGGGGCTTCGGGGAACCGGTCCCGGGGCAGCGCGACCCGGTCGATGCACGACGAGAGCGGTTCTCCGCGGGCGCCCCAGGCGCCGCCGCAGCGCACCTCGATCCAGTCCCCGGGGACGAGCCGGATCCCGGTCCGCTCGAGCACGGCGCCCGGGAACAGCCGGAACTGCCGCTGGGTGACGCTTGCCGCGACGTACGACTCCGTCATCGTCTGGATCGAGTTGTCCGCCGTCGTCTCGCTCCAGGCGGCACCCCAGGCTTTCACCTCCGGACGGACCGCAGCCCCCTCGAGGACGAGAAGCTCGAGGTACGCTGACGCGACCGCCGCCATGATCTCGGAAGCGCGGCTCGTCCGGTGCCTGTCGATCCATCGACGCAGCCCGAGTATCGCCCGCCTGCCGGAAAGCTGGGCATGCGCCCTGGCGACGAGCGGGGAAGGAGCGCTGGAGCGCTCCGCCAGGACCTTCTCGACCCGGCCGGCAGAAGCGGTGTCCCCGAGCTTCGCCAGCGTCCAGCAGGCCGCCTCGACCACCGCCGGATCGGGATCCGAAAGCCGCAGCCGGATCGCCGCCACCTGTTCCACGCACCCCAGGTGGCCCATCGCCAGGGTCGCGTCCCGCCTGAGCAGCGGCTCCCGGCACGGCAGGAACGGCGCGATCTCCCGTCCGGCCTCGGGGACGCCGGCCTGCACCAGCGCCCAGATGAGCTCCCGTGCCCTCGGGCCGGGGACGAGCGCGCCGCGCAGCGCCCCCACCGCCTCCGCGGTACCCACCATGGCCAGCGCCGTGGCGGCGAGCCTGGCGAGAGTCGGCGTCTGGGCGTTCCCGAGGAACCGGATCAGGGTCTGGACGTCCCCTGCCGCACCGCTCGCCGCAAGCCCCTCGATGGCAAAGGGGGCGAGCGGGTTCATCGGGCCGCCGGTGAGGGTCAGCCAGCGGTCGAACCACTCCCGGGCGCAGGTCTGATCGGCCTCGAGCATCCAGATCGCCGGGCTCGACCAGGAAAAAGAAGGGTGCCTCTCGAGCAGTTGCCCGACCAGATCGCAGGTCTTGCGACCCGGTGTCGCCGAGAGCGCCCAGAGCGCTGGCTCCAGGTCCTGGTCGAGGGTCACCCGATCCTGCAGCCGCCGGCCCAGATCGAACGCCCGTTCGTGCCGCGCGTCGGCGGCCGCCTCCGCGAGGCATCTGAGCCGCGCGACGCTGTCGCCGACATGCGGCACGAGGGCGCCCACGAGCTCCCGGTCCCTCAGGTCCCGGGCGAGCCGGGCCAGGACCTCGAATGCCTGGTGCTCGAGCCTCTTCCGGGCTCGAAGCCAGGCCAGGAGATGCGGGACCACGTCGGGGTTCCGGGAGCCGTCCTGGTCGGTCCAGGGGTCCAGGAGCGGACGGTCCGCCGGTGACTGCACCGCCGCGAGCCACCGGGCCGTGTCGGCCTGCCTGGCTCTCGCCAGCGTCCTGAACCGCCGGGGAGCGATGCCCCCCCAGCCGGCCGGAGTGTTGACCCGCAGCTCGTACTCCCGGTCGCCGGCCAACCCGGCGAACACCCGATGAAAGAGGGTCGACGTGCTCCGGGCGGTCTGCGTCTTCGACGGGTGTCCGGGCTCGGCTTCCCGCACCCGCACCATCAGTTCCGCCTCGCGGGGGATGAAGAAGTGGACCAGGGCGGAGCGGTACGAGGGGACGATGGTGAGATCGCGCACCGGAGCGATCGCGGGGGTGGAGACGGCGAGGGTGGGACCCGCGGGCCGCGACGACTCGTCGGTGACCGAGACGATCCCGTTGGTTTCCGGCAGCAGATCGTCGAACGCGATCTCGTTCGTCGCCGTGGTCACCCGCCCCCGGCGTGGAGGCTCACCCCGGCAACGGAGCTCGAACCGCACGCCTTCAGGGAGCTCGCCCCGGAAGGGCACCCGCATCGAACGGTGGATCTCGAAGCGCGGCTGCAAGAGCTGAAGGAGCGGCGACGGGGTGACCGCGGGCCTCACCTCCGGCCCCGGAGCCCGCATCACCAGCGCGACAGTGCACGCACCAGCAAGCAGGACGCAGGCTGCGAGCAGCAGGCCACGGCGGTCCCGAGTCGGGGTGATCGCCGTCGTCCGCTCCGCCGGAGGCTGCCCCGCGGGCCGGCTCGGGCCGGCCGGTGCGATGGCGGTCCGCACTGGTCGGCGCGACCTCGGCCGGGCCGGCGCGGCCTTCGCAGAAGGGAAGGGGGTGCCAGGCTCCATCACCGGCCGGTCCCCTGCCGGCCCGAGGCCGCGGGCGATCGAGAGCAGCTCCTGGCCGAACGCCGAAACCGACCGGTGGCGGTTCGCGGGGGAGCGGGCCAGCGCGAGCATGACCGCTGTCTCCACCGCGGCCGGTACCCCGGGGCACGGACCGCTCAAGGGTATCGGGGCCGACGCGAGCCGCCGGGTCATGATGGCGGCGGCGTCCCTCCCGGGGTGGGGCGTGCAGCCGGCGATGATCCGGTAGCACAGCACCCCGAGGGCGTACTGGTCGCTGGCCGCCGAAACCTCGCTCCCCTCGATCTGCTCCGGCGCCATGTACTCCGGCGTGCCAAGGATGAACCCCGGCTGCGTCACCGTCTGCCCCACTCCGACACCCCGGGCCAGGCCGAAGTCGGCCAGCTTGACGTCAGATCCGACGAGGAAGATGTTGGCCGGCTTCACGTCCCGGTGGACAATGCCCCGGTCGTGGGCGTAGGCCAGCGCGTCCGCCACGGCAGCGGTCGTCTCGAGCGCCCGGGACAGGGTGAAGACCGTGGTTTCGAGGGCGTTTTCGAGCGTCTCGCCCTCGATGAGCTCGCACACCAGGTACGGGATGCCGGCGTCGACCCCGGCATCGAGGACCTTGACGATCCGGGGATGCCGGAGCGACGAGAGCACCTGCCCTTCCCTGGCGAAGCGGGCGGCTTCCTCCCTCCCGAAGCCCTTGAGCGTCTTGATGGCGACGGGCCGGTCGAGCTCCAGCTGATGTGCCAGGTACACCGCGCCCATGCCGCCCTCGCCGAGGAGGCGCACCGGTCGGTACCGGGTCAGGAACTCCGGCGAGAACCGGGGCAGGGCCGATCCGGCGTGTGGCTGGTCCATGGGTATCTTCATCATGCCAGAAGGAGGAACCCGCCGGCATCACAGGCTCGGATCGTCGGGACCACCGCAGCAGCTGCCACCCGTCAACGATCGGGCTGAGGTGTCGGGCCGTTGTTCACCGGAGGCTGTGACCACTGGAACACCAGGAGCCTCAGTCGTACGATCTGAGTAGCGGTGAGGCCTTCCTCGCGGAAGTAGACCAGCTCTATCCGAAGGCGCGAGCCCGGCGTCAGCAGACGGGGATCGAGCCCGTGCCAGAGCGGCAAGACCTTGCCCCGTAACGTTTCAGGACCGACGCCCGGGTGCCATGGCCGGAGGTCGGCCACGGCTTCCCACCTGTCGCCCGTGGGGCCGCTCAAGAAGAGCCTCAGCACGCCGCCGGGAACCAGGTCGGAGAAGACCGCGAGGATCTCCGGGTTCGCCATCCGGTCAGGGGGCGGAAACGGAAGAGCGCTCCCCGGTTCGTGATACCAGTTTTCCGTCTCGACCACTTCCAGGAAAGCGCCCGTGTTGGCCGGCTCGACCTGGTGAAGGAACGAGTCGCTCCGTTGATCCATGTTGAGCTTGAGGTAGAGCCCGCCCTCGCCGTCGGGGAGATCGCGCCGAGCCCTGGTGTCCACCGTGCTCTCGTAGTCCACGAGCGTGCTCTTGTCGAGGCGTGCACGCAGGACGATGGCGCCGGGCTTGCCCTGGCATCCGGACGAGGAGGCCATGCCATACCGCGGTGACGAGAGCCGCTCGTAGAGCCTGGGGAGCACGTTGATGGCATACGCGCCGCAGGCCAGCTCCAGCTCCCGAAGCTCCTGGAGCCGCCTGTAGAGAGCTCTCTTCTCATCGAGTGGCACGGCGAGGGATCCGAAGTAATCGTCCCGCACCGGCTCGAAGGCGCGCGTGCGCTCTTCGAGCTCTGGAACCGTCGCCCGCAGCTGTCCGACGACAGGTGCCCTGTCGAGATCCAGGCGATCTCCTGGCCTCCATCTCTTCCTGTCCGCGAGCGCCCTGAGCGCGGTCAAGCGGGCCCAGGGTTGCAGCCCGTCGAGCGCCTGTCTGAGGCCTCTGGCCAGATCCCTCGCACTCGGAGACGGGGTCACACCGGGCAGAGGCGCCGGCACAGGACGCGACCTCGCGGGCGCAGGCGAGGATGCTCGAGTCGTCTCGACCGGTGGCCGGGGCCACAGGAGAAGTCCGCATCCGACAACCACCGCGAATGCAGCAGCCGCTCCCTTGATCCACCAGCTGGACGACCGAGGGACAAGCCTGGCGCCCGTCAGGGCCGGCGAAGATGTCGTCCGAGCCAGGGGGGACTTCATCGTCTTGCTCGTGGTCGTCCGGTCTCTGGCGCAGCTGCGTTCCGGAGCCTCGCCGGTGGCCGACCGCGTCCGGTGCTGAGTGGGCGCCAGGGCAGGCTGCGCCGCAACGGTCGCGCCAGCCACCGTGGGAGATCCGGCGACCTCGCCGATGGAAGCGAGCAGGGTGGCGTCGAGCTCCATCAGCTCCCCTGGCCCGACGGCCCCGAGCGCCTCCGCGAACGACCGGGCGTCCAAGAACCTGTCCTCACGCTGCTTGGAGAGGGCCTTCGCAATGGTCGATTGCAGATCCGGAGGTACTTCGGGCCTGAGCTGTCCGACCAGCGGTGGCGGCGCCTTGATCTGCTGGCCCAAGAGCTCGAACGTGTCTGCAGACTCGAACGGCAGGCGCTGCGTCAAGAGCTCGAAGAGAACGACCGCTGCCGAATACAGATCGGCCCTGGCATCGAGCGGCAGACCCTGGGCTTGCTCTGGAGACATGTACGCCGCTGTTCCCAGGATCAAGCCCTGGCAGGTTCCCCCGGACTCGACCTCCGACCGGGCCAGGCCGAAGTCGGCGAGCTTGACCGTGCCATCGGCGGTCACGAGGGCGTTATCGGACTTGACGTCACGGTGCAGCACGTGGTGACGATGCGCGTGACCCAAGCCCTCCAGCATCTGCACGCAGAGGCCGACCGCCACCGGCACCGGCAGCAATCTCGCCTGGCACACCGCTCTCAGAGTATGGCCCCTGACGAACTCGAAGACGATATAGGGCTGGCCCTCGTCCTCGCCTGCATCGTAGACGCGGACGAGGTTCGCGTGTTCGAGGCGGGCCAGGATCCTGCCCTCACGGACGAAGCGCGCCATCAGCTCTGGCGACGAGATCGACGGGACCTTGATGGCCACCTCTCGATCCAGCCCCAGCTGGACAGCCTTGTAGACGACGCCCATGGCACCCGCGCCGAGCGTTTCCTGGATGCGGTACTGAGACAGGAAACGCTGTGAGAGCTTGGTCGTGTGCTGCGTGGCAGGCCCGACCTCGCCCCCCCTGCGCGTGGGTGGTACGGCCGCGTCTTCGGAGACCTGCGCTCCCGCTGGACTGCCGCTCTGGGTCTCCACGGCTCGGCTGAGCGGAGCGCCACAGGACGCGCAGTGGGTCACCAGCGCCTTCGTGGGGAAAGCGCCACATCGAGGGCACACGACTGCCATGGGAACGTAAGAATAGGGCAGGCGATCGGAGATCCGCAACGTCGGGCCCAAGACCCGGCGCCTCGCCGGATCCGAGTCGCAAGACCCGGCGCCTCGCCGGGTCCGAGTCGCGCCCCCGAGCGCGACCTCGATCCGGATCCCCTCCTCTTTCATCTCTCTCCCGCGCCGGGCCTCGATCCGGACCCCTCCTCTTCCCTGGTGACTCTGCCGCCAGGCCGAGGCCTGATCACAGGCCCGACTCCGCCAACCAGGTGGGGGGTCCTGGAGGCCCGGCGCAAGCGGGCACTCTCGCTGAGGCCAGTGGCGCGCTCTCGGCAGGGGCGACTCCAGCGCGTACTCCTGCACGAGATGGGGAGTCTGCTTGGGGGGGGGGGCATCTCCCGCAAGGACTCCTGCGCCTCGAGGTCGGTCCGGAGTCCCGGGAACGCCGCTCGACCTTCAGCTGTGGGCGGACCCGCGAGACCTGTTCGCCTCCGGGAACATGCAGTCGCCGTGTGGACGCGTAGTATACTAGTATGATACCGTTTTCGTGAGTGTACTCCGCCAGGAGACATAGGGAGGTGCGCGGATGGCAGACTCGAACCGCGCTCGAACTGGACGTCGCCAGCTGGTCTTGTACCTTGGAGAACCAGACGCCAAGCGCCTCGTGGAGACGGCGCAACTCCTGGGTGAGTCGATGAACGCGGTCATGCGCATGGCTCTGCGGGACTATTTTCGCCGCGTATTGCCCCAGTTGCATAGCCGCGCGCGGGGAGGCCCGCCGGCCGTCGCGCCGCCGGCTCCCCATCCGGATCGCGTGGAGACGATCTTCTGTTCCGTGGGCGTCAAGAACCACGCGGGAGACGAAACCGTCGAGGCCTGGGTGAGGGCCCGACTGACTCGTGATTATCCGCTCGCCACGGTGAGGGTCCAGGTTGTCGGGGCGCGCAGCGGTCCACCCGTCATCGCCGCGACCGGCTCTCTCTCCGATCCGGAGAGCGAGGCGGTCGTGGCACACCTCGAGGAGGCCGTGTCCCAGCTCGTGGCCGAGTTCCTGGCGATTCGCGGTCACCGGAGATGAAGACCGGATCCCCCTGAGGATGTCCCTCACGGGCACCTCGTTCCCGCTCTCGATTGGAGAGATTTCTCACGCCGTCTTGGACACTATTCTGAAAAGAGAGCCCGGTTCGTGGAGGAAGCCACCCGTTCGCGTAGTGGATGCTGAGCCCCTCGACCTTCGCCGAGGGTAGTGGCACTGGTCCTGCTGACCCTGTTCGTGACGAGCGGTCAGGATCGAGTGCGGCCCACGAGCGATCGGAGGTGAGACGGCATGCGGCTGGCGCGGATCGCGCTCGTCGGCTTCCTGAACGGCTATGTCGTGCTGCACCCGGTGGCCATGGTCGTCTTCGCCCTGCTCCACGAGGCTCCCGGACACTGCGTCGGCGGTGGCCTTTCCTCGACCGTGTCCGCCCAGATCATCGAATCGTTCGGGCTGAAGATGCTGCCCATGGCGTTCGCGTTCGGCATGCTGGGATCGCTGGTCGGTCTGGTCTACGGGCTGCAGGCGCTCACCATCCAATCTCAGCGGGACGACCTTCGCCGGGAGCTGACCAGGACCGACGCGCTCATGAAGGAGCTCGAGGCTGCGTCAGGGCATCTCCGACGACAGAACTCCCAGCTCGTGGACCTCGAGAAGGTGAAGGAGCGCACGACCCGCTTCCTGGTCCACGACTTCAAGAACCACCTCGCGTGCATCACAGGGTTCGCCGATGTCTTGCTCGCCAAGCCGCTCATCCATCAGGACGAGGCCCTCAGGCGCCCGCTGGTGAGAGTCCGTAGACAGGCCCGTCTGATGGCCACATCCGTCATGAACCTGCTGGACATCGCAAGGCTGGAGGCGGCGCCTGCGTTGCGGCTCCGGTTCGTCGACCCCGTCGAGCTCCTGGAGTCGGTCCTGGACGACCTCGATTTCGGGGCCAAGCAGGTTTCCATCCATCTCGTGCGCCCGTCGAGCCCGTGCCCCCTGGTCAGCATGGAGCCGGAGCTGATCCGCCGGGTCGTGCTGAACCTGGCCGTGAACGCGGTCAAGCACAACGACTTCCGGGTCGAGGTCGTCCTGACGGTCGAGCCGCGCGACGACGAGCGGATGGTGCAGTTCACCTGCAGGGACAGTGGAACCGGCATCCCGCCCGCGCGGATCGCGACTCTGTTCGACGCGCACCAGCTCGCCCTCGACGCCCCGAGCGACTCGACCGGACTCGGGCTCGCGTTCGCGCGCTCCGCGGTGGAGGCCCACGGGGGACGGATCTGGTGTGAAAGCGACCTCGGTTCGGGTGCGGCGTTTCACTTCACGTTGAAAGCAGAAAGGAGCGGATCGATGATGACTCGAGCCAAGTTCCCCAGGAGGGTGCTCGTTGTGGAAGACGAGCCAGACTGCGCGGCATTGATGGAGTCGATCATCCGGAGTCTGGGGTACGACGTCGACATGGCCTCGACCGGGCAGGAGGCGCTGGAACGGGTCACGGCCAGACGGCCGGATCTGATCACGCTGGACATCCAGATGCCGAAGAAGTCAGGCGCGCTGTTCTACCGCCAGTTGAAGTCGATGGAGAGCTATCGCGACATCCCCGTCGTGGTCGTCAGCGGCCTGCTGGGAGGCGACCCGGCGGCCTCGACGTTCGTGCACTCGTTTCTGGATGTCGACCACCTGCCCCATCCGAATGCGTACCTCGAGAAGCCGGTCGATCGAAGCGCGCTCCAGGAACTGGTCGGTGGCCTTCTCGGAGCCCCCGAGCACGGGAAGGTCGAATCAGCGTGAGTTCCTGCTGCCTGAGGAGCCTGCCGAGCCCGACCCGGCAGCACCTTCGCCCTCGGGCTTGGCGGGCGCGGCCACCGGGTTGAGATCGATCTTGGCCCCCCTGCCGGGGCGGCCGTAGCCCGTGACCGCCGAGGGCCGGACGGGCGCCCAAGCCGACTCCGCTCCCTTCTCGGCGGCGGCCGGCCGGATGTGGTCGACCCGGATCCGGAACGGATCATCGAGCCACGTCGGGATGGCAAACTTGCTCGCCACGCGCCGCCTGAGCGCCTCGTCGGCCGACAGGCCCTGGCACTCCTCGAGCAGCTTGCCGAACTGCGTCACGCGGTCTGCCTGGGATCGATCGCGTCCCAGGTACCAGATGACGCGCCGGAGCATTCGCGCTTCCTCGGTCTGGAGTCGCTCGGCCAGGTCGCGTGCAATCTCATCGCCTCCGCGCTTGAGCGCGTCGCGAATCCGCCCGTCCTTGGCACGACAGAATGCCCGGAACGCCCGGCAGTCCTTGAGAACCGCCTCCCGGTCCACGACCGGAGCCGGCTTCTTCTCATCCGCTGGAGCTTGTCCGACCAGGGTGCACCAGACGACGCCGACCCAGAGCGGGACCACCAGGGCACCCCTGAAGAGAGCCTCCCGGCGGGACATGCCTGACGAGGCGACCTCTCGTGGCCGGTCCCGGGACCCGGTCATGCTGGTTGACCCCCCGGGCTTCCGGACGACGCCGCCGCACCGCTCCTCTTCTCTGGCTGCTGCTACCACGACGCCCGCCCGGCCAGCGGCTACTTGGCCGGCAGCTCCTTGATCATCTTCTGGAGCTCGTCGAGCCCCTCCTTCAGCTTCTTCTGCTTCAGGAGGATGACGACGGCGTTGAGCCGCTGGATGACCCACTTGTCGAGAGCATTCGAGTTCTGGCCGAGCTTGGTGATCAGAGCCTGGGCGCCACCGATCGACATCGAGGCGTCGCCCGCGGGAAGGCACATCGTCCTCAGGCAGACCTCCAGGCCGCCGAGCTCCTTCAGGATCTGCTCCCGGGTCAACGAGGACGCCGACACCGACGAGATCAGGACGAGGGTCAAGAGCACGGCAGCCACGGTCAAACACCGCGAGCGATTCATGGGGCACTCCTTCTGTCCGGCAAAGACCGTGACGACGGCCAGGAACCTACCGTGGCGATCGTCACGGCCCCCTCACTAGCAGGATGGATGCCACAGCGACCACCAGCCCTGGACCGGGGCTTCTCGTGCGGACCGGTGGCCGTTCGAGAGAGTGAGAGCTCGCCTGGCTTCTTGGAGCCGATTCTAGAATATCCTCAAACGGGCAGGCACACCGTGAACGTCACGCCTCGCCCCTGGGGGTGGTTGGCGACCTCGATGAATCCGTCGTGCTGCTCCACGATCCTCGAAGCGATGGACAGTCCCAGACCGATCCCGTCGCTCTTGGTCGTGACGAACGGGTCGAAAATCCGTTCCAGATCTCCCTCCGGTATCGAGGGGCCGGTGTTGGAGACCAGGACGAGCACGTACTCTCGCGCGCCGCGAGATTCCCGTCGGAACGAATAGGCCAGGGAGCCGCCGTCCTTGGCCATGGCCTGCAGGGCGTTCAGGGAGATGTTCAGAAGGACCTGTACGAGCTGCTCCTCGTCGCCCCGAAGCGTGGGGTCGAAGCCGGTCGGAGGGTCCTCCTTCACGATCCGGACGTGCTGCTGTCGGTCCTGAGAGGAGACGAGATGGCGGACGCGCTCGACGATGCCCACGATGTCCGTGGTGCGGCGCTCCGGAGCGGCCGGGCGCGCGAACGACAGGAACCGCTCCAGGACTCGTTTCAGCCTCCGGATCTCGTCCAGGTGCAGCTCCCACATGTGGCGCTGGGGAGCGTTCTCCGGCACGACCGCGTCCACGATCTCCGCCGTGCCCTCCAGCGAGTGCAGCGGGTTCTTGATCTCGTGCGCGATGCCCGCGACCATCTCCCCCAGCGCCGCCAGCCGTCCGGCCCGGATCAGCTGGTCCACGGCGCGGCGCTGTTCCTCCAGAGCCTCCTCGAGCTTCCGCCCGGTCGCCAGCAGATCCTCGTGCTTGCGTCTCTCCCGGTCCACGAGCCAGCCCGCCACGCAACCGATCAACACGTACAGGATCATCTCGAGCGATTTCTCGAGCGACCGGGCCGGATCCATGTGTCCCACGTGGGTGAAGGCATGAGGGGTGTAGACCGCCACCACCACCACGGCCACGCCCAGACCACCCACCAGGCCCCGCGAGAAGGCGCCGAAGAGGATCGGCATGTAGTAGAGCCTCCGGAAGATGTCGTGCAGCCAATGCTGATGGGAGCTGGTCGTGTAGTGGAGAACCGTGATGATCGCCACGGGGAGCCAGGCGACGAGCGTCATCTGGAGCGAGAAGAACCTGCCGAGGACGCGGGGGGACGCTCGATCAGCCACGTCGAATACCGAACTTCTCGATCCGGTAGGCCAGGACGTGCCGTGGAATACGCAGGTAGGCGGCTGTCTGGGTGACGTTTCCCTTCTTGAGCAAAAGCGCGCTCTCGATGACGCGGCGCTCCAAGTCCATGAGAGACAGGCCTTCCGGAGGAAGCTGGAGGAGGTCCGTTCCTCTCTGGTTCGACGGCCCGGCGGCCAGCTTGCCGATCGCCGGGGGGAGGTCCTCGACCCGGAGGGTGTCTCCGTCGCAGAGGAGGACCAGCCGCTCGCAGGCGTTCTCCAGCTCCCGCACGTTGCCCGGCCACGAGTACCGCTGGAGCGCCGAGAGGACCTCTTCGGGAATGGACAGCTCACGCCCTGCGGCCAATCGATGAACGAAGTGTCGCGCCAGGGCGGCGACATCCTCGATGCGGTCTCTCAGAGGCGGCACCTGGATCTCGACGACGTTGAGCCGGTAGTAGAGGTCCTTTCGAAACGTGCCGGCCTCGATCCTCTCGGCCAGCGGCTGGTTCGTGGCGGCCACGACACGCACGTTCACGGCCACCGGCTGGTCCGATCCCACGACGTCGATGACGCGTTCCTGAAGAGTGCGGAGGAGCTTCGCCTGCAAGGTCAGCGGGAGCTCGGCGATCTCGTCGAGGAAGAGCGTGCCCCCCTCGGCGGTCCGGAACCGACCCAGCCGTGCCTTCGTGGCGCCGGTGTAGGCCCCTTTCTCATGACCGAACAGCTCCGTCTCGAGGAGCTCGCCGGGCATGGCCGCGCAGTTGACCGCCACGAACGGCCCGTCCGCGCGAAGGCTCTTGATGTGAAGGCGCCGCGCGATCAGTTCCTTGCCGCTGCCGCTCTCTCCCGTGATCAGGATCGTCGCCTCGCTCTGGGCCACCTTGTCCACGGACTCGAGCAGCCGGAGGAGCGCCTTGGAGGAGACGACGATGTCCCGCTCCACGCCCAGGACCTTGCGTCTGAGCGTCCGGTTCTCCAGCGCCAGGCTGCGCATCTGAAGGGCGCGTAGCACCACCAGGAGCAGCACGTCGCGCTTGAATGGCTTCTCGATGAAGTCGTAGGCGCCCCCCTTCATCGCCGAGATGGCCGTCTCCACGCTCCCGTGGGCGGTGATGACGACCACGGGAACCTCACGAGCGAGCTTCTTGACGTGAGCCAGAATCTCCAGACCGGTGGCTCCGGGCATCTTCAGATCGGCCACCACGAGATCGTGAGGGTGCTCCGAGAAGAGCTCGATCGCCTGCTGGCCGTCCCCGACGGCGTCGACCTCGTAACCCGCCTCGGTCAGGTGATACCGGGCCACCTCGCGGCCGGTCTGATCGTCGTCGGCGAAGAGAATGCGTGCCATCGTCTCTCCAGGCGCCTCAGCTTCACTTCTCTCTTCGGGCGAGTGCGTCACCGACCACGGGACCCTCCGGGGCGAGCTTCCTGCCGTCAGGGCCGCAAGACCGGTGGGTCCGGGAAAACCTCGAAGGGGGCGGTCCGGGTGTCACGAACCCGCGCTCCGCAGCGCGTGCCCGGCGTCCGGGTCCAACGCCTCGATCTCGTCGATCAGACGGTCGACTCGACCCCCGCCGACCCGACGCAGTTGGGCGAGCGTCGCCTGGGCACCCTGTCGATGAAACAGCCCGAGAAAGCGACCCGCCTCCTGGACGATGGCGGTTCGCTGCTGGGCGGTTTCGGCTCGTGCGTGCTCGGCTTCGGCGCGCTCGTGCTCGGCTTCGGCTCGCGCGTGCTCGGCTTCGGCGCGCTCGCTGTCCAGCGACACGAGTCTGCCCTTGTGGTCCCAGAGTCGGAGCCACGCGCCGCTGATCCGGTCGAAGGTACCCTCCCAGAGCCCCAGGGACGCCCCGAGCACGTCACTCCCCATCCGGCCTCCGCCTCCCGGTTCGATCGCTTCGTATCGTCCCCGGAGGAGCCGCCACCCTGACAGGTCCCGGGACTCCGGGTCGTAACAGAAGTACTCGATCGTCCGGAAAACCCGCTCGTAGAGGCTCTTCTTCGTCCCGAGGTCGTCGGAGCGGGTCGACGGCGACAGAAGCTCGATGATGATGTCCGGGTACCGTCCACCCTCCTCCCATACCACCCAGGCCTTGCGTTCCTTGGTGCCGTCGACTCCGACGGCGGTGAAGTAGTCCGGGCCGCGGTAATCGTGCGTGCGCACCTGATCGAAGCTGAAGTACACGAACATGTTGCCGCCGGTGTAGTAGTCGGAACGGTCACCCCAATGGACGTGGGTGGACTGAATCAGGAGCTCCATCTGAGCACGGTGCCACGGTGAGTCCATGGGTTCGCCATCATCGTAGGGGAGCTCGATGGTAGGGAGCAGGGGTGCCGTCGCTGTGCTCATCGCAGTCTCCTCTTGCGGACAGACCCGAGGGCGCATCACATCACGTGGTTCAGCATAGCTGACCTCGCCGGGTCCGTGCAAGCCGGTCCATGGCCTGTCCACCGGAGGAGAGCTCGCATGGCGAGGGGAGCTGACGGTGCACCCGGTCCGAGCCCGGGGACATGAGACCCCTCTTTTCGCATGTGGGCCATCCGATATCTCGTTCAGTCCTTCCGAAGTGCTGATCATGAGTGGATTTCAGTGCCATCACCGTGTTACTGTCCTGCCCGAACCATCCGCGTCGAGCCAGGACGAGAAACCGCCTCGATTCTGTCGCTCGGCCGGCGGGTGCTTCTCTTGTTCCGCGCCGGTGGATGTCGGCGAGAGGCGGGGGCGGATGTCCCTCGTGACATACGGAAGGAGGGATGAGACTATTGGTAACCGGATGTTGAGAATCGTGTGAAGAGAGGGCGCTCTCGCCTACCCGGCCCCCGTCCGGACCGGCTTTC
Organism: Candidatus Rifleibacteriota bacterium; assembly: GCA_016213885.1. Classification (GTDB taxonomy): domain Bacteria; phylum Muiribacteriota; class UBA6191; order JACPRK01; family JACQZM01; genus JACQZM01. Next base: position 112,755 of record JACQZM010000163.1, on the reverse strand, counting down.
ATCCAGGGCCGTGGTTGGCACTGGTCGTGCTGGCTCTCCAGGCGCGGATGCGCCAGGAGGCAGGACGAATGAGACTCGACGGACGCCAGATCGCTCTGATGATCATCGCCATCTTGATCGGGACGACTCGGCTCGCAGCCCAAGGGGGCGGCCATCAGCCCGCAGCTGCGGGGATGGCGCCCGCCGAGGCCGCGTCCGATCAGAAAAGTGCGGCACCGACCACGGAGAGATCCTCGGGAAGCTTCTGGCCGTTCGGGCGCAAGGCCAACGAGAAGCCTGACGAGCTCGTAAAGAAGGAGCAGGAGCTCATTCGCACAAAGCGGGAGTCGGAGGAAGCGGGCGCCTCGCCGGAGGCGCTCGAGGCGCTCGACTTGAAGCTGGAGGAGATCCGCCTGAGACGAGAGATCGCCACCCTGCGTGCGACACGGGACAAGCTTCGCGCGCGGGGCGGCACGGAGAAGGCCAAACGCCTGGACGAGAAGATCAACCAGCTGAAGACAGGTCTCGATGCCGTCAGGATCAAACAGCGCCGGGTCGACGACGCGGACCCCCAGCGGAGCTCGAACGGTGAGAGCGCCGGGAGTGCGCGGAGTGGAGCCGGTTCGACCCACGGAGGGCATCATTGATCCGATCCTGCCAGCCCGACCCCGCAACCTTCAGCGAAGGAGGTCGTCCGTGATCGTCGCGGCCTGCCGCGTGTTGACTCCGCTGCTTTGCTTCGTCTGCCTGGGCTGGGCGGCCAGCCCGGCCCACCAGGACCTTCCGTCCGATGTGACGAAGCTGACGCTGGAGGAACTGATGACGCTCCGGGTGGACCTGTTCAGCACGGGCGTGATGGGTACCCACACCCACCACAAGGGCGAGTGGATGGTCGCCAATCAGTTCACGAGCATGAACCTGAAAGGCAATCGGCGGGGTAGCCAGCAGGTCGACGTCGAGGACGTTCTGGGCCGTTACCCCATGGCCGAAACCGGGATGTTCATGAGCATGACCAGCGTCGAGGTGATGCACGCCCCCTCCGATGAGCTGTCGTTCACCCTGATGATCCCCTTCATCCGGAAGGAGATGGACCAGATCCAGTCGGGGGCCATGGGCGGGATGGGCGTGTCGGATCCGCCCGTGCTGTTCAGAACCAGATCGGAGGGCATTGGCGACGTTCACCTCGGATCGACCATGCAAGTCTACAAGAAGGGGGGCGTGCGCCTGCTCGCCAACGCGTCCTTGAGCCTTCCGACCGGATCGATCGACCGGTGGGATCAGACTCCCACGGGCTCGCGGCGGCTTCCGTACTCGATGCAGCTCGGCTCCGGCACCTTCGATCTGCTTCCTGGACTGATATGCCTCCATGAGAGACGAGACGGGGTGGTCGGTGTGTCCGTGGGGGCAACGACCAGGCTGGGGGAGAACAGCAACGGCTACCGCCTCGGTGATGAGCTCCACTGGGCCGCCTGGGTGGCCCGGAAGATCACGGGCTGGTTCTCCGTGCACCTGAGGCTCGATGGCCAGTCCGTTGGTAGGCTCGGGGGACGGGATGCTCTACTGGACACAGCGAACACGCCTGCCGAGGATCCCGACCAGCAGGGAGGGGACCGTACCGACGCCCTCTGCGGGCTGGATTTCTACGTGCCCAAGGGCCGGTTCCAGAAGCTCCGGTTCACCATCGAGGCCGGAGTGCCGGTCTACCAGCGCCTGAACGGAACGCAGCTCGAGACCGACTTCACCCTGGGGTTGAGGCTCCAGTACGTGTGGTGAGGGGACGGGAGCCGTGAACCGTGCCACCGGTCGACCTGCCGCCGGTCCGGACGGACCGACCCTGGGTCGTCGACGTTTCCATGTCGGTGCGATCGTGGTTGCGCTGGTCGCCATTGCGCCCGTTTCGACAGCGCTGGCGCAGGATGCGGAGACGCGTGAGTACACGATCAAGGCGGGCTTCGTCTTCAACTTCCTCCGCTTTTCCAGGTTCCCGGCCCACGCTACCCTTGGCGATACCTTGACGGTTGCGGTGCTCGGATCCGACCCGTTCGGGTCCACGCTGGACGCTATCAGGGGCAAGGAGGTTCAGGGCAAGAGGATCGCCGTGCGGCGGTTCAAGTCGCTGGCCGAGGTCACGAGCTGCCACCTTCTGTTTGTCGGCTCGTCGGAGCTTCCCCGATTGAAGAGCATCTTCGCGGTCACGGAGAAGCAGGGCATCCTGACTGTGGGCGAGACCGAAGGGTTCGCCCACGCCGGCGGAGTCTTCGGCCTGAAGACGGTCGACAAGCGCATTCGCTTCGAGGTCAACCGTGATGCCGCGAGACTCGTCCACGTCGAGCTGAGCTCGCAGCTTCTCCAGGTTGCGGCTGCCGTGATCGACGGGAGGCGGTGAGCCGCTGGTCGCGAGTGCGCCCTCCGATGCACCGAAGCTCTTCAGCGGAGCAGCGCACAAGCGCTTCCACCGGCTGCCTCCTCCAGGTCGATCCGGCTCTTCCAGAAGTCTCGCCGGGCCTCCTCCACGGCCTGGGAGGACATCACGACCATCCGCGCGCCATCGAGCAGATCGAGAAACGACGTACGCCCCGTGCCGTAGCTGACTCTCATCGTCTGGTAGGACTGTCTGGCCCGCGGCACGATCTCCCGCTCCTGCGTCGAAAGCGTGCGGCGGGCGATCTGAACGCGTGCCCAGGCGTCATTGACGGCCAGCTCCACCTTGACTCGAGCCGCCTCCCTCTCCCTCTTGGCCCTGACGATCCGGACGCGGAGCTCGTCGAGGTACGCCGCCTGGGCGCCGAAGGCGGCCCGCTGCACGTCGGGCTCCTGTCGCAGCGGAAACGCGGCCATCATGCTCCGTGTGGGCCCTGCCTCCGCACCGGTGGAGGGAGCCACGAGGGTGTATCCCACGGAGCCGCGTGGATAGGTCATCGACTCGGCCATGCGGACCATGGTCTCCATCTGCTCGACGTCTTTATCGGCCATGGCGAGCTCCTGGCTGTTCGAGAGCGCCCGCTTCAAGAGGCCTTCCCTGGTGGGGACGTCCATGGCCAGACCGGGGTCGCGGACGCCCCCCCAGGGAGTGGTGGTCAGCCCCATCAACGCGTTGACCTGCGCGATGTCGGCGATCCGCTGACGCGCGAGCGACTCGGCCTGGTTCACCATCGTCGCCAGCGTCGACTGGGCCTTGAGAAGATCGGCCTGGGTGGCCACACCGGCGGCCACCTGAGTTCGCGTGAGCGCCTCCATCTCGCTCACGAGCTTCCGGTTCTCCTCGGTGAGGGCGATCATCCGGCCGTCGAAGTAGACCTGGACATAGCCGCGCCCGGCGTCGTCGAGCGCCTTCCGGAGGGTCTGCTGGTATCTCAGGAGCGCGATTTCCGACGCGAGCTGGACCAGATGCCCCTTCAGGGCGAGGTTGGCGGGAAACGGGAAGGTCTTCTCCGACATCTCCTTGTGACTTTGCGGACCGACCCGGGTGTCGAGCTCCCGCGTGAACGAGCGATACCGACTCACCAGATCCTCGAGGTAGGAGGCCTGGTCGAACTGTCGATGAACCGCCCGGAGAGCCTCGTACGCGGCCTGGACCTCCGGGTTGCGCCCGGCCACCAGCGCCAGCACCAGCGGACACGAGGCCCCTTTCGCCAGGATCGAGCCCGCGGCGCGCGCGTCACCGGCCATGGCGTCCACCCGGCGCACGATCACGGCCGGGATGCCTTTCAGGAGTCTTCCCTGGAGCGAGGGCCTCGCCTCGATCCGCCTGGTCCAGCGGTCGCGAGCGGCAGCGATCTCGACCCTGGACCGTTCCAGCGCCTCGTCGGTTCCAGGGCTCGCCCCTGGCTGCGTCGAGGCCACGCCGGACCGAACGTTCGAGAGAGCCCGGGTCTGCTCGAGGTGAGCTCTCACGAGCGCCTCGGTGGGATCCGACGCCGGCCGGGTGGATCGGACCGCTTCGCCGTTTCCGGCGCTCGCGAGGACGAGCAGGATCGCCAGCCAGGCCAGGGATCGCGGAAAGCCGCTCGTCTTCATCGTCCGGCCTCGCCTGTCGCCTCGACGTCCGGCCGGCCCGGTGCGTCCGGCTGCGCCGGCGCCAGCTCGATCGCCGTGCCCACGATCCGTTCGATGCGGGCCACGTTCTGGTAGAGATCGGCCAGCGCCCGGAGGCGGGCCAGCTCGAAGTTGTGGACGGTGGACGCGACCTCGATCAGGGCGAACATGCTGGTCGCTCCGTTCCGGTAGAGAGACTCGGCCGATCCGAGTGCCTGCCTGGCCTGTGGCAAGAGCGTCCGCCCGTAGAGCCTCACCAGCCGGGACGCGTTGGAGAGAGTGAAGTAAGCGCGGGCGAGATCGGTTCGAACCTGGAGCTTCTGCGCCTCCTGGTCGAACCGGGCGGCCGTCTCGTTCTGCCGCGCCTCCCTCGCCATGGCGCGGTACTTCCCGTACCAGATGGGCAGAGTGATCTCGGCGGTCACCACGACGGGATCGCTGGTGGGATCTCCCTCCGGAAAACCCTTGCCTCCGGTGCCCATGTATCGGGTTCCGATCATCAGCTCCGGCAGCGGAGCCAGCCGGGCGAGCCTGACCTGATCGCGTGCCTTGTCGACCTCCACGCCGGAGCTGGCCAGCTCCTGGTTGTACTTTAGGGACAGTGACTGAAGGTGCTCGAGAGGGGGCAGGTCGCCCGTGGGCTCGACCACGTCGGAGGTGGCTCCGATCGGCGTTCCCTCCGGAGCTCCCAGGAGGCCCCGCAGCCTCTCGACCTCGGCCCGTCTCATCTCGGTCAACAGGATCAGGTCGTGGGCCAGTTGCGCCTTCTGGCTCTCGGCCCGGAACGTCTCGGGCAGCCGCGGCTGCCCCGCCTCATCGCCGCCGACGGCCAGCGACGCGTATCGCTCGTACAGCGCCAGGACCTCGCCGGTCACACGGCGTGCCCGGTCGATGTAGTAGAGTTCGAAGAACGCCTCCTTCGCTTCGGAGAGGGCGTTCCGGAGCGCCATCTCGTACCGGAGGCGCGCCTGACGGGACTCCCTGTCCGCGACCCGCCCGGCCAGCGACAGCTTCGCCGGAACGGGGAAGCTCTGGGACAGGGAGAGTCCCCAGCGTTCGTTCTCGGGCATCATCTGCCTCGTGAAGCTCATCCACTCGATCCGAGGATCCGGCAGGGAGGTGACCTGGGCCCGTTTCTCTCTCGAACCGCTCCACCGGGCCGCTCCGGCGAGCACCGTGGGGTTTCTCAGGGCGACGAGACGGACCACCTCATCGAGCTTGACCGTCAGGCCGATGGACCGGAGGTCTGTCGGCGACTGGACGGGCACGCTCTTGCTGGTGCCGGGATCGTCCCCGGCGGCGGGCGTCGGAGCGAGAGCGGTCAAGACGATCAGGCTCGTGATCAACGCGGTGGTCTTCAAGACACGAACCCCACGATCGATGCGCTCACCGGCAGTGCGGGCACGGTGGCCGAACATCCTCACGTGACGGTTTCGCCGCCATCATAACAGAGTTGGTCCCGGGAAATCGACCGGTCTCGCCGGCGCCCTCGTCACGACCGGACCGGAGACCGGCCGCTCGCCGGGCGATGCACGAGCGGTGCCAATCGAGTGGCGGGCTGCGGGGGCCTGTCCAGGTCGGAACCGCCCCGATGACCGCTCGCTCCTCTCCGAGGTCGGGGCGTGGATTCCAGACTATTCTCCAACCGGTTTCACAGAAGTCCGAAAGAGAGGGCGACGCCTGGCTCGCGGGAGCGTCCAGTCGGCCGGGTTTCGTCCTGGAGACCACCACCGGGCCGGATTCTTGCTCCATGGGCACACTGTCGCTCCACCGGCCCCGAGATCCGGGCGGACACCGACGGGAGCATCGACCGGTCCGTGGCGGCGATGGGCACCGGCGGAACCACTTCGGGCGCCGGCAGCGGCGGCAACGACAGGGAGGCAGACCCCAGGTGAAATTCTCGACCAAGGCGATTCACGCGGGTCAGAAGCCCGATCCGGCTACCGGCGCCACCGTGGTCCCGATCTACCAGACGGCCACGTACACGCAGGAGGAGGTCGGCAGGCACAAGGGCTACGAGTATTCGCGCACCGGCAACCCCACGCGCACGGCGCTGGAGGAGTGCCTCGCGTCTCTGGAGGATGGACGCTACGCCTGTGCCTTCTCATCGGGACTCGCCGCAGCGGATGCGGCCCTGTCGTGGCTGAGACCGTACGACCACGTGGTCGCCAACGCCGATCTGTACGGCGGCACGTACCGCCTCTTCGAGACGGTCTACAAGACCCGACAGGTGGACTTCTGCACCGTGGACGGTGTCGACCCTTCCGATTTCCAGAAGGCCATCCGACCGACAACGAAGCTGATCTGGGTGGAGTCGCCCACCAACCCTCTTCTTCAGGTCATCGATCTGGCCAGCGTGGCGGAGATCTGCGCGAAAAACGAGATCGCCTTCGCCGTCGACAACACGTTCGCCACGCCCTATTTTCAGAACCCGCTGAACCTGGGCGCGGACCTGGTCATCCACAGCACGACCAAGTACATCGGGGGGCATTCGGACGTGGTCGGGGGGGCAGTCGTGACGCGTCGTGACGATCTGGCCGACGCCATCAAGTTCCACCAGAACGCCGTGGGCGCGATTCCCGGGCCTTTCGACGCCTGGCTCATCCTGCGCGGCGTGAAGACGCTGGCCGTGCGCATGGTGCAGCACGAAGAAAACGCTCGGAGGGTCGCACTGTTCCTGTCCGGACACCCCCGCGTGAAGTCGGTGGCCTACCCGGGCCTGGGGTCTCATCCCCAGCACAAGCTCGCCGCTGCCCAGATGACCGGCTTCGGCGGGATGGTCACCTTCCGGATCGATGGCGGGCCCAGCGAAGCGAACGACTTCTTGAAGAGGTTGAAGATCTTCTCGCTGGCGGAGAGCCTCGGCGGCGTCGAGTCTCTCGCGCGCTATCCACCCTTGATGACGCATGGCTCGATCCCGAAGGCCGAGCGGGAGCACCGAGGCATCTGCGAGGGGACCATCCGTCTCTCGGTGGGCATCGAGGATGCCGAGGATCTGATCGAGGACCTTGCCCAGGCCTTCGACCCGGACCGGTAGGGTGCGGGGATCCCGGGAACGACCTCGGAGCAGTCTCGAGTAGAAGGCTCAGGAGGCCGCGCCAGGATCCCCCGCCTGTTTCGCGGAGTCGGGCCTGTGATCAGGCCTCGGCCTGGCTGCCGAGTCACCAGGGGCGAGAACCCGGGCCGCCCCCCCCCCGCCCTCTCATCGATCGCCGGTGCTACCAGCGTGACCGCTGACGCTGCCGGCGCACCCCTCGTGTCCGGTGTTCGCGGGCTGTGATCGCTTGTCTTCCATCGTCCCGCAGTGGAGCATCGACGATCCGTAGTACGGATTGAAGACCTTGTCCTCGCGCTGCAGCCAGCGAGCCTTCGCCATGGAGCAGAAGGCGACGTGAATCCCCTGGGGCTTCGCTGCCCGGGCCCACTTGACCATGGCGGCGCTCAGCTCCTTGAAGGCGATCCTCTTCCCGGCGAGGTCCTTGGCCTGGAGCAGCTTGGCGGTGGAGCCCACGAGCAGGCTGGGCAGCGTCTTGAACAGCTGGGCGTTCTCTCCCTCGATCGTCGAGGGGTCGATCGCCCGGGCCAGCTCGTCGATCTTCTTGGCCGCCTCGTCGACCCCGGTCGTCGAGTCGCCGTAGAACGCCTTGTGGATGGCCGTGTACTCCGAAGCGATGGAGTTCATGGCGCCGTCGAACTCCGGGTTGTCCGCCGCGAGAGACGACGAGATCGTGCCTAGCAGCACGAGTGATATGGTGATGAGACGAGTCACGGGAGCGCCTCCTCGGCACAAGATCGCGCGGGGACCGACCGGTCGGCCGGTCCGTGGAACGTGGATGCAGAACCTGTGCCAATCGAGTGGCGGCCGGCGAGCGCCGGTCTGGACCTGAACCGGTCGGATGACGACCCGCTTCTTCCTGATGGCGAGGCGGCCAGCTCACACTATTGTCCGGCCCGTCTCACAATAGTCTCAAAGGGCCGCCGCCAACGGAGGCTACCGGTGTGATCGATGGGTCACACGCGTCCGGGCGGCTCGCGGCGATCTGCGAGCCCGACGGCCTCCTTCTTGCTAGACCATCGACCAGGAGTCGCAGGACGATCACGGCCGGCGCCTGTCCCGGCCCGGCGACGGACCGGGCTTGCGGAGGATCATGTCGAACCCGAAGACCCGTCGCCCTGGCCTGGCGGCGTTCCTGGCGCCGATGCTCGGCCTGCTGGTGCTGGCCGGAGGCTGCGGCGGAGGCTCGAGCTCGCCCGGCCTCGCCGCGGCCACGCAGTACCACTGTCCCATGCACCCTACCGTGATCGATAACAGACCCAGCGACTGCCCGATCTGCGGGATGAAGCTCGTGCCGATCGAACAGTCTCCCGCGTCTTCGCCCGGGGAAGACGAGGGCACTCCGGCGGGTCTTTCGGCCGTGTCGATCACGACCTCCACGCGCGAGCTCATGGGACTGGCGCTCGGGACCGTGAAGAAACGCCCCCTGTCCCGCATCGTTCGCACTTCGGCGCGCATCGTGGCAGATGAGACCAGACTCCACAGGGTCAGCGTGAAGGTCGAGGGGTGGGTCGACCGGCTCTTCGTCGCGACGACCGGTCAGTTCGTGAAGGCTGGGGAGCCCCTTCTGACCATCTACAGCCCGACGCTGGTCACGGCGCAACAGGAGTATCTCACGGCCCTGCAGTCCGGCAGGGATCTCATGCAGATCGCGAGAAAGCGGCTCTCCCTGTTCGACATCACCGACGCGCAGATCGCCCGCCTGGAGAGGACCGGCGCCGTGGACAAGACGCTGACGATCCAGTCCCCGGCGACCGGTGTCGTCCTGGAGCGGACGGTCTTGCCCGGCCAGAAGATCATGGGGGAGCCGCTCTTCACCATCGCGGACCTGTCGTCGGTCTGGGCCGACGCGGACATCTACCCGTCGGATCTGCCCTACGTGAAGGTCGGCATGTCGTCGACCTTGACGCTGCCCTACTGGCCGGGGCGGAGCTTCAAGGGGACGGTGACCTTCGTCTCCCCGACACTGGATCCCGAGACGCGAACGATGAAGGCCCGCATGACGGTTCCCAACGGCGACCTCTTGCTCAAGCCCGAGATGTTCGCAAACGCGCGACTGTCCTATTCGCTGGGCGAGAGGCTCGCCGTCCCGGAGGAAGCCGTGATGCGGACCGGTGAGAAGATGTACGCGTTCCGTGACGCCGGGAGGGGGAGGCTGGTCCCGGTCGAGATCTCGATCGGTTCGCGCTTCGACGGCGTCTACGAGGTTCTGTCGGGTCTGGCCGCGGGCGACCGCGTCGTCACGGCGGCGAACTTCCTGGTCGATTCGGAATCGTCCATGAGGGCGGCGATCGAGGCCCTGAACGCCGAGACCCGGCCATGATCACGGACACCGAGAGCCCTCACGGTTCCTCCTCCACGGTCATCCATCGACTGATCGGGTTCTCGGCCACGAACAGGGCGCTCGTCATCATGCTGACCGCGGCCTCGGTGGCCTACGCGATCTTCGCGATGAAGAACATCGCGCTCGATGCCATCCCGGACCTGTCGGACACCCAGGTCATCGTCTTCACGAAGTGGGATCGCAGCCCCGACATCGTCGAGGACCAGGTGACCTACCCGATCATCACGGCGCTCCTGGGAGTGCCGAAGGTCAAGGCGATCCGCGGATTCTCGGATTTCGGATTCTCCTACGTGTACGTCATCTTCCAGGACGGTACGGACATCTACTGGGCCCGCAGCCGCGTTCTCGAGTACTTGCAGAGGATCACCGGCAGCCTCCCCCCTTCGGTCACGCCTCAGCTGGGCCCCGACGCCACCGGCGTCGGCTGGGTGTTCCAGTACGCCCTGGTCGACCGGGCGGGCAAGCATGACCTGGCCAAGCTGCGTTCCTTCCAGGACTGGAACCTCCGATATGCGCTGCAGAGCGTGCCGGGCGTGGCCGAGGTGGCGTCGATCGGCGGCTTCCAGAAGCAGTACCAGGTGACGATCGACCCGAACCGGCTGGCCGACCACGGTCTTTCGCTGATGCAGCTGATGGACGCCATCCGGAAGGGCAACAACGAGGTGGGCGGTCGACTCCTCGAGTGGAACGGGCGCGAGTACATGGTGCGAGGCCGCGGCTATGTGAACGATCCGGCCACGCTGGGTCAGGTGGTCGTGAAGACCAGCCAGCAAGGGACGCCCGTGTTGCTCCGGAACGTGGCCGACATCTCGCTGGGACCGCAGATGCGCCGGGGGGTCTCCGATCTCGACGGGAAGGGCGACGTGGTCGGCGGGATCGTCGTGATGCGCCACGGAGAGAATGCGCTGACCGTCATCGAGCGGATCAAGGCCAAGCTCGCCCAGCTTGCGCCCTCGCTGCCCGAGGGCGTCGAGGTCGTCAACACCTACGATCGCTCGGAGCTGATAGAGAAGTCGATCGACAACCTCAAGGAGGAGCTGACGATGGAGATGATCATCGTCAGCCTCGTGATCCTGTTCTTCCTCTGGCACATCCCGTCCGCGATCGTGCCGATCGTGACCATACCGATCTCGGTGGTGCTGGCGTTCATTCCGATGTACGCCGCGGGCCTGTCGTCGAACATCATGAGCCTGGCCGGCATCGCGATCTCCATCGGAGTGCTGGTGGACGGGGCGATCGTGGAGGTCGAGAACGCCTACAAGAAGCTCGAGCTCTGGCAGGAGGGCGGGCGCAAGGGAGACTTCCACAAGATCCGGCTGGAAGCGTTGATGGAGGTCGGGCCGTCGGTCTTCTTCTCGCTCCTGGTGATCGCGGTCTCGTTCCTTCCGGTGTTCACCCTGATGGACCAGGAGGGTCGGCTGTTCAAACCGCTGGCCTACACCAAGACTCTGACCATCGCGCTGGCCGCCCTGCTGGCCGTGACTCTCGACCCGGCGGTGCGGATGCTGTTCGCCCGGATGGAACCGTACACGTTCCGTCCCCGCTGGCTGGCGTCGCTGGCGAGCGGTCTGTTCGTGGGAACGTACTATCCCGAGGACAAGCACCCGATAAGTCGGGTGCTGTTCTGGCTCTACGAGAAGCCCTGCCGCTTCGTGCTGCGACACCCCAGGACCGTCATCGCCCTCTCGGTTCTCGTCGTGGCCGGCACGGTGCCGGTCTATCTCCGGCTCGGCACCGAGTTCATGCCGCCGCTCAACGAGGGCGTGATCCTCTACATGCCCACGACGATGCCCGGGCTCGCCGTCACCGAGGCCCAGCGGCTGATGAGGATCCAGGACCGTATCCTCCGATCGTTCCCGGAGGTGGCCTCGGTCTTCGGAAAGGCAGGGCGCGCCGACACGTCCACCGACCCCGCCCCGTTCTCGATGATGGAGACCACCGTCGTGCTCAAGCCGAAGGACCAGTGGCGGAAGAAGACCCGGTTCTTCTCGTCCTGGCCCGGACCGCTGCGAGCGCTCCTCGGTCACATCTGGCCCGAGCACATCTCGTGGGAGGATCTGATCGGTGAGATGGACCGGGCGCTCCAGATCCCCGGCAACATCAACGCCTGGACGATGCCGATCAAGGGGCGCATCGACATGCTCTCCACCGGCGTCCGCACTCCGATCGGCATCAAGATCTTCGGAGCCGACCTCGGGCAGATCCAGCGCATCGGGGAGCGGATCGAGAGCGTGTTGCGGAAGGTGCCCGGCACGCGCTCCATCTTCGCCGAGCGTGCGTCGGGCGGCTTCTTCGTGGACATCGCTCCCAGGAGAGACGCGCTGGCCCGTCACGGGTTGTCCATCGACGACGTGCACACGGTCCTCCTGACCGCCATCGGCGGGGAGACCATCGCGACGACGATCTAGGGGAGGGAGCGCTACTCGATCAACCTCCGCTATCCTCGCGATCTGAGGGCCGATCTCGATCAGCTCCACCGCGTGCTGGTCACCGTGCGGATGGGGCGCCAGGTTCCTCTGGGCGAACTGGCGGACATCCGGCTCGTCGACGGCCCGGCGATGATCCGGGACGAGAACGGGATGCTGGCGGGCTACGTCTACGTCGACATCACCGGCCGCGACATCGGCGGCTACGTCGAGGAGGGAAAGCGGGAGGTGGCCCGGCAGCTGAACCTGCCCACGGGCTACTCGGTGGTGTGGAGCGGTCAGTACGAGAACATGCTCCGGGTTCGCGAGCGGCTGAAGATCGTCGTGCCGCTGACGATCCTGCTCATCTTCCTCCTGCTCTACCTGAACACCGGCTCGGCGTTCAAGACCCTGGTGGTCATGCTGGCCGTGCCGTTCTCGGTCGTCGGGGCGGTGTGGCTCCTCTACCTGCTCGACTACAACGTCTCCATCGCGGTCTGGGTCGGCATGATCGCCCTGATGGGCCTGGACGCCGAGACCGGGGTCTTCATGCTCCTGTTTCTGGATCTCTCGTACGACCAGGCCCGGCGCGAGGGCCGGCTGAGGAGCCTGGCGGATCTGCACGAGGCGATCATCCACGGCGCCGTCAAACGCATCCGCCCCAAGCTGATGACCGTGGCCGCGGCGTCGATGGGCCTGATGCCGATCATGTGGAGCACGGGAACCGGAGCGGACCTGATGAAACGGGTGGCCGCCCCGATGGTCGGCGGTCTGGGCACGTCGTTCGCCATGGAGCTCCTGGTCTACCCGGCCATCTATCTCCTCTGGAAGTGGTACGGCGAGGTGTTGCCCTCTCTCGAGGGACGCTCCGCCCCCGGGACTCTCAGCCCTTGCTCCGCCCGGGACGCTCCGGTCGGTCCTTCCGGGCGTCCAGGGTCCGCCGGATCGTCGCCACCAGATCGCGGAGATGGCACGGCTTCTGGATGAAGTTCGGCACCGTGACCGGCGCCGCATCGTCCGGCGGCAGCAGGTCCTTGCTGTAGGCGCTGGTGTAGATCACGGTCAGGTCGGGCTGTCGCTTGCAGAGCTCCCGGGCCAGCTCCCAGCCGGTCTTGCCACCGGGAAGGACGATGTCGGTCAGGACCAGGTCGATCCGGCTCCGGCTCCGGGCGAACGCCGCCAGGGCGTTCGCCGCCGTGGAGGCCGAGACCACCCGGTAGCCGTGGCTCTCCAGCGTCTCTTTCACCAGTCTCCGGAGCATGCTCTCGTCTTCCACCAGGAGGACGTTCTCCCCGCCCTCGAGCAGCTGCCGCGGCCCCGGCGACCGCCGGCGCTGGCGGGTCGCCAGCTTGTGCGCCGGCAGGTGGATCGAGAGGCGGGTTCCCTCGCCCACCTTGCTCTCCACCTCGATGAACCCGCCATGCTGCTTCACGATGCCGTAGACCATGGACAGGCCGAGTCCGGTGCCCTCGCCGACCTCCTTGGTCGTGAAGAACGGTTCGAAGATCCGGCTGCGGGTCTGATCGTCCATCCCCACGCCGGTGTCGACGACGTCGATCCTGATGTGGCTGCCTCGACGCACGTCCTGGTGCTGACGACGCTGTTCCTCGTCCACCTGGACCACGGAGGTCGCGATCGTCAGGGTGCCGCCATGCGGCATGGCATCCCGGGCGTTCACGACCAGGTTCACCAGCACCTGCTCCAGGGCGTTGCGGTCCGCGGAGACGTCGGGAAGCCCTTGCTGCAACCGCTCCTTGAGGACGATGTCCTCCCTGAGGATCCGCCGCAGCATCTTCTTCAGGTTGCTGATCACCCTGTTCACGTTCAGCCGCTGCACGTGGAGCACGCTCTTGCGGCTGTACGCCAGCAGGTGCTGCGTCAGGCTCGCCGCCCGCTCCGTGGCCTTCAGGATCTGCCGGATCGAATCGGTGACGCCGGGCGGCAGGGTGCGGTCCTCCAGGGCAAGAGCCGCGTAACCCATGATGACGCCGGTCAGGTTGTTGAAGTCGTGGGCGATGCCGCCGGCCAGCCGTCCGATCCCCTCCATCTTCTGGGCCTGTCTCAGCTGGGTCTCGATGTCCTTGCGCAGCGTGATGTCCCGGACGGCCATGACGCGAACCATCCGACCTTGGAACGGGAACGGCCTGCCCACCAGCTCCACGTCGAACCGGGCCCCGTCCTTCCTCTGGCCCACCGCCTCGAAAGGCTCCTCCGACTTCCTGGATGCCCTGCTCCTCACCGGGCTCTGGCTGTCGCTGGCCATGAACTCCCAGAGCGGCTGGCCGATCATCTCGGCGCGCTCCCGGCCGAACATGGCCGCGAACGATTCGTTGGCCTCCAGGATGAGCCCCTTCTCGTGGATCACGATCCCCTCGAAGCTGGCCTCCGAGAGCTTCCGGAACCGCTCCTCGCTCTCCCTGAGCGCCGTCTCGATCCGCTGACGCTGGACCAATCGCCACATCCCGCTGGCCAGCAGGATGAGCTGCTGCGCGTCGGTGTTGTCGTAGGGGTCGACCTTGTTGGCCACGCCGATGGCGATGACGACGCGGTCGCCGTCGAGCACCGGCACCGTCAGGAACCGGTCGATCGCCACGTGACCCTCGGGGCATCCGTGCTTCACCGGATCGGGGGCGGCGTAGTCGTTGACGATCACCGGTCCCTTCCGGCGGACCACCTCGCCCAGGAGACCCGTGACGCCGACCGGCTGCGTCACCAGCATCTCGGGCAGGGCGCACTCCTTCATGGCCGATCGCGACCAGGAGTGCAAGGTGAGGGCGGTCTCGTCCTCGTTGACGAACGCCAGGTACCCCAGCGTGCTGCCGGTGATCTGGAGCGCCCGCTCCAGGGCGAAGGAGGTGATCTGCTTCAGCGACGCCTGGCCCATCTGATTCAGCTCCAGAAGGGCCTCGAGTCGGGTCTGGTTCAGCTCGAGGGCTTTCTTCGACCTCTGCTTGTCGGTGATGTCCTGGAAGACCAGCACCACTCCGATCACGCGGCCGTCGCCGGTGCAGATCGCCGTGGCGGTGTCGGCGATGCTCTTCCGCGTGCCGTCCCGGGCGATCAGCACCGTGTGATTGGCCAGCGCCACCACCCTTCTGGACGGCGTGGCCTCCAGGACCTTTCGGATCGGGTTGCGACAGGGCTGGCCGGTGCGCTCGTTGACGGTACTGAAGATCTCCTCCAGCGGCTTTCCGAGAGATTCGGATTCGGCATGGCCGGTGAGCCGTTCGGCCGCGTCGTTGACCAGCACCACGCGCCCCTCGGCGTCGGTGGCGATGACACCGTCTCCGATGCTGCGCAGCGTCACGGCCAGCCGCTCCCGCTCCAGCGTCAGCGCGGCCTCGGCGCGGCGCCGGTGCTCCACCTCGTCCAGCGACTGGATGGCGTACCCGATGTCCCGGGTGAGCTCGCCCATCAGGGAGACCGTCTTCTCTCCCAGGTCGTCGGTCTCCCGGGCGAGCAGGCACAGGACCCCGCCCACGGTGTTGCGGATCATCAGTGGAAGAGCCGCGGCGGCCGAGAACCCGGCCCGGTGGGCCGCCGCCATCCAGGGGGCGCACAGGGCGCTCGCGGCCATCTTCGGGTCCTCCAGGCAGACCACGGGCTGACCGGTCCGGTGCACCTCGTCGACGATCTCCAGCCGCACCGGCGGCATGCCCAGGGTCGCCAGGATCCCCCCGGCGTCGCCGCTGGCCACGCCTGCGTGGGCCGATCGGGAGAACCGGTTCGTGCCGGGCTCCAGCAGCCCGATCCAGGCGAACGGGAACTCCCCGTCCTGGACGATGATGCGGCACGACTCGCCCAGGAGCCGGTCCGGGTCGCTCTCCCGGACGATCAGCTCGTTGATCCGCGACACCACCCTGAGGGTGCGGTTCAGCTTCTGGATCCGGACCTGGGCGAGCTTCCTCTCCGTGATGTCGCGGATGATCGCCTGGACGACCTCCTGGCCGGTCCGGGCGTCCCGGGTCAGGTAGGAGTCGTGGAGCACCCACTTGTTGATTCCGGTCAGCGTCCTGAACGGGTACTCGAAATCCCTGAGGCGGCCCTGCTTGCGGATCTCGTCCAGTAGCCGGCCCCGGTATCCGGTGTAGACGAGCAGCGTCTCGATGTTCCGTCCCACCACCTGGGACGGACCCTCGAAGAGCCCGTCCAGGTCGAGGATCCGCATGGCGCCCCGATCCATGAACAGCACGGTGCCGTCGAACCCGTACCGGTACAGGCCGATGCCGGCGAACTCGATCGCCTCTCGCCGGATCCGGTCCATGTCCTCGAGGTCGATGGCTGACCTGTCCCGATCGGTCATGCCGCTCCCTCCCCTGGGGCCGCCGGCCCCCCGCGACTTCTGAGCTCGTGGAGCTGTCGAAGATAGCGCCGATTGAGTATATCCGAACCGGCGGGGTCCGCGGGCCTCATCGGTCTGCCGGGAGATCCTCCCAGCTCGAGGAACGCGGCGGCCGGGTCGCTGAACCGGCCGATGGCGGTCCAGGCGAGCATCGCCGCCCCGAGGAGCGTCGTCTCCGGTTCCCGCTGGACCACGACGGTGCGACCGGTCAGGCCGGCCAGCATCGAGGCCACGGAGCGCTGGATCGAGGCGCCTCCGGAGACGATCAGGCGCTCGATCCGGACATGGCGCTCCAGGGAGTCGACGATCCGGCGGACCTCCAGGCATACCCCCTCGAGCACTGCCCTGGCCACGTCGGACCGGCCGGTCGAGAGCCCCAGACCCAGCAGCGCGCCACGACGCGAGGCGTCGTAGTCCGGCGAGCCGATGCCGGCCAGGAACGGGAGGAAGGTGGCGCCGGACGAGCCGGGAGCGCCGCCGGCGGCGCAGCGCATGAACGCCCGGCTCGACGTGAGCCCCAGAAGGCGACGGGCCCAGTTCAGGGCGCTGCCGAAGGTGTTGTGGATCCCTTCCAGCATCCACCGTCCATCGATCACGTGGACGGTGCAGAACGAGCGGCCGGACCGGTCCCTCACCGGTCGGGTCACCGGACAGCTCAGCACCGCCGCGGTTCCGAGGCACAGGCTCGCCACGCCCGGCTGCAGCGCCCCCACGGCCAGCGCCGCGCACTGCTGGTCGCCCCCGCCGGCCACCAGCGCCGTACCCTCTTCGAGGCCGGTGGCCGTTGCGGCCGATCGGCTCAGCCTGCCCACGATCGAGCCGGACTGGACCAGCGCCGGCAGCTGCGACGGATCGACCCTCGCGGCCGCGAGGATCTCGTCGGACCAGGCCGACGTGGCGAGATCCAGGAGGCCGGTCAGGGAGGCGTGGGAGCGGTCCGTGACCAGGTCGCGCGTTCCCAGGCGCGACAGCAGGTAGTCCACCAGCAGGGCGAACCGGAGGGTCGATCGGGCCGCCCCGTCGGTCGCCTCCTTCAGCCACAGGATCTTCCCGAGGGTCCACAGGGCGCTGGGCGGGAGCCCCGTGATCCGGGAGAACCGCCGGGCCCCCAGCCTCGAGTGGAACCGCTCCAGCGCCGGGGCGCAGCGCGTGTCCTGCCAGGAGAGGCCAGGGCCGGCCGGGTCGCCCGCCCGGTCGAGCGGCACCACGGTGGCGCGCTGGCCCGTGACGACCAGCGCCTTCACCCGGCGGGGCGAGATCGACCCCTTCCGGAGAGCCGACCGGATCAGGTCGCAGGTCAGATCCGCGCACGCCCGGGCATCCACGTCAGGGAGAGCCCGACCCGGGCTGCTCGAGGGCGTGGGAGCCGCGGCGAGCCGTCTCACCCTTCCCGTGGAGTCGACCAGGGCGGCCTTGATGCGGGTCGTCCCTGCATCCACGGCGCACACGAGATCGGTCATCTTGCCCCCCTCGAGTCCGCCCGGTCGCCCGGCGGCTCTGCTCATCGATCCTTCTTCAACCTGTTGCCGAACACCTTGCGGAACGTGTCGAGCTTGGGGGCGATGACCCTCCGGCAGTAGCCCTGCTCCGGGTTCGCCCGGAAGTAACCCTGGTGGTAGCCCTCGGCACGGTAGAACCTCGTGAACGGCTCGATCCTGGTCACGATCGGAGCCGCGAACGCCCTGGCCTCGTCGAGCTTCTTCTTGTACGTCAAGGCGAGCTGCTGCTGCCGCTGGTCGTGATAGAAGATCGTCGAACGGTACTGGGTCCCCTGGTCGTGACCCTGCCGGTCGAGCGTGGTCGGGTCGTGGGTCTTCCAGAAGACCTCCAGGAGGTCTTCGTACCGGAGGCGCCGCGGGTCGAAGCGGATCTGGCAGACCTCGGCGTGGCCAGTGGTGCCGGTGCAGACCTCTTCGTAGGTGGGGTCGGCCACGGTGCCTCCGGCGTAGCCGGACTCGACGGTGACGACACCTTCCAGCTCCGAGAAGATCGCCTCGACACACCAGAAGCACCCGGCGCCGAACGTGGCCGGCTCCGTCGCCATCTCAGTCGCGCTCTCTGGCCTCGGGCTCATGAGGACGGACCCCACATCTCCACCCCGGCATACGGGCACGGCCAGGAGCGAGAGCCACACCACCGCCACCAGCGTCGGCGTTCGCGGATGCACCGGGCACCTCCAGCTCCTTCCGCGGCCCGCAAGCCATGATCATCATAGCTCGCTTCGCCCCCGCAATCCATCGAGAGACCTGCACCGGTGGGGAGGTTACTCGGCTCTCAACCGCCGGCGCCTTCGTGCCGATGGTCATGTTTGACCTTCAAGCGGCGATGAGGTCGCCTCGCATGCTCGATCGAGACAGGTCCTGGGCGGTCCTGGCGGTGCTCGTCGCGTGTCTGGTGTTCATCGTCGCCAGCGGCACGGATGAACGCCTGGGAGCCGCCTCCCGGGCCCAGGGAGATCCGGCTCCGGCCCTGCTGCTCTCGAAACCGGCGGGGCGGTAGCCCGGGCCGGCCGCGGCTCCCGGGTGGTATCCAGGTGGGCGTCCGAGGGTCAGCGCTCCTCCGGCCCCCGGGCCAGGGCGCCGCCGCAGCTGGAGCCGCCCCCGGCGGTGCAGCCGAAGCAGTGGGGACCGCACACGATCTCCCGGGCTTCCAGCGCGGCGAGATCGAACGCCTCGAGGTGCTGCGGGGCGCTCTCGCCCACTCCCATGTTCAACATCTGGTTGAAGTCGCAGTCGTACAGACGGCCGTCCCACCCGACCGACAGCAGCGACCGGCACATGACCGCCCGGGCGGCGACCGGGTTGAAGGCGCCGAGCAGACGTTCCACGTAGCCCTGCAGGTTGCCCGAAGCCTCCAGCCACTGGAGGAACCGACCGATCGGCATGTTCGTCATGCAGAACAGGGAGTCGAAGACGATGCCGTGGCTCCTCTGGAGCTCCCGTTTCCAGTCCAGCTCCAGCGATCCCTGGTCCGGGGGGAGGTAGGCCCCGGCCGGGTTCGTCACCAGGTCGAGCCTGAGCCCCGACCGGCCGTCGCCGTACCCCAGGGCGTTCAGTCGCTTCAACGCCGCAATCGACGTCTCGTACACACCCTCGCCGCGCTGCTGGCCCGAAAGCTCCAGCACCGTCAGGTTGCACCGGTCGATGACGTGACGGCCCAGGGCGCGGCACTGCTGGACGAACCACCGGAAGTGCGGGTTCAGCTCCGGCGCCCCGCCGGTCAGCTCGACCGTGGGGATCACGGTCCCGGCCAGGGCGGCGAGGCACTGCTCCATGGTCTGCCGCGACATGATCTCGGTCCGGGTGGGGCCGGCGTCGACGTGGCAGTGGCGGCACGCCTGGTTGCAGAGCTTCCCCAGGTTGACCTGGAGCGTGCGGATCCGGGTCGGTTTCAGCGGCGCGAGACCGTGCTCGGCCAGCGCGGCGGAGAACTCCGGCGCGGGGAAGGCTCCCCGAAGCGACCTGAACTGGCCGGTCTTCGACTGGAGCGGCGGACCCCGGGAGGGGCGGGGGCCTTCGTTTGCGTCGTCCCGGGTCACATGCCCACCTTCTCCACGTGGTTTCGCATCTGCACGGCGTGGACCAGGGATGCGCCGCCCCGGATGCACGAGGCCACGTGGACCGCCTCGGTCATCTGGTCCAGGTCGGAGCCCTTCTGGAGGCACTCCTTGCTGTAGGCGTCGATGCAGTAGGGGCACTGCACCGCGTGGGCCACGGCCAGGGCGATGAGCGCCTTCTCCCGCGCCGACAGCGCCCCGTCGGCGAACACGGCGCCGTACCAGTCGAAGAACTTCCGGGCCAGCTCCGGCCTGTTCTTGCCGACGTCCGGGAAATGGGCCAGGTCTCCTGCTTCGTAGTAGTGATCCACGGGTCTCTCCTCGGAGGCCATGCCGAGAGTCCCGCAAGCCGGCGGGTCATGCCTCGACAGCCCTCGATGAACGATACCGCCGTGAGATTCTGTCTGTCAAATCCTGGGCCAGGCCAGGATCCCCCACCTGTTTCGCGGAGTCGGGCCTGTGATCAGGCCTCGTCCTGGCTGCAGAGTCACAAAGGAAGAGGAGGGGATCAGGTTGGAGGTCGCGCTCGGGAGAGAGAGGAAAGAGGAGGGGATCCGGATTGAGGTCGCGCTCGGGGGCGCGACTCGGACCCGGCGAGGCGCCGGGTCTTGCGACTCGGACCCGGCTGGACGCCGGGTCTTCACCGGACGAGGTAGAGGGTGTCCTGGGGGCGCGACAGGAACTCGCAGCCGTCCCGGGTGACCGCCACGATCTCCTCGCAGGTGGCGATGCCGTGGCGCTCCACCGTGAGCCGCGGCTCGATGGTGTAGCACTGCCCCACCTCGATCGGGAGGTTGGGGGTGTTGCCGTACCGCTCCCACAGGGGGAGGAACCCGCCGGCGCCGTCGTGGGCCGCCCGGCCGACCTGATGGCCCGTGCCGTGGGGATACTCCGCGTAGCCTCGCTCCGTGATGGTCGAGCGGGCGACCCGGTCGATCTCCCACCCGGGACGGCCCGGCTTCACCGCGGCGGCCGCGGCCCTGATGGACTGGACGATCACGTCGAACCCCCGCGCCACCTCCTCCGGGGCCCGGTCCTCGCCGGGCCTCAAGAAGTACCAGGTACGCTGCAGGTCCGAGCAGTACCCCTCGACCTTCACGCCGAAGTCGACGTTCATGATGTGACCCGGCTCGATGACCCGGTCGGTGGGACCGGCGTGGGCGCCGGCCGATTCCGGTCCGGTGAACACCGCCGGGCAGCACTCCGCGGTCCAGGCCAGCTCAGGCCCTCCGAGCGCCTGCACCTCGTCCATGATCAGCGCCGCCACCTGCTTCTCCGTGAGCCCGGCCCGCAGCCTGCTCGTGAGCCGATCGAAGATCTCCACCGTGATCTCGCAGGCCTTCCGGATCCGGGCCCGTTCCGTGACCGACTTCCTCCCGCGGAGCGCCGCCACGACCCGCTCCGAGGATTCCAGGCGGTCCCCGTAGGGGGTCTCGCCCAGGATCCGGCGGAGCGTCAGGTACATGCCGTGGGTGAGGCCGTCGGACATGGGATCGCTCTCGGAGAAGTCGATGGCGATCCGCTTCGGGTCGAGGCGCGCCAGCACCCGGCGGAGGTCGTCGGAGATGCCTCCCACGTAGCCCACGACCTCGGGGTAGTGACCGTGCGTCTTCATGAGAGCCATCTCGAGGCTGCCCACGATCGCCACCCGGTCGCCGCTCGCCGTCAGGATGAACGCCGATTGCCAGGTCACGCCGGTGCCGACCACGAGGTCGAGGCTCGGGTCGTGGACCGCGTGGCTCTCCCGCGTGAACAGGAGCCAGACGTCCACGCCCACCTCCCGGAGGATGCCGGGAACCTGATCGAGCTTCTCCGCCACCATCAGTCCTGCTGGATTCATCGTCGCCCTCCAAGGACCACTCGCGAGCCGGTCGTCCCCCGGCCGAGTACCGGCGAAGCCGGCGAGCCCGCAGGGATCGTCCGCCGGGCCATCTCCCCGCCGGATCCAGGGGAGTCTACTACCACCGGCGACGGATTGCCTCAACCGGCATCTCGCCGGCCCCGGATCGTGGTAGAATCCCGGCGGTCGATCGACCCGGCGGAGCGATCCTCCGCCCGACCTTCACGCGCTCGTCTCCGGTTCGCATCGCCGTCCAGGGCCGTTGGAGCCTGTCCCGGCGCTCGCCAGACGGCGCCCTGGAGACAAGGAAACGAGGAGCCCATGCACCACGAGCACATCGGATTCATCGGATCCGGCAACATCGCCGAGAGCATCATCCGGGGCCTCATCACCTCCGGTCACGTGGACCCTGGACAGATCATCATCTCCGACGTGAGACAGGAGCAGCTGGACCGGGTCCACCAGACCCTGGGGCCGATGATCGCCGCCTCCAACCAGGAGACCGTGGCCCGGGCGAACATCGTGTTCCTCGCGGTGAAGCCCGCGCAGGTGCCCGGCGTCGCGCGGGAGCTCCGCGACGTCGCCCGATCGGACCAGTTCTTCATCTCCGTGGCGGCCGGGACGTCTCTGGCACGGGTCAGAGACGCGCTGGGAGAGAAACCGCGGCTCTGCCGGATCATGCCGAACCTCTCCGCCAGCGTCCGCAAGAGCATCATCAGCCTCTACGCGGAGCCTGCCATGACCATCCAGGACCTGGCGCCGGTGTACTCCGTGCTCAGCCAGGTCGGAAAGGTGTTCCGCGTGGAGGACGAGGCTCTCATGTCGGTGACCACGGCCCTCTCCGGTAGCGCTCCCGCTTACTACCTGATGATGGCGGAGGCGCTGGTGGAGTTCGGGATCTCCCAGGGGCTGCCCCGCGAGATCGCCACCGCCATGATCCTGATGCGTGGCCCAGACGTTCCTCGGGACCGGCAAGCTCATGAGGAGCGGATGGAGCACGAAAAAAATCATCGAAACGGTCGCGAGCCCGGGCGGGACCACCGAGGCGGGCATGCAGGTCTACAAGGAAAAAGGGTTCCTGGAGATCTTCGTGGAGGGCCTCAGGCAATCCACCGCCAGGGCCAGGGAGCTGGGCGACAAGTAACGCCCGGCCGCCGCTCCCGCGCCGACCGCCGACCGGGACCGCACAGGTCGGCGGTCCCGGTCCGTTTCGAGCTGCCGGCTCACGATGAGCCGGTCGCCTTCCCGGTCCCACGGCCTCTCCGCGCCGCCATCGGGGGCGGCTCGACCGTTTGTTCGTTCTCGTAGATGCTGATCCGGGGCTACGCTGGCCTGCGAAGCGCGGGTTCCGACTCCGGCTCTCGTCGACTCTGGCACACCGGTTGCCTCGTCCCCTGGCGTTCGAGCGATCGTCCCGGAGGGAGTGCCGGCCGCCGGCCGGCTCCGCCGGGAAGAACCGGCCCCGGGAGACTCGATATGATGAAGGCGAACAGCCGGACCCCGTACACCGGGCTCGTGGCGCTCCTCACGGTCGTCGTGGCCCTGCAGATCACCGGTTGCGGGACCACCTCCGTGGTCCCGGTGACCCCCGTGGCGGGCCCGGTGTCGACGCCGACCGGCCTGACCGGCACGACCGGGCAGACCGCGGCCCCGACCCCGCTCGGGACGATTCCGGCCCCGATCACCGGCCCCACGGCCCCCGGGGGCAACCCGCCGGTCGTGGCGCTGCCGCCGCCGGCCGAATCGGCCGCCCAGATCCAGAGGATCGTCCAGCGGTTCGGGATGCAGAGCATCACCGGCTCCGGCGCCACCCCCGACAACCTGACCAGGCTGGAGGAGGCGTACGCGCGCTACCCCGCCGGCAGCTGCAGGAACCTGGCGGTCGTGTTCGAGTCCGGTCAGGAGACCTCCTCCGATGGGTTCTCCGGATTCTGGGATCCTCTCGACGCCTCGGGACAGCTGACCTACTACGACGAGGCCCGGAGCCGGAACCCGATCGCCTCCGGCAAGATCACCTACTACGGCCAGCGGCCGGACCTCTGGATCCTGGTGCACGAGCTGTCCCACCACCTGACGCTCTACGTCGACCCGAACTTCGGGGTCAACCTCTGCTCCACGGTGGGCTACACCCTCAAGCCGGGCCAGAGCCTGAACGGCCAGGAGCAGACCGCGAACCTGGGAGAATGGGCGACGAGCGCCGTGCCCGCAAACAGCTACCCCAGGGAGTACGCCACGTCCAACAGCATCGAGCACATCGCGGAGCTGATCACCCACAACGTGACCCGGGGCGGCCAGGGCTCCGAGTGGACCGACGATCTCTTGCCGAACTTCCAGTTCCCGCCGCGGGCCAGCGCCGCGATCTCGGCGCGCTTCGGCACCAGCCCGAGCTGAGAGCCCTGGGCGGCTCCCCCGGCGAAGCCGATGGAAAGCGTCTGCCAGGTTCCTTCTCGAGGGTCCTCGCCACGACCTCGTCGAGACGTGGGGGCACGCCTGGACGGATCGCACTCGGCAAGGGGGGCTTCTGATCGAGATGACGCTGCAGCACGAGCATCGGATGCTCATCGACGAAGGGCGGGTGCCCGGTCACCCTGGCCTCGGTCAGGAACCGCTGGATCTGCGCGGGCTCGGTGAGCGCCTCCGCGTGCAACAGCTTGAGCGCCACGGGCCGTCGGTGGAGACCGGGTCGGCCTCGACCAGCGATCGCCCTCAAGGCGCGTCAGTCGTGTCCCGCGGACGGGATGGGCTGACTCCTGGCCGCGGAGCTGGCATGTCCTGCCAGAACCTGCTGCCGAGCAGCAGGTCGTACTGGAGCATCTCGTAGCCTGGCCGGAACGACCGGAGCGCCGGCGGTGCCCCGGATCCGTCGGGGGAGGAGCCCGTGTGTTGCAGCACCGCGTCGAGCCCCAGGAGCCGATCGGTCAGTGCGAACAGGCCCGTGGCAGGGACCTTCGCAAGGTGGCAGAGAAGCGCTCCGAGGCAGTTCGTGCTGATCCTGCCGGGGGCAGTCGTCCGCGCGAAGTTCGACCAGACGACCAGAGGGACCATGCGGCACCGGGCAGGGTCTCTGGATTGGGAGTAGCCGGATGCGTCGTAGATCTCGGTGGACAGGGGGGGCAGATGGTCCCCCAGGACCACGACGAGGACCCTCCTTCTGACCGCGGTCAGTCTCTCGTGAAGGCGCCCCAGCGCTGTATCGGCCTCGTGCAGGCGATTGACGTAGTCCTGGAGCTGGAGCCGGGCGTTCTCCGATACGGGTGCCCGGACCACGATCGCAGGCGGAGAAGCGTGACGCCGGTTGTACGGGAAGTGAGTGGCCACGTACAGGGCGAGGACAAAGGACGGGGTCTTCTCGGAGAGACAGTGGACGATGCCGTCGATCACCGCTTCCTCGGCGGGGAGTCGATCGGCGATCGACCGTGGAAGGTCTTCGAACCGATCGGCCGCCACGAAGCGGTCGAACCCCAGGTGCCCGTAGACTTCGGTGCGGTTGTACATCGCGGCCGAGCTGGAGTTGATGGCCGTGGAGCGGTATCCCCGCGCGCGCAGGACACGGGGGAGACTGGGCAGGGCCCGCTTGACGAGCTGCTTGTAGGCACACACGCCAGGGGGCAGGAACCCGGTGGACATGCCCGTCAGGATCTCGAACTCCACGTCGGCCGATCCGAACCTGTAGTGGGGAACCATGGCCAGCCCGTTGCCGCTTGCAGCCCAGTGCCGGCGCAGGAAGGGAGTGGGATCCGCCGAGTACTCCGCCCGGAACCAGGCGGGATCGGCCAGGGACTCGACGAGATAGACCAGGAGGCTCGCTGGCTCGTCGACGGCGCCTCCCGGGGCTGCGGGAGGTGAAGGCTGCAGGCCCGTGGCAGCCCGCTCGACCTCCAGCCGGCCGTACCCGGCCGGAGCGGCCGGGGGCTCCGGGCGTCCAAGGGCCAGCTCCAGCAACGTCCCGTTCTGAAGCCAGGACTCGCGGGAATCCCAGGGGCGCTCGTACACGTCCAGCAACCTGAGGCGAAGCGCGACCGCGGGCGAGTTCATCGATGCAAGGGTCCCGCAGAGGACCAGGGCCAGAGCCGTGCCGCCCATCCATCGGCCGGCCCGACCGCGGCCCGCTTCTGGCTCGGTTCGCCACAACCTCGCAAGCGCTGCGGCCCACGCGACCGCTCCCGCCGCGAACGCCAGGGAGTGCCAGCTCAGGAGGAACCCTCGCGACGTCTCGAAGAGCTCCAGGAGATACTGGGTATCGGTCACCTGGACGGTCGCGTCGAGGTAGTGCAGCTTCACGGCATTGATGATGGCCAGGAGGGCATAGAGGCCTGTGCCAAGAGCAAAGGCGAAGCGTGGCCGACCGGTGAGCAACGAGAGGGAGACCAACGCCAGCGCGAGGAAGGCCATGTTCAGGACGAGGGAGACAGGCTTCTGCAGAGGACAGGCGAGCAGGACCCGGTAGTCGCCCACGGCGACGATCGCGGTCAGAGTCTCGAAGAAGCCCACGGCCGCGCCCGCCACCAGCGTGGACAGGATCGGGGTCTTCCAGGGAACCCGCCGCCAGAGCCTCACGACCTCGTCGGGGAGCACCAGGCGCAGGAGCGCCAGGGAGGCGAGACACCACGCCATCGCTCCCAGGTAGCGCGCATGAGCATAGGTGGCCGGCCTCACGTTGGGGAGCAGCCCCGCGACGACGGCGAGGAGGAGCCACGAGGAGACGCGCCTGCACACCCTCTCCGGCGGCGAGTCGGGAGACGTGAGCAGGATGAGGGTCGTGATCGAGAGGTGGAGGGTCAGGCAGAGCGCCAGGGCCAAGACGGCGACGAGGGCAGGGGGCCCTTCCTCCGCGTAAGACCGGCCTGGGAGATGGCCGAGGAGCAGGCCCAGGGCGAGGAGTGCAGCCGAGATCGACAGGACGGCCGCGCCGAGCTTGCCGCGGGCCAGCTCGTGGAGCGCTCTGGAAAGGCTCGACAGCACCGTCGGCTGCAAAGAGGAGCTCGAAGAGTCAGGAGCTGCCACCGTGGCCTCTTGCGCGATCCGGGTTGCGCCCGTCTCGGTTGAATCGCGTGGCACTCTAGCACTCGAGCCAGGCCCAGGGCACGGCTTCCCGGGAGCAGGCTCGAGCGTCACCGGGCGGGAGGCAGGTGCGGCTGGGGTGAGAATCCAGCACATCACGTGAAATCGAGGCAATTTGTCTTAGAGCGAGCCCATGATCAAGATGCGAACGAGCC
This sequence comes from Candidatus Rifleibacteriota bacterium, assembly GCA_016213885.1. Classification (GTDB taxonomy): domain Bacteria; phylum Muiribacteriota; class UBA6191; order JACPRK01; family JACQZM01; genus JACQZM01. The sequence continues at coordinate 85,983 of JACQZM010000163.1, read as the reverse complement.
CATGACAAAGAGACGCCAACCCGAAGACAGGCAAGATCTACGGCCAGTGCACCGATAACCACAACACGGAGACCTTCTGTCGGGCTTTCAAGGATCACGTGGGTACCCTGGCTCCGGATGCCATCATCCACTACGTAATGGACAATCTGAGCCCGCACTTCCATGAGAACTTCTGCAAGACCGTGGCTGACCTCGGCGGGGTACCCTATACCTCGCTCAAGACCGGTCGAGCGCGTCGAGCGTGGCTCCAGTCAGAGCACAAACGCATCGTCGTTCACTTTGTCCCGTTTCACGCTTCTTGGCTGAACATGGTCGAGATCTGGTTCGGCATCCTCAGGAGGAAGTGCCTCAAGCACGGGGACTTTCCGTCCGTGGAGCTCCTCGAGGATGTCCGGGTCGGGAGGAGGCGTCAGCAGATGCCGGGTCGGCGGGCGAGCATCACGGCCAGGCGGGCGTCTGCGCCAAGGACACCGGCGGACTTGTGCCGGACGATCCCGTGGAAGGACGGGAGGCCCAACCAGGCACTACTACAATCCGATCGACGGGGAGCGAGATGACCTCGTCCAGGCACCGGGATCGTCTTTCCAACTCGCTGACGGCTCGTCAACGCGGACTCCAAGAGCCGGTGGCCCCGCCCATCGGCCATGCGGTGCGTCGACTCCGCCGATCGGCACCGACGCCTGTTGCCGCCTCGACCTGGTGGTGGCTAGACTGAGCTTGATGGCTTCGAAGCAGCAGCCCCGCGCCGACCTGGATAGCCCCTGGAAGGAGGCTCTCGACCTCTTCCTGGCACCGTTCCTCTCGCTGTTCTACCCCTCGATCCACGCCGAGATCGACTGGGAGCGCGGCTACGAGATCCTCGACAAGGAGCTCCTCAGGATCAGTCAGGCCGCCCGCGTTGGGCGGCGCCTTGCCGACAAGCTGTTCAAGGTGTGGCTACGGGACGGCCAGGAGGCGTGGCTGCTGATCCACATCGAAGTGCAGGGCCGGAAGGAGCCAGGCTTCACCGAGCGCATGTTCATCTACAGCTACCGCATCTACGATCGCTACCGCAAGCCGGTGGTGAGTCTGGCCGTGCTGTGCGACGATGACCCTGACTGGAGGCCGGACAGGTTCGGGTATGAGCGGTGGGGCAGCTCCCACGACTTCAGGTTCCTGATGGTGAAGCTCATCGATCTGAGGTCTGATGAGGCGGCGCTGGAGAGCAACCGGAACGTGTTCGCGCCGATCGTGCTGGCTCAGCTGAAGGCGTCGGAGACACGCCGGACCCCGGACGAGCGGCGGCGGTGGAAGGTGCGGTTGGTGAAGGGGCTGTACGATCGTGGTCTGTCCGCGGAGAAGGTGCGGCAGTTGTTCCGGCTGATCGACTGGATGATGGAGCTCCCGAAGGACCAGGAACTGGAATTCCGTGCGGAGATCGATCGGTTCGAGGAGGACAGGAAGATGCCTTACGTGACGAGCGTTGAGCGACTGGCTCGCGAGGAAGGCGAACGAGACGGTTGGGAGAAGGGTCAGAAGGAAGGCCTCAGGGAGGGCATTCTCCTCGCGCTGGAGGTGAAATTCGGGGAGGCCAGCCACCGGCTCTTGGCCAAGATCCAGGCTATTCAGGACGTCAACAGCCTTCAAGCGGTCGCCCACGCCATCAAGTCTGCGAGGAACCTCGACGAAATGGAACGTGTGGTGGGGTGAAGCCCTTGCCTCTGGCGGGGTAGCTCTGCTCGCGGAACGTCGCCACCGGGGCGTGCCATGAGGAGGTGCGAGTGATGGCGTCCCGCCACCCTTGGAGCCGGACCAGCTGGCCCAAACACCCCCGGGGGCGTCCGGGAAGCAGTCCAGCCCCCCGAAGACGCAGGCTACTCCGCCCACCTCCTCGGCCAGGAGACGAGAGAAGGCGACCTGAGGGGGTCCCCCACCACCACGGTTCAGCCAGCTCGAGCAGCCCGGGCTTTCCGACCAGCCCTTCAAGATGGGAGATGAACGTCTCCCGCTCCGGCGAGGAGAACCCGGTGTCGCAACCGAGCAGCGCCTTGAACTGGGCGAAGCCACGGACGTCGTCGGCGTCCCGCTCGACGTGGCACCGCCGGCAACCCTCTCCGGCACCATCGGGCCTGGAGAGCGACATATCGACCTTCTCAGCGAGTCTGGCGTCCGGGATCGATCGCTCGAGCTTGCCGTCGAGCGCCTTCCTGGTCGTCTCGATGGCGAAGACGACGTTGCGCGCCTGCTCGACGATCAGGTTCTGGCCGTAGAGGAGCTCTCCAGAGGGGGCCACCGGCGCGGCCATGCGAAGCGGTTCCAGGTAGAATGTCCGCCTGTAGTGCACGCTCACCGACAGGATCTGGATCGAGAGAGAGACCAGCGCCAGGGCGAGGAAGGCGTTTCGCACTCCCGATCGATGCCAGCGGTCCTCCAGCAGACAGGCCGAGGCCGGAACCAAGAAGACGAGGACGCTGGAGACGGGGCCGACGCCGATCCCCGGATCACCAGGTAGAGGAGCCCCAGGGTGACGGAGGTCGCCAGCTGATTGATGAGAGAATACGCGGCCTTGTCCAGGTCCTCCCGTGGCACGCCCGGCACGAGCCGACCTCCGGCTCTGGCCGCGATCAGGAGAGGAATGCCGACGACAGATTGACCCGGGGTCCAGTAGCTGTAGCGTCTGCCGTCGTGACCGGTGAAATCGATGGGCGTCGGTGTCGTTGGAGGTCGATGAAGGCATCGTTCCACGGCGTCATTCTAGCTCTTCTCCGCGCGTCGCAGAAGGGGTATCTCCGGGAACCGAGAACGGGGGAGGTGGCTTGCAGGGGAGGACTCCAGCATCCCTGGGAAGGCCGGAGATGACCCGGCCCGGCCTCGTTCCTCGGCTGCTGCCACCCGGCAGTCCTGGCGACGACCGGGCTGTGGCGCGGACTGCGGGAGCGCGTTAGGATACCACCGGACAGCGCAACTCCCTGGAGGGTGGCCATGCCCCGGGTCTTCAACACGGCCGGTCCCTGCCTGCCCGACAAGCACTACATGCTCCCGCCGGAACGGCGACTCCCCGTGGTCCACGACCTCATCGACGGCGAGTACTTCTTCGTGCTCCACGCTCCCCGTCAGACCGGCAAGACCACGCTGCTGAAGAGCCTCTCTGCTTCGCTCACCGCCGCTGGGCGGCACGCGGCGCTTACGATTTCCCTGGAGAGCTTCACCTCCGACGACGTGCCGGCCACGATGCCCCAGATCATCGAGGAGATCGCCGGGGTGTCGAGGAGTCAGCTTCCACCAGAACTCACGGCTCCGGAGCCCAGGTTGTTCCTGGACAGTCCTCACATCGGCCTCAAAGCCTACCTGGGTGCCTTCAGCGCCGCGATCGACCGGCCGCTGGTGATCTTCTTGGACGAGATCGACGCGCTCTGCCCGGACGTCCTGCTCTCGGTGCTGAGACAGCTCAGAAGCGGCTACACCGCCCGGCCGGCCCCGTTCCCGACCAGCGTTGCCCTGGTGGGACTCAGGGACGTAAGGGACTACCGGGTGCGGGTCCGGGACGAGACCACCAGCCTGGGCACCTCGAGTCCGTTCAACATCAAGGTGGAATCGCTGACGCTCGCAAACTTCGACGAGACGGAGACACGAATCCTCCTGGGTCAACACACGGAGGAGACCGGCCAGCGTTTCGAACCGGAGGCCTGCGAGGAGCTGTTCCGCCAGACCCAGGGACAGCCGTGGCTCGTCAACGCTCTGGCCGCGCAGCTCGTCACTCGCCACGACGCCTTGGTGAAGGACCGGTCCACGCCGGTGACGAGAGAGAGGGTCCTTGAGGCCCGGGAGATCCTGATCGAACGGCGAGACACCCACCTGGACAGCCTGGTGGCCCGGCTCCAGGAAGATCGGGTCCGTCGGGTGATAGAGCCGATCATGACCGGGGAGATCCGGGTCGATCCGACATACGACGACGATCTCTCGTACGTCCGCGACCTGGGTCTGGTCACTGTGACCCGCGGGGCCCGTCGGATCGCGAACCCGATCTACCAGGAGATCATCCCGCGAATTCTCACGCACCAGATCCAGACTTCGATTCCCGATGATCCGCTCTGGTTCGTCACCGCCGAGGGCACGCTGGACATGGGCAAGCTGCTGGAGGGATTCCTCGAGTTCTGGCGACGACACGGCGAGGTGCTGCTCAAGGGGATGCCGTACCACGAGGCGGCGCCCCACCTGGTCCTGATGGCCTATCTGCAACGGATCGTGAACTCCGGCGGGCGGATCGAGCGGGAGTTCGCCGTCGGCACCGGCGCGGCGGACCTGTGGGTGACGTACGGCGGCCGTGAGGACGTCATCGAGCTGAAGCTCCGCAGGGGCCGGTACACCCTGGACGAGGGGCTCGTCCAGGTGGCCCGGTACGCGAAGCGGATCGGCCGTGACGTGGGATACCTGGTGATCTTCGATCGCGACAGCGAGCTCCCGTGGGACGAGCGCGGGCGGATGGAGGCCAGGACCGCGGACGGGGTCAGCGTGGTGGTGGTCCAGGCGTAGAGCCGGGTCGGAGGGCTTCCGGCGGGTCTCCCGTGGCCGCGCCGCCGGGACTTCTTTCGAACGTTCGTGGTGGATCCGGAAGCCGATGGTCAGCGGCCCCGCACCCATCCGATCTTGTCGAGAGCCTTCGCCGCAGCCTTGCGCACCGACGGCTCAGGGTCTTTCGAAGCCTGCTGCAGCGCCGGGATGGCGTGACCGGCCTCGGGCCCGATCTCGCCCAGCGCCCATGCCGACAGCTGCCTGACGGACTGTTCCGGGGCGCCAAGCTCCTCGATCAGCACCGGCACGGCGGCTTCACCCATCCGGCCCACGGCCACCGCGGCCTGCATCCTGACCGATCCATCGCCGTCGTGCATCGCCTTGCGCAGGGTCGGCAGCGCCGCGCGCGCCGCCGGACCCATCCGGGCCAGGGCGTCGAGGGCCGCCGTCCTCGCCTCGCCGGACCGGCTTCCCATGGAGCTCACGAGCGCCGGGACCGCGACGGCGCCGATCATGGCCAGCGCCCGGGCAGCGGCCTCTCTCACGGTCGGGTCCCGGTCGGTGATGAGCTCCGAGAGCGCTCCGATGGCGCTGGCCGGCGCGGGGCCGATCCTCTCGAGCGCCCTCTGGGCGGAGGCACTGGCCGTTCGATCCTTGCACGCCGCCACGAGCGCCGGGACCGCCTCGGCTGCCGGCGGCCCGATCTCCCCGAGCGCCTTCGCGGCTCCCTGTCGCACAGTGGCGTTCACGTCGGCCAGCGAGACGCCAAGCGTGGCCACCGCTGGTGAACCGACCCGCGAAAGGGCTGCCGTGGCCCGCTCCCGCACCCGGTGATCCGGACTCCGGAGCTGATCGACGAGCCCGGAGACGTCGAGGCCGGAGGCGGTCTCGGCCTGGGTCGCCTCGACAGCGACCGGATCGCCCTCGTCGGCGCCGATGTCGCGTTCCGAAAGCTCCGAGCGATCGCTGGACCGGCCTCTGGAGCCGTACTTCTCGATCGCCATCAGGCCTTCGGGCCCGATGGCCTCCAGCGCGACCTTGGCGTGGGCTCGGGGCCGCGGAGACGTATCCATGAGCACCCGCACCAGCTCCGGGATCGCGGCGGGCCCCATCCTGCCCAGCGCCCAGGCCGCCGTGCGAGCGGCCTTGTCGTTCCTGTCGCTGAGCACTGCAGCCAGGTCCGGAATCGCCACGCTGGCCCTGGGGCCCAGGGTCCCCAGCGCCTGGCAGGCGAGGTGGCGCGCCTCCGGGAAGCCGTCTCTCGTCGCCCGGACCATGACGGGGACGATCTCCTCCGGCGACCCCGAGGCGACCAGCGCCTTCACCGCCTCGACCCGCACCGCGGCGTTCCAGTGGCGAGTGGCACGTTCCAGATCGGGCAGGGCACCGGCCGCGGCCGGTCCCAGGCTGGCCAGCGCCGTGGCGGCCGCGAGGTTGATCTTGCCGTTCTTGTCGTTCAGCCCCTGGATCAGAGCCTGGACCGTCTCCCGCGTCGGTGCGATGCTGGCCAGCGCTTTCATCGCTTCTCCCTTGACCGAAGGGTCCGGGTGCGCCAGAAGCGCCGAGAGCGGCGGGATCGCCGCACGAGCCGACGGCCCCATGGCGGCCAGGCCCTGGCAGGCCTCCTTCTTGTGCGAGACCAGGTCGCTCTTCAGCGACTCGAGAAGCGACGCGAAGAGGCTCGAAGAGCCTGCCCCGACGGCCGCCAGCGCCTTCCGCGCCGCGGCCCGGACCGTCTGCGCCGGGTCGCGCGTGGCCGCGGCGAGATGAGGCGTCGCCGTGGTGGCCGCCGGGCCGAGCCTCCCGAGCGCCTCGCACGCCTCGCGCCGGATCGCCGCGTCTGACTGCTTCAGCGCCTCGATCAGGTTCTGCTCGAGCGCCGCCGCCGTGGGCGAGACTCTCTCCAGGGCGCTCAGGGCCGCGGTCCGGACCTGCTCGTTCGAGTCCTTCCAGAGCTCCATGAGAGCAGGCGACGAGACGCTCGCCGCAGTCCCCATGCTCGCGAGCACGGCGCAGGCCACCTTCCGTACGGTCCAGTCCGGATCCTTCAGGATCCGTACCAGGTCGGGGACGGTCGCGACGGCGGCAGGCCCGAGCCTGGCCATCGCCGCCACCGCCTCCACTCTCACGCTCCGGTCGGAGTCGGTGAAGAGCCGGACGAGGTGCGGCACCGCGGCCGCGGCGTCCGGGCCGATCGCGCCCAGCGACCGGGCCAGACTCTCCCTCACGCCCGCCTCTCTGTCGGCGAGCGCCGCGACCAGGTCCGGGACGGCCGGGGCCGCGGCCGGGCCGATCTTCGCAAGCCCCTGCAGAGCACCGACCCTGACCTCCCGATCGTCGTGCGCCAGAGCATCGATGAGCGCCCGTACCGCCGTCGGCCCGATCGCCCCCAGAGCGGCGACGGCGGTGCGCCTGATCCCTGCGACCTCGTCGCCCAGCGCTCTTCCGAGGTCAGCGACCGCGCCCTGCGCCGCTGGCCCCATCTGCTCGAGCGCCGACGCCGCGCGGCTCCGCACCAGCGGGTCGCGGTGACCAAGCGCCGCAGCCAGTGCCGGCACAGCCGGCGCACCGATCCGCGCGAGCGCCCCCTGGGCCTGGGTGCCGGCGCTGGCGTCCTCGAGCAGCTGGATCAACGCGGGGACGGCGGGCGCCCCGGTCTGGATCAGCCGCAGCCGCGCCTGATCGGCCACCGGTCCGGTCTTCTCCTGCAGCGTCCGGGCCAGCGAGAGGACCTCGTCGGGCACGTCCGGACCGGCGGTCAGGACGACCCTCTTCGGGCCCCGGTCGGCAGGCGATTCCGGTGAGGGCTGTCGCCTGCGGCTCGGGCCGTCGAGGAGGCCAAAGGCCAGACGCCGGTCGAGCTCCTCGGCCTGCCGCTGCAGCTCCCCGGCGCGGTCCTCGGCCGTGTCTCGGCGGTAGGTCTTCGATGGGGCCAAAGGAACGGGGGAGCGGAGAGGCGTCGGCACCAGCGCCCTGGTGGCCGAGACCGGTCCCGGGCCATCGACTGGCCCGTGGTGCAGGCACTCCACCGTCAGCGTCTCCGGGACGATCCGGTAGTACTTCCAGCTGCCGGCTCCCCCCCCGGGATCCTGGATCTGCCAGCTGACGTAGGCCCCGTCGATCCCCATGGCGGCCAGGAGGTCGGCGTTCAAGACGAGCTTCTTTCTGGTCTCCGGTGGGTAGCCACGGTCGTCGCACCACATCCGGAGGCCGCCGGACAGGATCTTCTGGTAGGAGTAGCAGGTCCGCGTCTGGGCCTTCAGTCGCTGGTCCGGCATCCACCAGAAGATGAGCCCGCCACCGATCCCGATGAGATTCACCAGGATCAAGAGCCCCCTGAGGCCCACTCTCGGACCGCCCGAGCGCTGCACCGGCGCCCGCGGTGTCCGATCGGGCAGGCCATCGGGCTTCGTCGGGCCGAGCGTTGAGTCCATACCGCGATTCACCCCACTGATGAGGCCTCGAGAGGCGCTCTCCGGAGAAATCGGCCGGAATCGGTACCCCCATTCTACCATCTTGTTTCATCAGCGATCCTCAAGGGATCACGAGATCTCCACGACCAGCCGCGCCGTGCTGTGCAGCCGCCTCACCACCGCGGCGAGCACGGCCCGGCCCAGGGCCGGCGTGCGGTCCAGGAGCCGCGCCATCTCCTGAGCAGGTATCGAGTAGAGGAGCACGTCGTCGAACAGAGCCTCGGCAGACAGAGCCGCCTCGCCGTGACCCACCAGGCTCTCCTCGCCCAGGATCTCCCCGGCCCCCAGCACGGCGACCGTGCCGAACCAGCCGGCCGACGAGCGGCAGAACAGTTCCACGTGGCCGTCAGCGATGACGTGGACGGCGTCCACCGGCGCCCCCTCCCAGACGATGGCGCTGCCGGCCGGAGCCAGCCCCATCCGGGCGCGACGCGCCACGGCCAGCACGGTCTCGTCGTCGCAACCGGCGAGCATCCGGCTCGACCGGAACGACGCCACCCGGGCCGAGAGCGCCGCGGCCACCATGGCCGAAAGCAGCGGCGGATCGACCCGGGACCAGGCGAAACCGAGCCGGTCCAGGATCCGGTCGGTCCGCTCCGAGAAGATCGTGAACGGCGTGGATCCACCGTTTTGGCCGTGCCCGGCAGCGAGAAGATCCATCCAGCCCCGGTGCAGCATGATCGCCTCGACGTGCGGCTTGAAGCCGCGGGCGTCATAACGCGTCAGGAGCAGGTCGACGAGCTGATCCAGCGGCACAGCCCGGACGGCGAGGTCGAGCCCCGGCGCGGTGAGCACCTCCGAGAGCTTGATCCGGTGGGGGTTCCACAGGTTGAACGTCTGGCCCCTCAGCGCCTCGCGGTCGTGCAGCAACACCATGGCCCGGGCGAGCTGGTCCACGAACGAGAGCTCCGCCTCGTCCTCGACCTGGGGCACCACCCCCAGGTTGACGAACGCCTGCACCTGGTGGAAGAAGGCGTTCTCCTCGATGTTCCGCTGCAGGGCACCGGTCCTGGAGTTGATGGAGATGTTGCCGACCCGGTAGATGCGGGCGTCCAGCCCCTCGGCCCGGGCGGCCAGGACCAGGCGCTCCGCCTCGACCTTGGTCTTGACGTAGTAGTTGTCCGAACGCTGCCCCAGGTCCAGATCGTCCTCTCCGAGGTAGAGGTGCCGGACGCCCGGGGCGTGGCCCTGGATCACCGACAGCGTCGAGACGTGGTGCATCGCCTTGGGCCGACCGGTCCGGGCCAGCTCCAGCCGGTTGGCCGCGGCCTTCACGTTGTGGTGGTGGAACTCCTCGTACGGCCCGTAGTGCTTCACCGTGGCGGCCGGGTGGATGATGGCGTCGGTCCCCGCTCCGAGCGCCTGCCACCACCTCTCGGAGAGCCCCAGGCGGTCCGCCCCCAGGTCGCCGGCCAGCACCCGCAGCCGCCCCCGGTGCGCCTCCACGAACCCGGGGCCGAAGTAGCCGGCCAGCACCTCCTCGAGCCGGGCCCCGGCCAGGGCGTCGGAGCTCCCCCGCACCACCGTGGACACCTCGACGTCCCGGGTGGTCATGAGCTCGTACAGGAGATGGGCGCCCAGGTAGCCCGTGGTGCCGGTGAGCAGCACGTTCCGGTAGGCTGATCGACGCTCCAGATCGAGCCCGGCCAGCGCCCGGTTGCTCTCCCGGTAGGCGGCCAGCCGGGCCGACAGCTCGGCCCGGTCCAGGGTGGCTCGGGCCGCAGGGATGAGCTCTTTGAGCTCGCCGATCCGCAGCTTGAGATTGTCCTCCCGGACCTTGGCATGCTCGGCCAGGCCCGCCACGGTCTGGTAGGAGAAGATGTCGTTCACCGAGACCTCGAAGTCCTTCTGCAGCTCCGAGACCAGCGACACGGCCCTCAGGGAGTGTCCGCCCAGGGCGAAGAAGTTGTCCAGGACCGAGACGTGCTCGAGCCCCAGCACCTTGCACCAGGCCGCGGCGATCTTCTGCTCGACCGGGTTGCGGGGCTCCACGATCCGGGCGCCGGTGACGACGTCCGGGGTGGGTTCGGGCAGCGCCTTGCGGTCCACCTTGCCGTTCGGGGTGAGCGGCATCCCGGCGAGCTTCACGAAGTAGGCCGGCACCATGTAGTCGGGAAGATCCCTCAGGAGGTGCTCCCTGAGAGCGTTGACCGAGACGTCGGCCGTCGACACCAGGTAGGCCACGATGCAGGTGGCGCCGTCCCGGTCCGCCCTGGCGACGACCACCGCCCGATTCACGTCCGGGTGCTTCAGAAGACAGCCCTCGATCTCGCCCAGCTCGATGCGGAAACCCCGGATCTTGACCTGGAAGTCCATGCGCCCCAGGTATTCCATCTCGCCGGAGGGCAGCATCCGCGCCAGGTCTCCGGAACGGTAGACCCGTTCGTCGGGACGGTAGGGGTTGGCCACGAACCGCTCCGCCGTCAGCTCCGGCCGGCCGAGGTAGCCCCGGGCCACGCCGTCGCCGCCGACGCAGATCTCTCCCGGCACGCCCAGGGGGACCAGCCGGAGGTTCCGGTCCATGAGGTAGGTCGTCCAGTTGGGAATGGGGCCGCCGACGTTGGAGGCGCCAGCGGCGATCTCGACGTCCGTGATCTCCTTGTACGTCACGTGCACCGTGGTCTCCGTGATGCCGTACATGTTGATGAGCCTGGTGCCGGGGTACCGGGTGTGCCACTCGGCCAGCAGCGCCGGCTTCAGCGCCTCGCCGCCGAACGTGACGTAGCGGATGGTCAGGTCGCGGTCCGGGGTCTTGAGATCCTCGGCGACGAAGTTGTAGAAGGCTCCCGGCGTCTGGGACAGCACCGTGACGCGCTCGCTCTTGCACAGCCTCACGAACGCCGCCGGGTCGACCGCCACGTCTTTCGACACGATGACCAGCCGGCCGCCGTGGAGCAGAGCGCCGTAGATCTCCCACACCGAGAAGTCGAAGCAGAACGAGTGGAACATGGTCCACACGTCGGTCTCGTCGAAGGAGTAGTAGCCGGGCTGCCCTATCCGGCCGTTGGCCATCAGCGACACCACGTTGCGGTGGGTCAGCATGACCCCCTTGGGCTTCCCGGTGGAGCCGGAGGTGTAGATGATGTAGATCAGGTCCCCGGGGGTGTTGACCGGTTCCAGATCGCCGGGGTCCTCGTCGAAGCTCGCCGTGCAGAGGAGGTCCACCACCTGGCCGTCGAAGGTGCCGGCCCGACCGCGGTGTTCCGGGGTGGTGACGAGGAGCCGGGCGCCGGAGTTCTCCAGCATGAACTGGATCCGGTCCGCGGGAAAGTCGGGCTTGATCGGCAGGTAGCAGCCGCCGGCCTTCAGGATCGCCAGGATCCCGACGATCATCTCGAGGCCCTTGTCGAGCATCAACGCCACGATCGCCTCGCGGTCCACCCCCCGGGCGCGCAGCGTCCGGGCGAGGACCGTGGCTCCCTCGTGGCAGCCGACCCGGGGCCGGTTCAACTCGAACAGGAGCGTCCGCTCCTGGGCCGGCGCGAGCAGCTGCAGGTCGGCCAAGCGGGCCTCGGGCCGGGCGGTCACGTCCTGCAGCAGGTTGCGCAGGTGGCCGGCGAGCTGGCCCACGGTCTGACGCAGGAAGAGCGACGTGCGGTACTCGAACGAGAGCCTCAGCCGGCCGCTGTCCTCGAGGCAATCCAGCATCAGGTCGAGGCGGGCCACGGGCGCCGCCGCATCACGCCGGACGAACGTCGTCTGCCCCACGGTCTGACGCTGCGGCATCCCCATGTTCTGCAGCACGAAACCCACGTCGAACAGCGGGCTCCGGCTGGCGTCACGCTTCACGTTGAGCTTCTCCACCAGCCGTTCGAGCGGGTAGTCCTGGTGGTCGAGGATGGTCAGCAGGTGGTCCCGGGTCTCGTCCAGGAAGGCCAGAAAGCTCTTTTGGGAGGCGGGGCGGCACCGTACCGGCAGGGTGTTGACGAACATCCCGATGGTCCGTTCCGCGCCGGCGCCGACCCGTCCGGCCGCCCCGGCGCCGATGACCAGATCGTCCTGGCCGGAATAGCGGGAGAGCAGCGTCGCGAAGGTCGCCATCAGGACCATGTAGAGGGTGGAGCCTGTCCGGCTGGCCAGCTCGTTGATCCGGCAGGTCAGGTCGCGATCGAGCTCCAGCGTGAAGCGGTCGCCCCGGTAGTCCATGACCGGCGGACGGGCCAGGTCGGTGGGAAGGTCCAGCACCGGGGCGCCGTCGGCGAGCTCGGCGAGCCAGAACTGCTCTTGTCGACGCAGCCTGGCCGAGCCCAGCTCCCTGGTCTGGCGCAGGGCGTGCTCGTGGTAGAGCAGGCCTGGCGGAGGCAGCTCTCGACCTCCGTAGAGCATCATCAGCTCCTGCAGGAACACCATGAGGGAGGTGCCGTCGAACACCGTGTGGTGGAAGTCCAGAAGGAGCGCCCGCCGGGCCCGACCGATCCTGATCAGCTCCACCCGGATGAGCGGCGCCACCGCCAGGTTGAACGGTCGCACGAACGCCGCCACGGCGGCATCGATCTCCTCCTCCCCGACCTCCCGCAGGGTGGGGCGGTAGCGCACCTTCGGGTGCACGACCTGCACCGGCTCACCGTCTCTGATCTCGAGAGAGGTCCGCAGCGCCCCGTGTCGGTCCACCAGGGCATCGATGCTGGCCAGCAGCCGGGCCTCGTCGAGCGGCCCCTCGATATCGAGGCGCACCGGGATGTTGTACGTCGTTCCCACCCCGGTGAGCTGCTCCACCAGGAACACCCGCCTCTGGGCGGGCGCCAGGGGGAAACAGGTTCGCCGCGCATCGACGAGACCTCGATCCAGCGACGGCACCGACAGCTGGCCCACGGTGCGCTCGGGCGACGTCACGAGCTGGTCCACCAGGCTCGTCAGGTCGTCCACCATGGCAGCGCCATCGGCGTCGGTGAACATCCCCTCCGGGGAGGCCAGCAGCAGCTCGACGACGCCGGCCCTGGCGCGGTTGTGAACCACGTTCAAGATCAGATGGTACGGAGGCTGCTCCCCCCCGGCGTGGTGGTACTCCGTGGTGTACTCCGCATCCCCGGGGAAATCCTGACCCACCACCACGACGTTCAGGAGCCTCACGGCCCGGTTGCCGTTGAGCCGGCGCAGGTCGATGGCCAGAAGGTCGAACGGGTACCGGGCATGCCCCTTCAGCGTCGCCCTGAGCTCGGCGGCGACGACCTGGGCGAGCGCACCGATCGGGAGGGCCGGCGTGACGGCGAGACGGAGCGGCAGCGCGTTGACGCACATCCCGGCCAGGGTCTTCTCGCGGGGCCCGGCCCGTCCGTGGGTCAGGGTGCCGACGACGATGTCCTCGAGGCCGGTCAGTCTCGCCACCCAGGCGTAGGTCGCGGCGAGGACCAGACCGTGCGGCGTGGTCCCGGCGGCCTCGCAACGGGCGAGCATCCGGGCCGTCACCCCCGGGTCCAGGCGGAACCACCGGCTGTCCGCGGCCACCTTGGACTCCCTGGACCGGCAGAACGGCAGCACGACCTCCTCGGGGATGTCGCCGAGCTTGTTCAGCCACCAGTCGCGATCCGATGCCGCGCAGTCCGACGCGAGGTAGGCCTGCTCGGAGGCCACGTACTCCCGGTACGACGGCGTCGGCGTGGAGTCCGGTTCGCCACCCGCCACCAGGGCTCGGTAGCCCGCCACGATCGTCTCGATGGCCAGCTTGACGGTCCAGCCATCGGCCACGATGTGGTGCAGCACCATCAGGAAACCGCCGCCGGAGCCGCGCCGCAGCAGCACGAACCGGTGGAGGTCCGTGTCCAGGAGCCCGAACGGCTGGCGGCTCCGCCCGGCCAGCACCGCCTTCAGCGCCTCGCCGTCGGCATCGTCTCCCAGGTCCAGCCGCTCCAGCCCGGCAGTGCGCGGCTCGGCCACGATCTGCTCGTGGTCGCCCCCCCGGGCCGTGAGGCGCAGCCGCAAGGCGTCGAGCCTCTCGACGGCGCCGTGGATCGCACGTTCCAGGAGGTCGAGGTCCACGGCGCCCCGGAACATCACCGAGAACGGCAGGCAGGCTCTGGCCGTGCCGGGGTGCATCACCTCGGTGATCAGCTCGCGACGCTGGGCGTGGGAGAGCGGGAACCTCCCCGTGGCCGATGCCGGGCGGGCCTGGGGCCCGGTCGCCGCCTGGCCGGCGGCCGCCTCCGCTGGAGGTGGCGCCGCGGGCGCCGGCGGCGTCTCGTCGATCCCGGCGGCCGGAGCCGCCCGGACCTCCCGGTCGACCACCACGGCCAGCGCCCGCACCGTGGGCCCCGTGAAGATCGCCTTCAGCGCCACATGGACTCCGAACTCCCGCCCGATCCGCGTCTGCAGCAGAGCGGCCCTGAGCGACTGGCCGCCCATGGCGAAGAAGCTGTCGTCGATGCCGACCGGGACGCCCAGGATCTCCTTGAAGAGGCCCACCAGGGCGGTCTCGGTGGGGGTCCCCGGCGGCACGGGCTCCGCTCTCTGCTGGCAAAGCCCGGACACCTCCGGCAGCGCCTTGCGGTCCACCTTGCCGTTCGGCGACAGCGGGATGCGGTCGATGCGCACCAGGTACGGCGGCACCATGTAGTCCGGCAGCTGGCGCGCCAGCGTCGCCCGGATCTCGCCGGGAGCCAGATCGGAGTCGGCCACGTAGTAGCCGGCCAGGTACTTTCCGCCGGCCGCGTCGACCCGGTCCGCCACGACGGCATCGGTCACTCCGGGGTGGGTGCGCAGCACGTTCTCGATCTCGCCCAGCTCGATGCGGAAGCCCCGGATCTTCACCTGCAGGTCCACGCGACCCAGGTACTCGAGCTGTCCGTCCTCCCGCCAGCACACCAGGTCCCCGGTGCGGTACATCCGCCTGTCAGGGTTCCACGGGTGGGCCACGAACCGCTGGGCGGTCAGCTCCGGGCGGTCGAGGTAGCCGCGTCCCACGGCGTCCCCCGCCACGCAGAGCTCGCCGGGCGCCCCGCAGGGCTGCAGGTTGCCGAACCGGTCCAGCACCAGAGCCTCGGTGTTGGCCACGGGCCGACCGATCGGGAGGGAGGCGCCGGGCCCGTCGATGATGGCCGCCGTGGCGATCACCGTGGTCTCCGTGGGGCCGTACTCGTTCGAGAACGTGTACCGCCGCCTGGTGACCTGGCGCAGCGCCTCCCCGCCGGTGTACAGCCACCGCAACGCCCGCGGCTCCGGCAGCTCCATGAACTGCTCGCACAGCAGGGTCGGCAGGATCGAGACGGTGACCCGCCGGTCATCCAGGTAGTCCCTGAGCAGCGTCGGGGACAGGCGGATGTCGTCGGGGATCACGACCAGGGCGGCGCCTGCCAGCAGGGTGGGGAACACCTCGACGACGGAGGCGTCGAAACCGAAGGCGGTGAACTTGGTGCATCGATCGTGCTCGGTCAGCGACCTGAAGCGGCAGGCCCAGGTGCATAGGTTGACCAGGTTGCGGTGCTCGATCATGACGCCCTTGGGCTTGCCGGTCGACCCGGAGGTGTAGATCACGTAGGCCAGGCTGGAAGGGCCGGCCAGCAGCTCCGGGGCGGAGTCGTCCTCGTCCGGTGGCCGGTCCAGATCCACGACCACCCCGTCGAACGGCGCCCGCTCCCTGAGATGCTGCCGGGTCACCAGCACCCGGGCGCCGCTGTCCTTCAGGATGAACCGGATGCGGTCGGGGGGGTAGTCCGGGTCCACGGGAACGAAGGCGGCGCCGGACTTGGCGATGCCCACCAGCCCCGGGATCATCTCGACGCTCCGGTCCGCCACGATCGCGACGCGGTCCTCCGGGCCGACGCCGTGTCGGCGCAGCCGCCGAGCCAGCCGGTTCGCCCAGCTGTCGAGCTCGACGTAGGTCAGAGAGCGGTCGCCCAGCTCCACGGCCACCCGGCGGGGCGAGCGCAGCACCCGCTCTTCGAACAGCTCGATCCAGGTGCGACCCTGGGGGTAGGGGCTGGCGGTGGCGTTGAACGCGACGAGAAGCTGGTTGCGCTCCGACGGGGTGAGCAGGTCGAGCTCGACGACCGGTCTGTCGGGCCCGGCGAGTCCGGTCCGGAGGATCGCCAGGAGCCGGTCCACCAGCGCCGCGGCCTCTCGCTCTCCGAACAGGTCCGTGCGATAGTCCACCATGAGCTCGATGGGAGTCCCGGCCTGGTGATCGCTGGCCACGTACACCGTGAGCTCGCGGGGCGCCGCCCCGGGGCAGAGGAAGTGCAGGTCGGCGCCGGCCTCTCGACCCGGGTCGACGAACTCGGACACGCCCACGTCGAGGAGTCTGTCGCGCTCCGGGCCGCGGCGCCGGACCTCCTGGAGCATGAGTCCCAGGGGGAAGAGCTGGTGCTCCTTGGCGGCTCTGACCTGGGCGGCCGCGGAGTCCGCGAGCGCTCCGAAGGTCGTTGCCCGGTCGATCCGCAGCCGTACCGGCACCATCCGGGTGAGCATCCCGACGGCGTCGGCGGCGCCGGGTCCGACGCGCCCGGAGATCGCCGTGCCGATCACCACGTCCTCGCCGGAGCAGAACCGGAACAGGTACGCCCCCAGCGCCGCGAGCACCAGCCGGACCACGGAGCTGCGGTGCTCCCGGCCGTGGTCGTAGATCGCCCGGGTCAGGTCCGGAGGCACCCGGACCGTGACACGCTCGACCGCCGGGGCGACGGATCGGCGCAGCGGCTGCACCGACACCGGATCGGGCACCCCGTCGAGCAGGGCGCTCCAGTGGGCCCGGTCGGCGCTGGCCGGCTCCGAGGCGAGGTAGCGGTCCTCGTCGGCTGCCTGCTCGGCCACGGACCGGCCCGGCACGGGCCGCCACGACCCGTCGCCAGAGGCCAGCCGCCGGCACCCCTCCACGAGGTGACGCACCAAGAGCGCCATGGAGAAGCCGTCGGCCGCCAGGTGGTGCACCTTGAGGAGCAGGCCCGGGGAGCCGTCCTGGAACGTCAGCAGGACGACGTCGACCGGGGGCGCTTCACCGAGCCCGATCGCGGCTCTGGCCCGCCCGGCCAGCCAGGTGTCGCACCGCGCCCGCCCCTCCACCGTGGAGAAGTCGACCCGCTCGAGCGGCCGGCGAGGGACGTCGACGACCCGCTGCCAGACGCCATCGGCCTCGGTCTTTACCCGTACGCGGAGGGCGTCGAACGTCTCGATCAGACGCCAGGCGGCCTCCTCTACCGTGTCGAGGCTCACCGGCTGGTGCAGCCGCACCAGGTACGGGAGGTTCCACATGCCGGTGCCTGGCTGGAGCTGCTCCTCGTACCACACCCCCTTCTGGGGCTCGGTCAGGTGCACGCGAGAATCGGGCATGGGGGCCTCCTTGAACGTTCATTCGAGACCGCGTGCCGCGGTCTCACGAGTCGTCACGCTGCAGCGTTGCACCTGGAAACGAGACCCGGCTCACGCCCGAGGGTCGAGGAGCAAGGCGGCGAGTCTCATGGCCTCGACAGTATGCCAGAGGCGGGGAAGAGTGGCCACAGGGGAACAGGCCTGGAACGGTGACGTGGAGGGTCGGGCGTATCGCTGGGACGGCACCGCGTCCTCGGGATTGTCCGTCCGATCGCGCTCCCGGGCGTCGCCCTGCTGGCGATCTTGCCGTGCCACGTCGGCGGTCGTACCATGTCCCGGAACGATCCGAGCAACGGGTCCGGCCGACCGAAGAAGACGAGGGAGCTGATGGCAACCAGAGCAAGAGCCGGTGGTCGTGGGAAGGGTGGCTCCAGGGCGGCGGAGTTCAAGGAGGTGGACAGACTCCTCGATGGCCCGGTGACCAAGGCATCGACGAAGAAGATCGTGTCGCTCCTCGCCGACCGACTGAAAGACGACCCCGGGGACCTCGAAGCGCTTCTTCGAACGGCCCGGGCGTGGACGCAGCTCCTGGAATCCGAGACCGGCACGGTCCTGGAGGAGAGACCCGAGTACCAGAAGGCGCTGGACGAGTACGGCAAGGCGGCTCTCGAGGCCGCTGACCGGGCGCACGAGCTCTGTCCGGAATCACCGGATGCGATCGGGTGGCACCTCGTCGCGTACGGTTACCATTCCATCGCCATCGGGATCTTGAGAGCGTTCCTCACGGGGGCGGCGGGCACGTACGTTCGACTCGCCAACGCTCTCATCGCGGCCGATCCGGGCTGGCGCTCCGCGGCCGGGCATCGAGCGATGGGGCGGTACTACCGCGAAGCCCCCTGGCCCAAGAGAGACGTCCGCAAAGCGATCGAGTGCTTCCGGAGAGCGCTGGATCTCGCTCCAGGACGCCAGGAGAACAAGCTCCAGCTCGCTCTCGCCCTGATCGACAACGGGGACGACGAAGAGGCGAGGCCCCTGCTCCACGAGGTCGCGGAGGGGAAGCCGGAGAAGACCGAATCCCACTTCCATGAGGCCCTCGTCTCGATGGCCCGCGAGAAGCTGAAGAGGATGTAGCGCCGCGCCTGCCGTCGCCGGCGCCGCCAGGCCGTACCGGTCGGCCCTCGGCTCCTGGCCGTGCGTCGCGTCGATGGCGCCAGTCTATCGGGGTCTCTTCGTCGCTTCGACGCTCCGCAGGCCCAGATGCCCAACGCTGGAGTTCAGCGGACGGCCCGAATCTCCTTGAGAGCGTCACGCCTCCGGAGGTCTGGCTTGTCGATCTTGGCGACGAATTCCAGAAGGCCCGTCACCACGGGATCTCTGGACCGTCACCGCGCCTCGTCAGGCGCTCACTGCCGCGGCCGAATCGCACTATCGTTCTGACCAGCTGGATGGTGAAGCCGGATGTGGAGGTGGCGGGAGTATCGTTCGAAGGCGGCGTCGGTCGTGAAGACGGAGAGACCTCTGCGTCGGGCGACCGCGCACAGGAGGAAGTCGATCATCGACCCTGAAACGCCTGCCGCGCGACAACGGTTGCCGCAGGCGGCCGCTTCCTCGTAGTCCTCGAAGCTCAGCATTTCGTCGTCGAACGACCGCAGATGGTCGCGGAGACGATCGAACGTCGCTCTCTCGCGAACGCCGGAGAGAATCTCCTGCCGGATTGCGCCGATCAGGACAGCGCGGCCCTCCTTGATCAGCTCCGTCAGTTCCAGTCCGATGGAACGCTCGTCGGGACTCAGGTCCTTCCGGCGCCGGCGTAGAACGAGCGACCAGATCGACGTATCCACGAGGACATTCACTGGCACCGCCTCCGGCGGTCCCTCTTGTAGTCGTAGTCGGGATCGTAGTCGACCGTCCCGAACAGCTCAACGATCTTGAGCTGTCGCCGTCGCTGAATGTACTCGCGCAGGGCCGCGGTCACGGCGGCCTTCTTGGTCTTGTGCTGTCCGACACGGCGGGCTTCATCGATCAGGCCGTCATCCAGAGCGAGGTTCGTCGCCATGGGCACTCTCCCTTCACACCCGAGCTCATTCTACACATCCATGTGTGTAACCTCAAGTGTAGCCGGGCGGCCGGGATCCCCACCTGTTTCGCGGAGTCGGGCCTGTGATCAGGCCTCGGCCTGGCTGCAGAGTCACCAAGGAAGTGGAATCGATTCATTTGAAGTCGCGCTCTCAGGCGCGAATCTGATCCGGCGATCGAGCGGGGGAAGGACCGGGTGGTCAGCGCCCGCTCACCCGCCGAGAGACGCTGCCTGCGCCTCGAGGCTCTGGCAGAGGACGGTTCCGTCGGCAGGGCGGCGGGTCGGGTCCCGGGAGAGGCAGGCGTGGATCAGCTTCTCCAGCTCCCGCGGCACCTCCGGCAGGTACTCGTTGAGCGGGATGGCGTCCTCCACGAGCTTGGAGACCGCGGAGTCGGTCCGGTACGGTTGCTTGCCGCCGATCGTCTCGTACAGCACGGCGCCCAGGGCGTAGACGTCCATCGCCGGCGAGGGGGGGCTGCCCTCCATCTGCTCCGGGGCCATGTACATGGGGGTCCCCACGTTGACGCTCAGGCGGGTGAGCCGGGTGCGATCGGCCAGGAACGCCAGGCCGAAATCCGTGAGCCTCGCCACCTCCTGGGCATCCAGGAGGATGTTCTCGGGTTTCACGTCGCGATGGATCACCCCCTTGGAGTGGCTGAACCCCAAGGCCGACGCGACCGGCCCGAGCAGGCGGAGCGCCCGGGGGATCGAGAGCCGCCATTCCCGGTCCAGGAGCTCTTTCAGCGTCTCGCCCTCGATGAGCTCCATGGCGTAGAACGGCATCTCCTCCGGTCCCACGTCGAAGAGCCGGACGATGTGAGGATGGGTCAGCTTCATCAAGAGGTCCGTCTCCCTGATGAACCGCTTCTTCACGTCACGGTCCTTCAACAGCTCCAGGTCCGGCACCTTCACGGCCACGTACTCCTCCCGCTGCCGGTCCAGCGCCCTGTAGATCCGGCCCATGCCGCCGGACGCCAGGAAGCTGATGTCGGTGTACCGGTGCACCAGGGTTCGCCGGAGCGAGTCGGGCACCCGGGGGTCGCGGCTCGACAGCACCTGGGCCCGCTCGGCGGCGTCGCGAAAGCCCAGGTTGCGCGCCAGGATCTGACGGAACAGGTCCTCGGCCTCGCAGAGCGCTCCGATCCGTTCGAGGGTCTCGGCGAGCGCGTACAGGCGCTCCAGCGGCAGCGTGTCGGTCTTCAGGCCGCCGATGTGGGGCAGCGCCAGCTCGATCTTGTTCAGGGCGAGAAACGCCATGGCCAGCCCCCACCGGACCGTCGGATCGGCCTCGGTGCCGTCGGCCGGAAGCAGAGCCTGGAACCCCTCGACGGACCGATCCACCTGCCCCTGCTCCAGGAGCTCCACCGCCTTGACCAGTCGGGGATCCATGGGGGCGGCGTCCCGCCGGGCCCGCCGGACGCCGGGGGCGAGGACCAGGGTCACCAGGAGGGAGAACGCGGCCCCGACCGTGCCGGGAAGCGGGTTCACGAAGACCGCGAGCTCCGTGAAGGCGAGGTAGCTGGCAAACCAGGTCAGGACGACCAGGATCAAGACCAGGCCAAGGAGAGCCAGCACCGGCGCCAGCCGCGACAGGGCCGCGACCAGAGCCACGCCGGCCAGCGCCGTGGCCCAGTCGGTAGCCAGCGTCGTGGTGCGTCGCCACGACCCGGAGAGCATGCCGAGGAGGTTCTGGGCGTGCACCTCCACCCCGGAGATGCGGCTCAGGTCGCCCCGGTGGAACGGGGTCAGGTACGCGTCCCGGGTCACCAGCCGGGTGTCCCCCACCAGGACCGCCCTGCCCGTGAGGTCCAGCTGCTTCCTGGTCATGCCGACGAGCTGACGCCAGGGGACCTGGGGGATCGTGCCCGCCGGCCCCTGGTACTGGATCAGGCTCATCCCCTGGCGATCGAACGGGACATCCAGTGCCTCCCCGGCCGCTCCCTTGATCGTCAGCCCATCCTTCCGGACCACCACCGGCGCCAGGTCCAGCGATCCCTCGGCCAGCATCAGCCTGGACATCTGGAGGCTCAGGGAGAACCGGGTCTCGATCCCGGGCTGGTCGTAGTAGTGCTGGACCATCCGGAAATAGCCGTCGTAGCTGTCCACGACGATGTTGGCGATGCCCAGACAGCCGGCGGCGTCGGCGAACCGGGGACGGACCTCCTGGAGGCTCTTGCGCTCGTACCGGGTCGCCAGCACGACCCGACGGGCCGACCGGATCGCCGATTCCAGCCTGGCGTCGATGACCGGGTTCGTGGGGTTCTCGAACAGGATGTCCACCCCGATCGCCCAGGCGCCCAGATCGCCCAGCTTCTGGATCACGTCGGCCAGGGTGGGTCGGGGGGCGATCGGCGAGCCCTCGCCCTGGTCCACGGAGACGTCCACGAGCACCACGCGACTCGACGAGAGGGACAGCGCCGTGGGCGGGGCGCGCCCCTCTTCCGCCCGGGGCAAGAGGAGGTTGTGGAAGAGGTCCAGGGGAGCGCGGAACCAGGAGGCGCCCACGATCCCGGCGGCCACCCAGCAGGCCACCATGAGGATCGCGAAGATGACGAGGTGCCGTCGGTTCACCCGGTCCATCGACGGTCGCTCCCCACCAGTGTCTTCACCCCGGGGCACTGTACCTTCTGGCCGCGACCCGGGGCAAGGGCGCAGCGTCCGGCCGATGCTCGCCGACCGCGACACCTCGGCCTGGTGTCCATCTGGCCCGCTCAGGGCGTCTCATCATGTGGGCCCCCGAGTCCGACGAGGTCCATCCAGGGGAGATCCCCCCCGGCGGATCGGGTGAGAACGGGATCGGGAGAGGGAGGATCGGCGTCGATCCAGTTGCGCGACCAGGAGCGGGTGCTGTTTATAATGTAGTAGGGTTCTCGTGGGAGGGATCTCTTGTTGGCACGGGTCGGTCCGGCGCGACCGGGCGGGTTCACCGTCATCGAGGTGGTGGTCTGCTGTCTCATCCTCGCCTTGGTCCTGTACGCGCTTTTCGACCTGCTGGGCGCGGGCACGAAGATGAGCCGCCAGGAGCTGGAGCTCCTGGGCCTCCAGGCCGACTCTCAACGGTCGGTGGTCCGGTTCCTGGCCACCATCCAGGAGTCCATGGAGGTGATGCTCCCCCAGCCGGGATCAACGCTTCCCTACGCCATGGTCCGGGACAAGCTGAACCAGGTCGTGGTCTTCAGCCTGGTGGAGTCCAAGACCAAGGGGGAGTACGATCTGAAGATGGAGCTCCTGACCCCCCAGGGCCGATCCGGGCAGTCGATCATGTCCGGCGTTTCGAGGCTCACGTTCTCGACGCTGTCCGACGGCGCCCTGCGACTCCACATGACGCTGATGACCGGGAACCGGCGGTACGCCTTCTACACCCAGATCCGGTGCCGCAACAGGGACGCGGCAGGGCTCTAGGGCCATGAACCGCCGCGGCCTGTCCTTCACCGAGGTGCTGGTGGCGCTGATCGTGATCGTCGTCGGCGTGCTTCCCATGATCTCCGTGTTCCTCTCCACCGGCGACTCGATCAGGCAGACGTTCCCGTACTACCAGGCGATCTTCCTGGCGGAGCTCGCCGCGGAGGAGTCGCGACTCGGGGCGAGCGAAGACCCTCACTACGTCGATCGGTTCACCCAGGAGAGCTATTGCCGGCTGCGCACCACGGTGCTCAGGGGCAACCATCCCTACCTGGCCGTGGTGGAAGACTCGGCCACCCCGTTCGGTCGGATGCAGAAGGGGAAGGACGCCGCGCTCGGTCCCGGACTGGGGGCGATCTATCCGCTGGTGGAGCCGCTGGGTCTCTTCGTCGCCCCTGAGTTCGGCACGGCCCCGGACTCCGGCCTCGAGGAGATCCGGTTCAAGACCAGGTTCGACTGGCTGGACAAGCGCAAGAGACCGATGGAGTTCCTCTTCCCCACCAACGTGGTGTCGTGGCACGCCCTGGACAGGGTGGAGACGGTCGCGCCGGCCGCGACCGGCGGGACGGGGAAGCTGGCCAGCTTCAACACCCTCATGGCTCTCGGGCAGAGCGCCAAGGCGCTGGTCGATGCGGTCAAGGTGAAGGTGGCGGCGCTCGATCCGGCGACCCAGACCGGCGGCGCCTACTCCCGGGCCGTGGCACTGCTGTCCCAGGCGACGTTGAATGAAGCGGTCGCCGCGGAGCTCCTGGGGATCCTCCAGGACATGCACCCCGCCGTGCAGGACCTGGCCGCGGGGGTGAGCCGCGACCAGCTCCCGGTTCCCAAGGACAAGAGGCGGCTCGCCGTGACCCTGCTGGGGAAGACGCTCCAGGGGTTGAACGACTGTCTCGCCGGCTCCATCGGCAAGTCCGGTCAGGCCGGGGCGGCTCCCTCTCTTCCGATCGGCGTCTACCTCGGGGCGCACCGGAGGGTCGTCCGGTGCGCCAAGATGGATCTCCTGACGAGGCCCTGGCCGAACTCCGGCTCCCTGGCCACGATGCTGAGGGACGTGGCAGCCTTCTACCAGGACCGGATGCCCAACCCCTGGCACGCCTTCTCCATCGAGGAGCGAGATCTGTCGGACCTGAACGCCAGCTACCCGCTGGTGGCGGCGGCCCGCAAGGTACGATTCATCCGCGAGCACTTCAGCCAAGCAGCGTTCCAGATCCTCCTGTGTGATAGCGAGGACAAGCCATGAGACGTCCTGGATGGTGGCTCGGCCCGCACCTGAGGTTCGCCCCCGGCCCCGGTCGCTTCAGCGGCCTGGTCCTTCCGCTGGTGCTGGCCACCATGGTGGTGCTGGGCCTCATGGCGTTCGCCGTCCACACCATGCGTCAGCAGTCGTACAAGAACATCGGTTGGCTCGACGGCTACCTCAGGGCGGTGGCGGTCGGCGAGGCGTGCTACTCCAGGGTGGTCTCCCGGCTCCAGAGCAAGCCCTGGGGCGATCGATGGTTCAAGGACTCCGTGAAGAGCGACACCGGGACCTGGGAGGGTGGCCACTACGAGTACCTGATCGGCAACGTGCCCGCCAGGAACCTCGAAGCCGAGCTCCTGGTCTTCACGTACATGGGCGACAACAAGGTGACCATGTACTGGCGCCTGAAGGCCGATCCGTTCACCCTCTCGCCGTACCGGCAGGTGAAGACCGACTTCTTCACCCTGCTCGACCCGGGCACGCCGAACAACGCGGCCGGGCTGGGGGCGGTGTCCAACCACGTGAACCAGCTGATCGACACCAGGGCCGCCAACGCGCCGTGGCACCAGGGGATCAGGGACCAGCTCGCCGGCAGCGCCGGCGGCAGCCCGTCGGGCCCGTTCACCCAGCTGGGTCTGCCGCTGGACGGGCGGCTCACCTCCGCGATCCCGGCCCCGGAACCGAGCGCCTCTCCGTCGCCGCTGCCGTCGGGGATCAGCGGCCCCGGGCTGTCGGACCCGCCCACGGTGCCTGGCTTCCCCACCACCAACCCGCCCGACAACGGCCCGGCCAAGCCGGAGACGCTGGACCTGCTGGCCCAGACCAGAAGGGACCTCCAGGACGCTCTGGACGGGGTCCGGACCGCCAGGGGGGTCTTCGGCACCTACCTGGACACGAAGCTCAACGCGCTCAGGACCAGCTACCAGCAGTGCTGCACCACCACCGGCTGCCCGACCCAGGCGGACGCGTGTGCCTGTCTGGCCGGGCTCGACGCGACCCAGGCGGCGCGGAACGATCTCACCAGCCGGATCGACAGCTGCGAGCAGACGCTCAAGGCGATGGCCGACAAGATGAACGCCGCGTCGCCGGCGCCCGGTCCCACCCAGGACAAGGCCGACGAGCTCATCGCCGAGGCCAAGGCGGCGATGGAGTGCAGCAAGAACCTCTGTTCCGCCGTCGTGAACCTGGCCCAGAGCCTGAATCCGGCCGTGGCCCGGTGCGGCCAGGTGTTCGTCCAGCCCCCGACCAACTACGATGCCGACGGCAACCTCACGTACGCCCCGGAGCCCACGAGCTGCGGCATCCCGTCGAACGCGGGGCCATAGCGCTGGCGCACGAGACCTAGAGAGCCTGGGGCCTGCCGGCTCGAGGGTCTAGAACGTCGAGAGGTCGGCGCCCAGGATCTGCTTCTTGAGCAGCACCTCGGTGCGGATCTTGCCGACCTCGTCGGCCGAGGCCGGAGCGCTCTCGATCTTGCCGGCCCGGGCCAGCACCCGCTCGCCGGCCTTGAGCAGCTTGGCGGCAACCGGCGGCGCTCCCTGGTCGGGGCGTACCTCGACCTCGCCGCGGACCACGGTCACCTGCACGTCGCCACCCTTCAGCTCGAGCTGGAAGATGGTGCCGTGAACCGCGGCGACCACGGAGTTGGCCGCCGCCTCGAACTGCGGTTTCTGGACGGGGCTCGGCGGCAGCAGGAACGTGGAGACCCCCTCCAGGAGGCTCACCCGCCCGGCGCCGCTCCCGTCGGTCGCGACGGTCTCGAACTTCAGCTGGGAGTTCTCGCCCAACAGGTGTACCTGCTTGGAGGCGAGGACCACCGCTTCCGATCCAGGGCCGGTCGCCACCGTGTCGCCGACCATGACGCTGGCCCGCGCGCCGGACTGGAACGTGGTCTTCTGGGCGCCGTGCGTGACCACGGCCGAACCCTTCACGACCTGCAGCTTGCCGATCTGGGCGCCGCCGGCAGCGGAGGTGGAGGATTCTCTGGCGCAACCGAGGGAGAAGATCACGAGAGCCACGGTGAAGAGCACCCATGGTTTTGTCATACGCTTCAAGTCTAACACGGCCCACGGTTCACGCAACTTGACAGTTTCTCTTCGGACCTGCTATCCCGGACAGCCCCGGGGGCACCCGGAAGCGTCGACGAGCTCATGAGCCGGGTCGGTTCGGCCGATCAGTCGATCGAGGGGGATCGGGATCCTCGACCTTGCCCGCCGAGCCTGGATCCGTCGAAGCCGACTCGAGGTGGTCTCCCGTGCACCCTGCCCGAAGCCTGAAGGTCCAGATCCTCGGGTACTTCCTCGCCGTGGTGGGCCTGGTCTCGACCTTGAGCCTGGCGGTCATGTACGCGGGCGGCAGCCGGGTGCTCGAGGCGTGGATGATCCGGTCGAACCGGTTTCTGGCCAAGGCGGTGCGCCGGCACCTGGAGCAGGGGCTGGCCCGCGGCGCCCGGTCGGCGGAGGCTCTCTCCCAGCGTCTCGCCGCGACCCGGGCCAGCCCGGCCGAGCGGGAGAAGCTGATCGATCACTTCCTCGACTTCGGGGCGCTGTTCTCCAACGCCTACCTGTTCGAGGCCGACGGGACGCTCGTGCTGACCCGCTACCGGGAGGGGCGAGACGAAGGGCACAGCCGGCGGGGCGTCAACTACCGGTCGTACCCCGGGCCGTTCCCGGCCGCGGCCGACGCCGTGCTCGCCTCCGGCAAGACCACGTTCACCCCGGTGTTCTACACCACCACGGGACGGCCCCAGATCGCCCATGTGCTGCCGGTGGCCGGGGCCGACGGCAAGCCGGTCGAGGTCCTCTCGCTGGCCCTGTACGCCGTATCCGACCAGATCAACGCCTGGATCAAGGGGCTGGAGCCGGGCCGTCAGGGCTACATCGCCGTGCTGGACGTCAACGACCGGGTGCTGGCGCTGACCGGGCCGGCGCCGGAAAGTCTCGTCGAGGGCCGCGCCCGGTCCGCCGGGTCGCTGGCGCCGCTGGGCTCGAGGAGCGTGGGCATCATCGTCATCGACGGGCGGGAAGACCTGGTCATCCAGGAGCCGCTCTCCACGGCCGGTCTGAGGGTGCTGGTGGGGCTGCCCCGCTCCGTGGCGTACGCGCCCATGGAAGACCTCACGTGGCCCGCGGTCCTGGCGGTCGTGGCGGCGATCGCCCTGGGGCTGGCCGGGGCGATCCTCCTGGCCAGCCGGCTGCTCAGGCCGATCGCCCAGCTGGTGAGCGGCATCAGGCGGGTGGGAGAGGGGGTGCTCTCCCACCGGGTGACGCTCGATCGGGAGGACGAGCTGGGTGAGGCCGCGGCGGCGTTCAACAGGATGGCGGAGCGGCTCCACCGCGACCAGCTGATCGAGGAGGTCTGGCGGGAGGTCCGGCGACGGTGACCCGGATCTTCGCGGCGCTGTTTCCCGGGATCGGACGGGCCGACCTCCCGCGGCTGGCCCCGATCGTCGCCGCCTACGCCCTGAACCAGACCAGCACCCTGCTGCCGTACCTGGCGGCCATGACGCTGTTCGTCAAGAAGTGCGGCGCCCAGCACCTGCCCTGGACGTTCCTCGGGGGGTACCTCCTCTCCCTGGGCCTCTCGGCGGTGCTGCGGCGCCTCGAGGGGACCAGCGCCTTCGGCCTGATGGTCGGGTACTTCACGGTCCACTCGGGCTTCCTCCTGGCTGCGGCCTTGATCGGCGCCGACGGCGGTTTTCCAGCGTACCTGACGATCCTGTCCGTGACCGTCCCGTACCCGATCCTCGCCTACACGCTCTTCTTCAACGTCCTGGAGGGGCGGCTCGTGCTCAAGGAGGTCAAGAACTGGTCGCCTCCCATCATGGCCTGCGGGTTCCTGGCCCAGGTGCTGGTCGGCCTGGCCGTGGGCCCCTTGAGCCGGCTCGTCGGCATCGGAACGCTGTTCGCCCTGGGCGCGGCCACGGCGCTGTTGTCGCTGGTGGTGCTCCAGTTCGCGTTCCCCGCCGGCAGCGCCGGGTCGAGCCGGCCGGTCCAGGGGGACCTCGACATCGACATCGCTCCCGGGGCGCTGGCCCCCGGTTCGCTGGTCCGCCTCATGACCTGTCTGGGCTTCGGGTTCGCCGTGATCAAGTACCTGGTGGACTACCAGCTGAACCAGGCGGTGGCGCTGCGCTACACGTCGCTGACCGACGTGGCCGGCTTCCTCGGGCGGTTCGACTCGCTGGCCAAGCTCACGATCTTCATCATCCAGAGCGGGCTCGTCGCCCGGCTCCTCTCCTGGTTCCCCCCGGGGCGGGTGCTGGCGGTGCTGCCGATCGTGCTGGGGCTCTCGGCCGCGGCGGTGGTGCTCGGGGCCGGGTTCGTGGCGATCCTGGTGGCCAACCTCGTCCACACCGTGTTCGACAAGGGATTGAACAGGGCCTGCATCAACCTCGTGCTGGCGCCGCTGGCGCCGGCGGCCGCGCGCCAGCTCAGGCTCAAGATCTACGGCGACGTCTACGCCGCCGGCGTCATCGTCGTGTCCCTGGCGA
Organism: Candidatus Rifleibacteriota bacterium; assembly: GCA_016213885.1. Lineage (GTDB taxonomy): Bacteria > Muiribacteriota > UBA6191 > JACPRK01 > JACQZM01 > JACQZM01. The sequence continues at coordinate 57,571 of JACQZM010000163.1, read as the reverse complement.
TGATCGCCCTCCCGGTGCTCATGACCCCGACGGCGACGTTCGCGGCGCTCCTCGGGCTCGCCGCGGCCTGTCTGACCTGGTGCTGGCAGATCGACGGGGAGTACGTGGGGCTTCTGCAGCAGAACCTCCTGTCCGGGTCGGCGGAGCAGCAGAACAGCGCCCTGGGCCGTCTGAGAGCGCTTCCTGGCACGCGGAAGTTCGACGCCCTGAGGGTCATGCTGCACGCCCCGGATCGGCAGCGACGGCTGGTGGCCATCAGGGACCTGGCCAGGGAGCGTCACGCCGGAGTGGCGGCGCTGCTCGCGGAGGCGCTGGCCAGGGAGCAGGATCCGCGGATCCAGGCGGAGCTGATCTCCTCGCTGCCCCGGGTAGGCGCTCCGCCGGAGACGGTGGAGCGCTACGTGGAGGCGGCCCACCCCAGGGTGCGCGCCAACGCCCTGGAGGCGCTGACCCGGATGGAGGCCGCATCGGCGATCCCGTTCCAGATCCGGTTGAAGGACCCCCGCCCGCGGGTGCGGTCGGCGGCGGCGGTGGGCCTGGCCGGTCGGGCCCCGGATCGGGAGTCGCTCACCGCGGCGTTGACGGCGCTGGACGATCTCGCCCGGGCCGGCGACCCGTGGTCCAGGGCCGCGGGATGCTGGGGGCTCGGGAGGGTGGGGCACCGGACGTTCGTGCCGGCGCTCATCGAACGCCTCGACGACTCCGACCTGATGGTCCGGCGGCAGGCCACGCTGGCGCTGGAGCGGATCTGGGCGCCGGCGGCGTTGCCCGCCCTGACCAGGGCCGCCGCGGAGCCGTCCAACCAGCCGTTCCTGGGGGCGCTCCGGCGGGTGATCCGGCGGATGACCGATCAGACCCAGGACGAGGTGCTGGTGGCCATGGGCCGCCTGGGGCGCCAGGAGCGGCAGTCGCTGGCGAGCCACCTCGGAGAGCTGGGCGACGACACGACGGCGCTCCTGGGGCTGGTGCTCCGGATCGAGCATCCCGGGTACCGGGCCCGGGTCGGTCAGGCGGTGCGTGAAGCCCGGTCGAGGGAGGCGCGGGCCGTTCTCGCCTCGGCGGTGGTCAGGTCCGAGCAGGGCCCGGTGGAGGTCAGGCTGGAGCCGATCGTGACGGCGTTGCAGGAGCCCCGGGCGCCGCTGGAGCTGTGGCGTCTCCTGGGCAGGCTGCGCACGCGGCACAACGCGCCGCTCCTCCTGGTCGGGGCCCGGGAGGCTCTGATCCGGTTGACTCGGTGCGTCATGGCGGACCCGGCGGCCTCCGGTGCCCCGGCCCGTCCCGCCGGTCGGTCCGGACGGACGGTCCGCCGTCAGGCCGTGTTTCTGGCCCGGCTCCTGGCCGTGGCGGCCCACAACCGGGCCGTGGCCGCCGCGGTGCTGACCCTGTTCACCCGGACGGACCGGCGGATCCGGAGTCTCTCCGTGGAGCTGATCGAGAAGCTGGTTCCGGACCGGACGCTGACCTCGGATCTGGCGCTCCTCGCCGAAGCGGTGGTGGACCGCTCGTCGCTCCCGGCGGCCGCCAGACGGATCGTCGAATCCGAGGCTTCCCCTCGCTGACAGGCCCGACCCGCGTGTAGAATCGACGGTGCGCCGGGTGGCGCGCGACACGTTCCTTGTCACCATGGCCGACTACAAGCTGCTCCTCGAGATCGGGCGCGGGGGCATGGGCATCGTCTATTCGGCGCTCCAGCTGCCGCTGAAGCGGGAGGTGGCGGTCAAGGTGCTGCCCGGCCTGGCCGGCGACAGCCTCGCCATGAAGACCCGGTTCCACAGGGAGCTGGAGTCGTGCGTCAAGCTCGTCCACCCCAACATCATCAAGATCTTCGACTTCGGCGAGATGGACGGGCGCCCGTTCTTCGCCATGGAGTACCTCTCCGACTCGGTCTCCCTGGAGCAGCTGATCGACCGGGACGGGCCGCTGACGCCGCAGCGGGCCGTGGCGATCATGACCCAGCTCCTGGACGCCCTGGCGTACTGCCACGAGCGCTCCATGATCCACCGGGACGTGAAGCCGTCCAACCTCATGGTCCGGAAAGACGGGCATGTGACCCTGATGGACTTCGGCCTGGTCAGGGACCTGGCCCGCACGGCGCTGACCGAGGAGGGGCTCGTCCTGGGCACCCCCCGGTTCACGTCGCCGGAGGCGCTGACCATCGGAGCCGTGACCCCCGCGGTGGATCTGTGGGCCTCCGGGGCGGTCTTCTACGAGATGCTGGCGGGGCAGCCGGCGTTCATGGCCGACGACCGGCAGGCGCTGATGGCCCGGATCGTCCTCGCCCAGTACGAGCCGCTGACCCGGGTGCGGCCAGAGCTTCCCGCCTCGGTGGACACCGTGGTGGGCCGGTTCCTCGCCGCAGCCCAGGAGGATCGCGTGGGGTCGGCCACGGAGGCGTCCCGGCTTCTGCAGGAGTGGCTCGCCCGCTCCGCGGGCTCCGCGGCCGAGCCGGGCGGGAAGCCCCAGGTCCGTCGCCCCACCGTGAGGACCGCGGCCGGGCCCCGGGCCGCTTCCCCTCCGGTCCGGCAGCGGCGGGCCCGGTGGGGGTTGCCGCTGGGGGCGGCGCTGGCCCTGGCGTCCATCGGAGCGCTGATCGCCGTTCTGCCCGGGCCGGACCGCCGGAGCGACCCGCCCGGCCCGACCCGGGCGACGGCGCCCTCGCCCAACGCGGTGACCGGGCTCCGATGGACGCCGTTCGCCTCCTCGGGCGTGCTGACGTTCGACAGCGCACGCCCGGGCCGCTTCAGCGTCCACGTGGAGCCGGCGGGCGGGGGATCGCTGGCGCCCGCGCCGCTCTCCCAGCGGCGAGATACGTCGCAAGCCGTGGAGCTCGAGCGGCTGGAGCCCGGCGTCACCTACCGGATCGTGGTGGTGGACGAGCAGGGCGCCCAGGTCGCCAGGATCGAGAGGGCCACGCTCACCCTCGTCGAGGCCGCGAGGGTCGTCAGGAGAGCGCTCGAGGCGGTCGCTCCCGGCCGCGCGGCCAGACAGCTGGCGTCGGAGCTGGTCGGCGCCGCGGACAAGGGAGCGCCGCCCGGGACGGTCAGGGCGGCCCGGGGCAAGGTCGCGGGCCGATGGGCGGTGCGGCTTGCCGACGGCTACAAACGGGTCGATCTGGCCGGCCTGGTCCGTCGTTTCCATGGCATCAAGGACCGGGTGTTCGAGAGCGCCCAGGTCGCCGGCGAGGACAAGTTCGCCCTCTACTCCCTCGCCCAGGACCTGGAAGAGCTGGAGTCCACGGCCGCCCGGGGGATGCTCCAGCTCCCGGCGCTGTGGCGCCAGCTCGTCTCCGACCGGTACGGCCAGCTCGCCGGCTCCCGGGTGCTGGGCCCGACCGGCGCCGGTCCGTTGGCCGGGCTGGCGCTCGTCCTGGAGGGGGCCAACCAGAAGAAGTACCGGGACGTTCCGGCTCTTCCCGCCACCAGCGTGGTCGTCTCGCCCGACGGCGACCCGTTCTACTTCGCGGCGTTCTCCGACCTCCGGGACGGCGCCGACGACGGCGCGCTCGACCCGCTCGGCCAGAGCGTCTACACCTACCCCGACCCGCTGCCGCTGGCTGTCCCGGCGCGGCCCGCGGCAGTGGAGATCGCGGCGGCGCTGCACAAGTGTCGCTCCGGCGGCGGCTTCAGGGTCATGATCTCCCGGGACAGGCCCCGGACCCGCCAGCGGTGGACGCTCCTGGCACAGCTCAGGCCGACGCATGAGGAGCGCGCCGTGGTCTCTCATTCGATCCCTCCGGAGCTGCTGCCGGCCGGGACGATCCACCTCCGGATCGAGCTGGCCTACCACAGGTCCATGCTGCTGGAGCAGGACGTGCCCAAACAGGACGGCGCGGTCATGTGGCTTGCGATCCTGTGGAGAGGGCGATAGACCGGGCCGCTGCTCGCTCATCGAACTGGTCCGGTGGACCTGAGGAGGGGATCCGGATCGAGGGCGCGCTCGGGTGGAAGAAGAAAGAGGAGGGGATCCGGATTGAGGTCGCGCTCGGGGCGCGACTCGGACCCGGCGAGGCGCCGGGTCTTGCGACTCGGACCCGGCGAGGCGCCGG
>JACQZM010000163.1:0-53503 GCA_016213885.1 Candidatus Rifleibacteriota bacterium | reverse complement strand
CAGCCTGGACAGGGCCAAGCTGTCCGGAGTGAGCGGCGCCGAGCTGGTCGCCTCCCGCGCGGAGCGGCTCAAGACCCAGGCGGCGTTCTACCGTCAGGCGCAGCTGGCAGCGGGCACGCCGGCCGACAAGGTGCAGCCGCTCTACGTCTTGCTCGATCCCAAGGGCACCTGGGCGTACGCCCAGCCGTGGGCCACCATCAGCTACACCAGGGACGGCAAGAAGGTGGGGCCGGTGACGGCGCCGATGCTCCTGATGGGCGAGGCCATGGACCACTCGAGCCAGGCCAACACCGCGACCAAGGAGACCGCGGACGTGAACCGGCAGATCATCGAGGCGACCCGCGCCTGGTACGCCGAGGCGGTCAAGAAGGGGCGCAACGGGGACAAGGCCCAGTTCGACCGCGACGTGCTCAAGAGCATGCGGCTCACGATCGGCGCCTCCGCGCCCATGGACCTGGGCCAGGTCGCCTCGGCCCTGCCCTGCAAGAGCTACGTGGAGTGGCTCTCGGCCGCCGTGATCAGGGACCTCGACTCCAGAGGCCTCGAGGGGAAGAAGCTCTGGAACGCCCACGACGTCGGCACGGTCGCCAGGCTGGTGCAGGACGGCCAGCGCTACGCCCTGCAGCAGGAGATCGCCGACACGGTGGCCCACGAGCTGGGGCACGTCATCAACTTCGCCGCCCTGGGCCTCTACGGGTTCAAGGGCGCCGGAACGGCCCCTCACATGAACGGAAACTCCCACACGCTGGCGACCCTGTCCACGCCCCAGTTCGCCTTCGTCGAGGGCTGGGCCGAGGCCAACTCCATGGTGGTCGTGGGCTCTCCCAAGGAGTCGTACCCCGGCGAGGCCAACAGGATCAACTACGACTCCACGGTCGGCGTGGTGCTCAAGAAGCTGAACCGAGGCACCGCGGACCTGCTGGGAGCCAGGCTCATCGCGGCGGGCCTGCTGGCCACGGACAAGCCGCTGACCGTGCCGCCGTTCGGCTCCTCCCGGGACGATTTCATGAAGGGGCTCAAGGAGACGGCGACCAAGCTGGGGATGAAGGACTCTGACTGGACGGCGCTCGCCCAGGAGCTGGGCGCGAACGCCCAGATCGCTCACCTCGAGCGGGCCCGGGCCTACGTCGAGGGTCTCCAGGCCAGAAAGGGGCAGCCCAGGGGGCGATACGACTTCCTGAGGTCCGAGTACGCCGTGGCCAACGTTCTCGCCCGGCTGAGAGAGGCGCTGGGCCGGGAGCAGAGCTGGCTGGTGCTGAAGACCCTCTCCTCCCGGAAGCCGGAGACGCTGGCCCAGCTCCTGGAGGGGTTCTGCCACGACAACCCCGCCTTGAAGGTCTCGGTCTACAAGACGATCGCCCGGGTCACCGACGGGATCCTGGTGACGGAGCAGCAGGCCGCGTTCGTCGAGGCCGAGGCCACGGCCGGGCGGACCGTGGAGATCGACATCGATCAGGACGGCAAGGTCCCGGGAACCTCGGCCAACGGGAAGAACCCGACGCTCTTCCCGGCCGATCCGGTGCCCGGAGGCGTCCAGGACCCGCTGGGCTGGCAGGGACCGGTCACGGGCCTCCTGGCCAGCGTGGAGGAGCGGGCCGACGACGTGAAGGCGGTCCAGGAGGGAGACGCCGTGACGAGCCACCAGGTGGTCGTGGACGGCCCTTCGCTGGCCCCCCGGGTCATCCCGCCGGCCGCCTCGCCCGACATGGACGGTGTCGAGGCCAGGTAGGGTCCTTGGCACGTCTCGACCGGATCGGCCCGGGATCAGGGGCTGGCCGGGCGTCGGAGCCAGGATCCCCCATCTGTTTCGCGGAGTCGGGCCTGTGATCAGGCCTCGGCCTGGCTGCAGAGTCACCAAGGGAGTGGAGAGGATCAGGTTGAAGGTCACGCTCGGGAGAGAGAAAGAGGAGAGGATCCGGATTGAAGTCGCGCTCGGGGGCGCGACTCGGACCCGGCGAGGCGCCGGGTCTGGGATCGTCGGTCGTTGCGGAGCGCTGGCCGGTGGAGCTAAGCTGACTCGGCTCGACGCAATGCGCGTTGCCGCGGACGGCCGACGATCGCGCTCGCTCCTCCCCGGTGAACGGGCCGCTGGCGCCGCCTCAATCCTATGCCGCTATCCGTCGTTGTCCACGGGCCGGGCATGGCGCCTCGAAGGGTGCCGCTGGAGGGCCCGGAGCTGATCATCGGGCGCGACCCCGACGCGGGGGTCTGCCTGGAGCACGCCGCGGTCAGCCGCCGTCACGCCCGGATCGTCGTGGTCGAGGGCGCGGTGTTCGTCGAGGATCTCTCGAAGCGGTCCGGGGTCAGGGTCCGGGGAGCGCCGGTCAAGAGGGAGCGGTTGAACTCCGGCGACGAGGTCGCCGTCGGCCCGTACCGCATCGTGCTGGAGCAGGGTGAGACCGGATCGGCGCCCGGGGTCGAGGCCGGAGGGATCGTCAGCCGGGCCGGACTGGACGTGCTGGCCGCTCTCCTCGAAGGGTTCGACATCCGTCTGCCCAGCCAGTCGTACCTGGCGAACCTGCTCGGAGCGCTGCTGTGTTCTGTGGGCGCGGAGCGTGGGTTCCTCTACTCCGTGGACCTGCGGCGGGCCAGGGCTCGACGGGTGTTCTCCAGGAGCGTCGACGGGGCGAACCCGGCGCTGGCCGTGTCGGAGTCGCTGATCCTCCAGGTGGCCCGGGATCGATCGCCGCTGCTCCTCCTGGAGCTGGATCCGGCGCAGGGGTCGACGGCGGCCGCCAGCATCGCCCGGCTGGCCCGGGATGATCTGCAGTCCGTGATCATCTGCCCCATGGTCATCGGCTCTCGCCTGGTCGGCGTGCTCTACGTGGACTCCCGCGTGAAGATCAAGAGCTTCAGGCCCGACGACGTGAAGCTCCTTCAGTCGGTCTCCCACGTCGCGGCCCGGCTGCTGGACAGCTTTCAGGCCCGGGAGGAGCTGGAGAGCGAGAACGCGAGACTCTGGCACATGGTCGAGGAGACCGAATCCCAGGGCGTGCCGGTGGAACGGCTGATCGCCCCGGAGAGCCCGGCTCGCCAGGACCTGGAGCTGTGCCAGCGCGCCGCGACCCGGGACGTGACGGTGCTCATCGCCGGCGAGACCGGCACCGGCAAGGAGGTCATGGCCGGGTGGATCCATCGCCACTCCGGACGGTCCATGGGGCCGTTCGTGCCGCTGAACTGCGCCGCGGTGCCGGAGTCGCTCCTGGAGTCGGAGCTGTTCGGCCACAGCAAGGGCGCCTTCACCGGCGCCACCGAGGACCGGGCCGGAGTGCTGGAGATGGCCCACGGGGGCACCCTCTTCCTGGACGAGGTCGGAGAGCTGTCGCCGGCGAGCCAGGCCAAGCTGCTGAGGGCGATCCAGGAGCGGGTCGTGGTGCGGATCGGGGAGACCAGGCCTCGGCCCGTGGACTTCCGGCTCGTCGCCGCGACGCACAGGAACCTCCAGACCCTGATCGCCGAGGGCGGTTTCCGGGAAGACCTCTATTACAGGTTGAACGTCTTCCAGATCGCCCTGTGCCCGCTGAGGAACCGGCCCCAGGACGTGCCGCTGCTGGTCTCGTACTTCCTGGCCACGCTGGCCCGCCGCATGGGATCGCCGGTGCATCGGTGCGGGCCCGGGGTGATGGAGGCGCTCTCGGCCTACAGCTGGCCTGGCAACATCAGACAGCTGAGAAACGCCGTCGAGCGCGCGCTGGTGGTGGAGGTGGGCGACGAGCTCTCCCTGGGGTCGTTTCCCCACGAGGTGCTCTCCCGCCTGCCCCCGGAGGCGACCGCAGCCGACGCCGCGGAGCCCGCGCCGGCCGTCCCGGTCGCCCAGGAGGAGGCGGTGCCCGCGTACGCCGAGGCGCTGCGGGAGTTCGAGCGGGGCTACTTCTCGGGGCTCGTGAAGCTGGTGGGTCACAACGTGTCGGCCATGGCGCGCCACGCCAGGCTGACCCGCTTCACGATCTACCGGAAGCTCGGCCAGATCGGCCTCGGTTCGTCCAGCGACCCGGAACAGAGCTAGGGCTCGGGGCGGGAGGCGCTGCCGCATGGCCTCGGACCGGCTGCCCGTGATCCCGGGATTCGCTGTCGAGACCGCCGTCGGCGTCGGTGGCCAGGGCGTCGTGTACCGGGCCTGTCACCTGTCCTGCGACCGGGTGGTGGCGCTCAAGGTGCTCCGGGTGGACCGGGCGGCGGACCGGTCGCTGGCGGCGCGATTCCGCCGGGAGCAAGAGCTTCTGGAGCGGATCGTCCACCCCCACGTGGCCCGGTTCGTCGCCGCCGACCCGGAGGGGATACCGCCCTGGATCGCCACGGAGTTCGTGGAGGGCGGCTCCCTGGCCGACCGGCTGGCTCGCGACCGGAGCGGTCGGTCGCTCCCGGCCTCCGAGGTGATCCGGCTCGCCGTCGAGATGCTGGACGCCCTGGGGCATCTCCACGAGCGGGGGATCCTGCACAGGGACGTGAAGCCCTCGAACATCCTGTTCAGGTGCGACGGCACCTCGGTCCTCACCGACCTGGGACTGGCCCGGGGAGAGGCATCGGAGCGAGATGTCTCTCTCACGGCACCGGGGATGCTGGTGGGGAGCGTGCCGTACATGGCGCCGGAGCTGTTCGCCGGGGCCGAGACCACGCCGCGGTCCGATCTGTTCAGCCTTGGAGTGTGTCTGTACGAGGCGCTCTGCGGCACCCACCCCAACGCCGGCCGGGCGATCCCTCCGGGGTTCGTGGCGGCCGATCCGGCCAGCGCCAGGGCCGGGTGCCCGGAGAGCCTCCGGCTGACGATCCGGGGGCTCCTGGAGCCCGACCCCGCGACCCGCCCGGCGTCGGCGCAGGCCGCCCGGGAGCTGCTGTCGCCGGCGGCGAACCTGCTGGGAATGGCCACGGTCAGCGACCTGCCGGCACCCTCCTCGGGGTCGCCGGACCGGGGCGACAGCTGGTCGGACCGGTTCGAGAACGTCGCGGCGGTCGAGCAGGCGGGGACTCGGGCGTCGGTCTCCGGGACGATCCCGAAGGGGCGGATCGTGAAGACGCCGCCGCTTCACCCCGGGGCTCCGGGGTCGCGAAGGCGGCGCCGGTTCAGACGCCGGGCGCTGGGAGCGGCCGCGGGGCTCGCGACGGTCGTGGCGATCACGTCGGTCTTCCTGGCATTCAGCCGTTCCCCGTCGACGACCGCCGGCGCCACGCCCGCTCCCACGGCCGGGTGGACCGCCACCGTCGATCCCGACCGGACCGCCCGCGGGGCGTCGGAGGAGATGGAGCGTCTGGGCAAGAAGATCGGCGAGCAGATCGATCGGTTCAACACTTCGGTGAAGCTCTCGAGAGCTGGCGCCTTCAGCCAGACGTTCGCCGAGCTCAGGGTGGTCACCAACGTCGACGAGGTGATGCCGGCCCTCACGAACGCCCTCTCGATGGTCCGGGGAGCGGTACGGACCGGCGACCGGGCCGGGGTGCGCGGTCCGATCTGGCTCCGGCTCGACGCCGTGGCGACCGTCGTCGTGAACGGCTGCCGCTACATGCTCCCGGCCAGGCACGGAGCTCTGGTGCGCAAGCAGCTGGAGTCGCTGTTGCCGGTGGTCGAGTCGGCGTCGGGCGACCCATGGCGTCGGTGCTTCGCCCTGGATCTCGCGTCCCAGATCCGGAGCCAGCTCGACCGAGGAAGGGAGCAGCGGCTCCGCCGGGCCGAAGCGCTCGACACGGTGGGTCGGTTGCTGGGGGAGCTGACCGACCCCTGGACCCGGTCTCCCGACGGGCTGCTCTGTCGCCTGCAGTTCGCCTGCCACGCCCTGACCAGCCGGGAGGCGTCGGAGAGTCGACTGTCGCTCTACGACGACAGCATGGCGATGTCTCCGGCGGTGCGGAGGGCGCGGCTCGTCGTGCTCGCGCTGGCCGGCCAGGCCGTGGGCAGCCCCATGCCTGCCGGAACCTGGCGGGCCACCGTGATGGACACGTGGGTGAACGTGTTCGGAAGCTGCGTGGTGCTGGCCACGGACCGGTCGTCGTCGCCGGAGCAGATCGGGCGGGCGATCGAGGTGGCGGACCGGATCTGGGCGGCGGTGGACCGAACGGTCTGCACGAGTCAGGGGATAGCCTCGCTGCAGGCGGGGCGGGACCGGCTGATCGGCCAGGCCATGAAACAGGGTCTGGCGCTCTCGCACCTGGACGGCCCGCTCCCCGGTTCGCCGGCCGGGGCTGGCGCTCGCTGATCAGTCCGCGTCGGGAGCGCTCGGCGGGACCGGCGCCTTGGAGCCAAGGTGGATGCCCAGCGCCTGGCCGTTGCGGTACAGCTCCCGGTCGCTCGGGTCGGCCACGTAGACCACGTCTCCGTTGGCCGCCACCTCGTAGACGCCCTTGGCCACGTACCCGGTGTCCTGGCCGGAGCGGAAGATCCTGTCCTGGGAGTTCTTGGTGTAGACGTTGCAGGCACCGTCCAGGTGGATGGTCGGGGCGCGCCAGCCGGTCGGGACCCCGTTCTTCTTGATCGCCCAGCCGAAGTCGGCGAACCACAGGTTGCCCCGCGTGTCGAGGTCGAAGGCCCGGTACGTCGCGAGCCAGGCCACGTGCTGGTGGGCGCCGGTGGTCACGTCGAACCGGTAGAGCCAGTACCGGTGCTGCTGGTTCGGGTAGTGGTTCACGTAGTAGAGCCCGCCGGCGCCGACCTTGAAATCGTCGCGCTGGAAGCGACGACCCGTGTCCTGACCGTCGATGCAGAGGTTCCCGGTGCTGGCGCTGGTGTAGTACAGACGGCCCTCCGGATCGATCACGAAGCCCGATCCCTTGGCGATCTCGTAGGGGGTGTCCACGCCGTTCTTCTGGATCTTGTCGCCGACCCAGTCGTGGACCGTGTAGATGTTGCCGTCCTGGTCGACCCGGAAGTAATGGGGGCGGATCCAGTCGTAGTGGAGCTCCGAGCCGTTCCGGCAGAGGCGGCCGTAGCTGTTCGTGTAGACGGCGTCTCCTGATCGGGTCACCACCAGGTCCAGGTTGGACCGATCGGGGTACCAGTTCGTCGAGCTTCCGTCGATGGCGATCCTGCCGTACGAGTCGATGGTGAAGACCCGGCCTTCGCCGTCGAGCCAGAACGAGTCGGCGAGAGCCGGAACCTGAGCCACTGTGAGAGCGACGATCAGAGCGATGATGGGGAACCTGAACATCCTCCCCCTCCTGCCTTTGAAAACGGATCGCGTTCGTGCGGGGCGATATTATAAGGCCTCGCAGCGGGTCGAGGCCAGGGATTTCCGGCGAGGGCGCGCCCTGGTCCCCACGACCTTCGATCCCCGCGGTCGCCCGGCGCCCTCGCGCTGTTGTGACCGCTTCTTTGGCGACGGTATACTGGCTCGACGAGACCTCGGAAAGCCTCGTTTCCCCACTCGTTTCGCGGATCCTGGGCTGTGACCGGGCCCGGGCCTGCATCGAGACTCACGGGGGAAGTGAAGGGGATCCGGTTGACGTCGCGCTCGAGAGAGAGAAATGAGGAGGGGATCAGGTTGGAGGTCGCGCTCGGGGGCGCGACTCGGACCCGGCGAGGCGCCGGGTCTTGCGACTCTGATCCGGCGAGGCGCCGGATCCTGGAAAGGGGGAGACCGTGGGCGTTCCCGAGAGCGAACTTGCTCTGCAGGCGGCCCGATCGAGAAGGAACCGGCTGGTGATCTTCGCGGCCGTGGGGCTGGGGCTCGCGGCGGTCATCGCAGGCCCCGACGAGCTGGCCCGACTGATCGGCAGGGCCGAACCGGATCCCGCGATCGGAACGCCGCCGGACGCCCAGGGTCTTCCGGGCCCCCCGTGGCAAGACGAGGCGCTTCACGAGCCGCTCGCGTGGATGGGCCCGATCGTGCCGCTCCTCGCGTACAGGGAGGCGCTCATCGCCGGGCTCACCCACCTGCACGGCCATCGGGTCCAGCCGCTCGACCCCTCGGACCGGCGGCTCGCCAAGGAGTGGGACGTCTACCCTCAGGCGTCGCCAGGGGTCGGGGAGAAGCCGCTCAGGGTCGAGGTCACCTTCTCGCGGGAGCTGCCCGGGCCCGGACAGGTCGGGGGGACGTACAGGGTCATGGCCCGTGGCTCCGGCGGCTCGAAGACGCTCAGGGTGCTGCCGGCGAGGCCGGGGGCCATGAGACTCGACGAGGGCAGCGAGCTCGCCCTGGACGATCTGCCGGTGCTGCTCGAGAGCCTGGGATTGCAGCCTGCGGGCAAGCGCCCCCCCGGCGGCGGCGACCCCAAGGAGCCGTTCCGACCGGGCGGGATCGCCACGCTGGCCGCGGCGCTCAGGCCGCTCGACGGCCCTGGGCCGGCGTCGCCGGCGGCTCTGGCCCGGGCGGCCCACGCCCTGGCCTGGCGGGCGCTGGTCGATCACCGGGTGGCTCCGGCGCTGGCCGGTCCGCGGGCCGCCCAGGCGCTGGCGCTCGCCGCGGTGGCCGATCGCGCCGCCGGCGTCCGGTCTCCGAAGCAGCAGCCCCCACATCTGCCGGGTCCTGGCCCCAAGGTGGAGCACGTCGCCTATGCCGAGCTTCCGGAGTCGGCGGCCGCCCGGTGGCTGGCCCCGGCCGCCGCGGCGGGCGACTTCTGGCTGCTGGCGGCGAGGCCGCCTCCGGCCGGGTTCACGGATCTTGCCGTGCTCCACCAGGCGCTGATGAGCCAGGACCTGCCGCGGGAGAAGCCCGCCGACTGGGCGCTGCCGCGCCTGCTGGCTCTGGTGGAGCGGTCGGTGCAGCTCACCAACTTGACCCTGGCTCCCAGGTTCTTGGAGTGGTCGATCGACCCGGAGATGATGCCGGTGGCCTGGCCGTACCTCGCGACGCTGGGCGAGTTCTCGACCCTGGCGATGACGGCGTCGATGACGGCGTCGATGCCGCTCTCGGAGCTCGCCGAGGTGGCCCCGTGGCTCGGCTCCGACGTGCCCGCCGAGGCGCTGGCGGCGATCAAGGCCAGACCGTCGGGCCCGGGGTTCGATCCTGCTCGGCTGCTCGCGGGCGGAAATCAGGGCTCCCCGGTGGTCCCGCTCGCCCGGGCGCTCTCCGAGTCGGCGGTCCGGTGCCGCTCGTTCGCCCGGCGGGTCGTCCTCGAGGAGGTGGCCGACAGCCTGCTCCACAGCCTGTGGGCGAGAAACAGGGCCCGGCGGCAGTACGCCCGGCAGGGCCAGCCGGACCCGCTGGCCAAGGAGGTCGTCTCGCAGCAGGAGTGGCGCCACCCCGATCTCCAGTGGTTTCTCTGCGACCCGACGATGTCGTCCAACGTCACGGGGCTCCGGAGCCTGGCGATCTTCGAGTCGGCCACGGTGGCGATCTCCCGGATGCCCGGCCTGCTCAACCTCAACAGCACCGCCTCGTTGAGCCACACCGTCGATGGGCGGTACGTCTGGACGATCGGCCAGTACCTGCTCTCGAGGTTCCCGGACAATCCGGGCCAGGTGGCCCAGGCCGCCCGGATCGCCGGAGAGACCGGCCGGACAGCCTGCAGCCAGGCGCTGGTGGAAAGGCTCCTGAAGACCCAGCAGGCCGACACGATAGCCCGGGTGTCGCTTCCCGCGTCTCTCAACACGCAGTTCGGCCGTCACGAGCTGCTCCTGGGGACCGATGCGCGGCATCAGGCGAATCCGCACATCGCGATGGTGCTGGCGGAACAGCGCGGCTACCGGGCGGACCGCTCCGGGGCCAGGGCGATCCTGGAGCGAGCGTTCGCCAGCTCGCCGTCGTCGATCGGCGTGGCGAGAGAGCTCGTCAAGCTCCTGTGCTTCATGGGCGAGTTCGGCCAGGCATCCGAGGTCCTCGATCGGTTCATCGCCACGGACCCTCCGGGCCTCGAGCGATACGTGATGACGCTGGAGCTGGTCAACCGGCTCGTCAGCGCCGGCAAGAACAGGGAAGAGGCGCTCCAGCGTGGACGGAGCGCCGCGTCCAGCTGGGCTGCCTGGGCCATGCTCGACCATGGCCTGAACGCCGCCGGTCTGGGAGAGGTCGCCGAGGGCCGGAAGATGATCGGCGACGCACAGAGTCGCTACGGGAAGGGGGCGCGCTCCGACTTCCACCGAGCGGCGATCGATGTGATCGAATCCAGGGGACAGCGCGGGTGGGAGAGTCTGCAGAAGGCGGAGCCACAGGCGGGTCTCGACGATCTGGATCGCGTGACCAGGGCGATCTCTACATCCGGCGTGACGTTCCCGGACACGCCGATCGGCAGGAAGCTGGCGCTCGTCAAGGAGATCGGTGTTCTCGCGACCCGGGCCAGGACCGGCCCGGTGGCGGCCGAGGCGTTCGCGTCGATCGTGGACCGGGTGCAGAGTGCCGGACCCGACAGGGACCGGCTGCGCCAGATCGTCCACAACTACCAGTACCATCTCCGGATCACCGCCCGGATCCTCCATGACCTGGTCACGACGTCCGCGAAGGGCAAGTCAGCGGGGGCGGCGTTCGAGCGGATCCTCAGGCTGGACGACGGGATCACCCTGGGCACCGCCGCGGCGCTCCTGACCTGGCTTGACCTGTTCGGCGCCACGCAGGCGGAGCTGATGCGGGCGCTGGAGCTGCTCGCCGGTCACCTGCCGCCCTGCGACCAGCCGGTGGCGCGGGAGATCTCGAGGAGCTCGAACCTGGTCCGGGCGTGGCTCGCCGTGGCGCCGGGCGATCAGGACCCGGTGAAGAGCGTGGTCCAGCTTCTCATGTCTCTCTGGCTCCACGGTCGAGACCAGGACGTCCGCACCCTCGCCGGGGCGCTCGTGGGAAGCTGCGAACTCCCCCGCCCGCTGCTGCCGGCGCTGGTCTTCGTCTCCGGATCCGTGGCCAACGCCCACGCCTGGCTCAAATCGAAGGGCGTGCCGAGCCACGCCCTGGCCAACTGGGGCCGCCCGGAACTGTGCACCCAGGACGAGCTGGACCACCGGCTGCTCGCGTTCGTCCGGCCGGACGCCTGTCCGGTGAACGTGCTCAATCGCTGATCGTCCGGGTCGGGTCGGCCGGGGTTCAGCGCTCGACGAGGAGCGCCTCGACCACCTCGTCGACGGTGTCCGGGTCCGGTGGGCCGGAGTAGCGGATCCGGCCCTGACGGTCCACGACGAACGTCGTCAGGGTGCGAACCCGGTACCGGTACATGACCTCGCCGTCGCCGTCGAGGAACACCGTTCCCCGGATCCGATGGCGAGCGACGAACTCCTCGGTCGTCCTGTGGGTTCCCTGGAAGGTGACGCTGCAGAACCGCACGCGATCGTCATCGGCGAACCTCGCGGAGAGCGCTGCCAGGGCGGGCACGCCCGGCATGCAGTCCGGACAGCGTTCCACGAACGGCGTGACGATCGCCACGCGGTCGCCGCGGAACGAGTCGAAGCTGGTGTCCGAGCCGGAGAGCCGGGCCAGGCAGAACGTCGGGGCCTGGCCGAGGACCGGGGGAGGTGCGGCCGCCCGGGGCCGCCGGGCCGACCGGCCGTACCAGAGGAAGCCGCCCGCCAGGGCCGCGACGAGGCCGGCGAGAGCGCCCAGCTTGAACCAGCGCCCGGACCGGCGTGGCTGCCCGCGGGCGGAGGCGGAGCGCTCCCAGACCGACGGGTCGCATCCGTAGACCGTGCATCCGCCGTTGTAGGCCCAGCAGTCCTGATGATGCGGTGCGCCGCAGCGAGGGCAGACCGTGCACTGATCGCTCGCCACCGGTTGAGCGCACACGCGGCACGTGCCGGCCGTCTGGACCCCCATGATGGGAACAGTATGCCCTCCGGACCGGATGGACGGCCACACTGGCAGCCTGACGGGGGGGCAGGGGACGCGGGGAGGAAGAGGCCGGAAGCGTGAGGTGGAAGGAGGAAGCCGTGAGGCGACTCAGGCAGTCCCCCGGGACGGCAGACGCTGATGCGTTGCCCGATCCAGCCGGATCTTCGTGGACAGCCTGCGAGGCTCGGAGAGGCTCCCTGTTCGGGTCTTTCGGCGAATGCAGAAAAAAACTTCTGAAAGTCATTGACGTTCGAGAGCCTGCCTGTTATCCTGGTCGGCCCTCAAGCGAAAGGCACATCGAAAACGGCGGAGCCGCCGGGATGAGCAAGAAGCGAGAGAGCGCCCAGCAAGAGATCTAGATCTCCGAAAGGGCAAGGCCAGCAGGCCCGTGGGAACTGGCCCATCTCGAGGACCGAAGAAGTCCGGAGTAGCTCTCCGGATCGAAACGGACACCAGAGAGAAAAAACAGAAGGTAGCCCAGGGGACCCCGGCTTCGGGGTCGAGGTGGACGAGAGGGACTTGCAAGGGCTCGTCGGTGGAAACACCGAAGAGTACCCTCACAAAACGAAGCTGGAGGATGGCAAGGACTCCCAAGCTATCCGGGCCGGAGAACTAGAGCCGATAACGGTTCTCTCAGGCGACACGGTCTCTGAAGGCGCCGAGATTCTGGAGTAAATCCAGAATCCACGAAGCAGAGATCAACGCATCGGCAAGGTCGTGCGAAACGCTCGGGCGAGTAGACGTGGCCCAGAAAACCACGGGAAAGTCAGCGAAGGAACGCACCACGAGTGAACCGACCGAAATAGGGTAGAGACCCAGCCAGAACGGGTTCACCAGAGAAGACCCCGAGTCGCAAGACCCGGGGTTTTCTGCATGGCGGGGAGTTGTGGTGGCGAAGCAGCTCACCGCCGAACCTCCACGGCTGGAGCCGGTGGGAAGGGCCAGGGCTGAGGCTGTCCCTGGGGTGCTATACTCTCTTCAGCATCAGGAGGGCCAAGATGGCAACGGAGAAGCTCCCCTGGGAAGAGATCAAGCAGAAGTACCCCGACGAGTGGGTCGTACTCGTCGACTACGAACTTGACGGCGACATCCCCACCAACGGCGTTGTCCGTGACCACGGCTCCGTGAAGAAGGAACTCTATCAGCGGCTGCGACTGATCAACGAAGAGTGGTTCGTGATCTACACCGGCCGGATGCGCCGCGGATTGGTGATGGGAGGGCTCTATGCCGTCGATCTGGAGGACGCGGATCGAGCTGAGGGATGAGCTGTCCACCATTGCCGTGGCGATTCGAGGGCCACTGGGTCGCACTGGGCGCGGTCGGCTGGTCGTCGATTCCGGTAGCAATGTCACCATTCTCGATTCCGGGTTCGCCGCCTCGATCGATCTGACGGCGGATCGTGCCTCTGGCAGTTCACGTATCCGGGGACCGACAGGACCAAATCTGGGCTATCGCGTCGTCGTTCCGAGCGTGGGAGTCCTCGGACGAATCCTGGCTGATCACGAGGTCCGCGTCCATGACCTCGAAGAAAAGCTGGAGATCGACGGCCTCATCGGCATGGATGTCCTGGGCCAAGGCAAGCTCATCCTGGACACCCTCGAGCACACCGTGGAGTTCCACTGGAAGTGACCGCGGTGCCTGGACGTCCACTACCCTGGTCTTCAGGGTCGTTCCCTCAGCCCGCCCACGAGACCGAGTGGAGGACCTCTCGAGACCCGAAGCGACCGGGACAGCGTAGCGATCTGCTCTCTGTGCAGAGCCGTCGCACAGAAGCCCGCTCTTGAGGGGAGCGTTCGAGCGCGCGAGCTCCGGCACACTGTTCGTGGATGGTCAGTGGCCGTGGGGAGAACCTCTCTGTTTCGTCAGGAATGCCCTCGCCCGGTCGAGGACGTTCTTCCTGATGCTCTCGTAGAAAAGCTGATAGTCGTAGTTGTGGAAATCCCCGAGATCCGCATTCAGGAGAGGCATGGAGGGTCCATCCCCTGCAAAGCCGGGAATGGCCGGCTTGTCCACAATCAGCACCTTGCCGGAGGCATCGGCGCTGGTCACGCCGGGGACGCAAGCTGGAAGGGTACTGGAGGCGCTCGCCGGCAATGTGCCCGGATTGTCCAGAGCGGCAACCTTCCCGCCATTCAGTCTCCAGGAGCGAGGGTTCACCTGCACGGAAGCTACTCCCTTGGCCTTCCGATAGGCATCTCCGACCCAGATGGGGACGTCCTCCGTCAGGAACGTCGTGCTGCCCTCGGTGGTGAAGGAGTTCCAGTTGATGACCTTGCCCAGGTCGGTGGGCGAGGTCGAAGGTTGGATGCCCGGCAGGCTGCTCGGAATGGTCATTCCGATGAGATACGCGGCCACGAGGCGCGACTGCAGCGGGGTCCCCATGATCTTCTCCTGGAGCAACCGGCTGCCATGAATGCTCCCCTGGCTGTGTCCGGCAAGTATGAACGGGCGACCCTGGTTGTAGTGATTGATGTAGTGGTCGAAGGCGCGCCGCACATCGGAGTAGGCGAGATCGATGGCCAGCAGGCCCGATATCGTCTGCTTTTCGAGGACCGCGTAGAGGCCGAACTGTCTGTAGCGCGGGGCATAGACGCGCGCGCCGGCGTTGTACACGCTCGCCAGGTACATCATGATTCCCGAGACCGAGTGCCTCACGTCCGGATCGTCGATCGGGCCGTTCCAGGAATCCGGCTTGGCGTAGCAGGTCGGATGAACGAAGAAGACATCGATTCCCGCGGCGCCCTGCGCTTCCGGATAGACTGAGTTCGGCGGAGCAACGTCGGCCTCGTCGGTTCTCGGCCACAGGGCCGCCCAGGACTCGGCTGAGGCATAGTTGGGCGAGGCCGGCGGCCTCATCTCGGTGAATGCCCTCGCCGGGCGATGGGCTACGGTGAGGCGCTGGTACTGCGCCTGCGTGAGCGTCGCGCCCGTGACCAGTTCGGTTGCCCAGACGGCGCCGCCTCCGCCTCCCTGCTCGCATCCGAATGCAGCCAGCATTGCGGTCACGCACCAGAGCCATGGGCAGAAAAGACGGCTGAGCATCTTCGGACAGACCTCCTCTTGTCTCAGCGTACCGAATCGCTTCCGCTGCAGCCCGACCAGCAGGGGCGGGGCGCCCCCCGGATCAGCGTCCCCCGGGCCGCGGCCGCAAAGGGTGTTCCCATCGGGGTCCGGGGAACCGGTCGAAGTCCGAGTCGGTCGTCACGAACGTGCACCCGTGCTCGATGGCCACCGCGGCATGCTGGGCATCCGCGCTCAGCTTGCCGAACCGAGTCTGCAGCCCTGCTTGTTGGAGACCTGGCGGCCGGAGTTCAGCGCTCGACGAGGAGCGCCTCGACCACCTCGTCGACGGCGGCCGGGTCGGGGGGACCGGAGTAGCGGATCCGGCCCTGACGGTCCACGACGAACGTCGTCAGGGTGCGAACCCGGTACCGGTACATGACCTCGCCATTGCCGTCGAGAAAGACCGTTCCCCGGATCCGGTGGTGGCCGACGAACTGCTCCGTCGTCCTGCAGGTCCCCTGGAAGGTGACGGTGCAGAACCGCACGCGATCGTCATCGGCGAACCTCTCGGAGAACCCAGCCAGGGCGGGCACCCGGGGCATGCAGTCCGGACAGCGTTCCACGAACGGCGTGACGATCGCCACGCGGTCGCCGCGGAACGAGTCGAAGCTGGTGCCCGAGCCGGCGAGCCGGGCCAGGCAGAACGTCGGGGCCTGGCCGAGAACCGGGGGAGGCGGCGCCGCCCGGTGCCGCCGGGCCGACCGGCGGGGACGAGCCGGACTCAGGATCCGGAGCGACAGTCCTGGACGACTCCGTCGGTTGTTGCGCAGGCCAGCTGCCCCAGATATCATGCGGCTGGTTCTTCCGGGGCTGGAAGTCTCTCTGGATGAGACAGTCCGGCGGACGGAACGAGGTCCCATGAGTCGACAGATGGCGCTCACTCGCATCCACGTGGAAGGCTACCGCTCGCTGCGGGCGATCGATCTGCGGCCCGGACGGATCACGGTGCTCATCGGCGCCAACGGTTCAGGAAAGACGAATCTGCTGTCGGCGCTGCGGATGGTCGCTCTGATGCGGACCCGGTCTCTTCGGCGATTCGTCGGCGAGGCGGGGGGCATGTCCGCCCTGCTGCACTACGGGCCCAAGGTGACCAGAGAGCTGGAGCTCCGGCTCGAGTTCGAGGACAGGTCCGGGGCCTGCCTGTACGGGGCTCGTCTGGGATATGCCGCCGGTGACACGCCACTGTTTCTCGACGAGACGGTCGGGCACAAATCCACAGGGGTCGTCGATTTCAGGGTCGAGTCACTGGGCAGCGGCCACACCGAGTCGGTCGTGGAAGACACCGTGGCCACACCGGTGGAGGGTATCGGCAAGACTGTCAGGGAGTTTCTGGCCGCCGTCGGCTTCTTCCACTTTCATGACACCTCAGTGAATTCCCCTCTTCGGCAGAACTCTGGACAGCAGGACGATCGATGCCTGCGATCCGACGGAAGCAACCTGGCAGGCTATCTGCGGTCTCTCGCGACGAGTGACGCTCACTCACGCGTGACAGCCTGGAGACGCATCCTTCTGCTGGTCCGTCGCGTGGCGCCTTTCATCAAGGAGCTTCAGCCGGCGCTCGTAGATCCGGCGCACCCGGACACTTCTGCTGTGCGGCTCGACTGGGTGGATGAACGCGACCAGCTGTTCGGCCCGCACCATCTTTCCGATGGCACGCTGCGCGGCATTGCCCTGTTCACAGCGCTCGCCCAGCCCACGGACAGTCTTCCTTCCTTCCTGAGCATCGACGAACCCGAGCTGGGTCTCCACCCCGCCGCGCTGGCGATCCTGGCCGGTCTGGTGCGGTCCGTCAGCGCCCACGCTCAGGTGCTCCTGGCAACACAGTCTCCTGCGCTGCTCGACCATTTCGAGCCGGAGGAGATCGTCGTGGCGGAGCGAGAAGGAGGCGCCACTCACCTCCGCCGGCTAGAGCCGGCCAAGCTTGCCAGCTGGCTCGAGGACTACAAGCTATCGGAGCTCTACGACAAGAACATCCTCGGGGGGCGCCCCTGATGCGCCTGTATGTCCTGGTCGAGGGGCAGACCGAGGAGGCGTTCGTGAAGCAGGTCCTCCGCCCCCATCTGCGAGAGGTTGACGTGCCTGTGACGCCCATCATCGTGACCACACGACGCGACAGGCTCACCGGCAGGAAGCATCGCGGAGGAGGTCGCTGGAAGCAATGGTTCCGGGACCTTCGACGATTGATGATGGAACAGTCGGGCTACGGCGTGAGGTTCACGACGCTCTTCGACCTCTACCGACTGCCCGATGACTTCCCTCGGCTGGAAATCCACCTGTCCACCGCGGACACCCTCCGGCGAGCTGACGACCTGGAGCAGGAGATGGGCGCCGCACTGTCCGATCCTCGGTTCATACCCTACCTCCAGCGCCACGAGTTCGAGGCGCTGGTGCTCGCGAGCCTCGACTCCATGGACACCCTGCTCGATGCCGAGGACGATCTCGAGGGGCTCGAAAGCCTGCGTGAAAGCCTGGCTGGCTCCAACCCGGAAGATATCGACGATGGTGAAGAGTCCGCTCCTTCCAAGCGTCTGGCGGACCATATCCCTGGATACGTGAAGACCCTGCACGGACCTCTGGCCGTCGAGGCAACGGGTCTTCCGCGTATCCGGGCGGCTTGTCCTCGCTTCGACCGATGGTTGGCGAGACTCGAGACACTGGCCCACGAGAACCCAGCCCAGTGCTTCAAGGCCCCTTGAGTCGCGCCCGCCGTCACCGGCGATTGCTGCCCAGGCCACCCAGCAGTCGATCGCGGATGAGACGCCGGGCCAGTCGGTTCGACCCCTTGGGCGCTTCCCGGGTCATTGGAGCACCTGTCCCATCGGCACCGTCCACAGACGATCGTCGAGATCCTCGGTCTGGCTGCCTATGCAGAGCATGGCGGTGGCGCTGCAGCGTATCGAACCGAGCCTCGCCAGGTCTCGACAACAGCACCGGATCCGGACCGTCGTCAGGCGATCGGACCGCCTGAGTCGCTTCATCGACTTCACATTGTGAACGGGTGCCCCTCTGTCCGCAAGGATCTCTCGAGCTGGTGTCGGTATCGGATGCGCCCACGAAGAACCCGGTCATCTCGAGGACGGATCACGCCGTGCGACGGTTCCGGGGACACACGGCTCACCTCGCTGCCCCTGCCGCTGCGACCGGCTGGACGACCAGCAGGGGCGGGGCGCGCCCGGATCAGCGTCCCCCGGGCCGCGGCCGCAGAGGGTGTTCCCATCGGAGTCCGGGGAACCGGTCGAAGTCCGAGTCGGTCGTCACGAACGTGCACCCGTGCTCGATGGCCACCGCGGCATGCTGGGCGTCCGCGCTCAGCTTGCCGACCGCGCCGGCCTCCCGGCAGAGTCGCTCGAAGATCTCGAGATGAGCCGGTCCCGGCGCCACGATCCGGACGTTCGGCCTTGCAGAAAGGTGTCCGAGGAAGTCGAACACCTCCTCCAGCGTGGACGGTCGCTTGAAGATCCGTGGATTGGTCACGATCCTGACGACACCGGCGATCGTCAGCACCGAGAGCGCGAACGGCTCCTGTCCGGTGGCCAGCCGCGTGAGCCAGGACGCATAGGCGGGGTGCTCCGGGCTCGAGTCGGCCCGATGGGCGTGGACGAGGACGTTGACGTCAGGCAAGAGCATGGCTACCTCTTGTAGGCGTCCTCTTCTTCGGTCACGAACAGAGCGCGGGGGCGGTCGAGGTCCACGGTCCCGATGGGGCCCCCACCGTCGACCGTCACCAGCCGGAACGGCTTGACCTCTCCTGGCTCGTGCCGTTTCACCGCGTCGTCGAGAACCTCGGCGATGTACGCGCTGACGCTCATGCCCCGCTCCGAGGCCTTCCGACGAACCAGCTTCGCCAGCCGATCGCTCAGTGAGATGGTGGTTCTCATATTCCCAGAATAATCTGGGTGCATAAATTATGCAACTCGCGGGAGACACCGGGCCGATCCAGTGGACTCTCGCCTACCCGCAGTACCACTGCGGTCACCCGGCTCACGAGCCCGGGTGAAGATCCGGATGGCGGATGCGAAGCCAGTCCAGCAAGGCCACTCGAAGACTCGCCGCGATCTCGACCATCTCCGCCGCCTCTTCCTCCGACACAGCCCCCACCTGCTCGTAGACTCCCGCATTCCGCTTCTTCCGACAGAGGTCGAGCTTCCGGCTGCACTTGGAGTCGATCTCGAGGGTGAATCGGAGACTGTCGAGAACCTTGAAGCAGTCGGGATGCAGCCCCGGGAGCCGCGCC
The DNA here is from genome assembly GCA_016213885.1 of Candidatus Rifleibacteriota bacterium. GTDB lineage: Bacteria > Muiribacteriota > UBA6191 > JACPRK01 > JACQZM01 > JACQZM01. The sequence continues at coordinate 34,531 of JACQZM010000163.1, read as the reverse complement.
GTGTCGAGGTCCCTCTGGACCGCCTCGAGCAGTTTCAGGATGTCGGCGCGATCGAAGTCGAGCCGCTGGAGCCACCCGTTCTCAGCCCAGTCTTTCAAGGACATCCTGATCACCTAAAAGGAAGATCTTGCCGCCTTCGAGAACGCGCCGGAGGAAGGAGTCGTCGGCCCGGCGCCGTTTCCGGAAGAGCACGTTCGACAGGAGCGAGGGGTTGATGTCCCGGTCGAGAACATCGTGCACCGGCCCGAGGGCCGCTGCAACGTCATCCAGGCTGAGGTCGCCGACGATGAGAACGTCCACGTCGCTCGAGTGCGTTTCGGTTCCTCGGGCGAAGGACCCGTAGATGAACGCGACCGTGATCCGGTCAGCCAACGGTCGGAGCGCGGACTCGATAACCTGCTGGATACCCTCGGTCTTGAGGATCAGGCCGCGAAGCTCCGGAAAGACCGGCGAGGTCCGGTTGACCTGGTAATACACCTGCCGTCCCTCCCGCGAAACCTCGAGCAGACCGGCAGCGAGGAGCCGTCCGACCTCGTTCTGGACCGACCCCGATCCCAGACCCACCTGCCGGATGACCTCGCGCACGTGATATCGCCGCTCCGGGTTCGTGAAGAAGAGAGCCAGCAACCGGCGGCGAGCCGGCGCGAACAGTGCTTCAGAGACCCGCATCCGGGAGATCATCGTACTCATCTATGGTACGATTGTACCATAACCTGGAACGTTCAGCGGCGCTTGCCTCTTCCAGGCCTGACCATGGTGTATAATCCTCCATGTCGTGGCGGAATTTCCACCATTCAAACCCAGACTCCTTGCCCATCGGCTCCGGGAATCGCTCCGGGAGTTCCCGGTCGTCCTGCTCGTCGGTGCCAGGCAGGTGGGCAAGTCCACTCTCGCCCGCTCGCTGGTCTCGAAGAGCTGGAACGCCCGCTACGTGACCCTCGACGAGCTCTCTCCCCTCGATGCGGCCCGGTCCGATCCCGACGGTTTCGTCAGAGCGCTGCCGCTGCCGGTCATCCTCGACGAGATCCAGAGAGTGCCCGACCTGTTGCGCTCGGTGAAGCTGCGGGTCGATCGGGAGCCCGGACCGGGACTCTTCCTGCTCACCGGCTCGGCCAACGTGCTGACGATGGCCAGCGTTTCGGAGACCCTCGCCGGGCGGGTGGCGGTCCATGAGCTGCACCCGTTCGCCTGGGCCGAGACCAGCGGAGTCGGCTCCTCGCCGGTCCTCGCCGATCTGTTCGAAGTCAGGGGAGCCGCCGAGGCTGTCTCTCGATGGCCGCAGCGAGGCTCGCCGGAGGCGCTCGAGGAGGTGAAAGCCTCGATCGGCGAGGGCGGCTACCCGCGGCCGGTCTTGATGAAGACTGCGGCCGGTCGAAGAACCTGGTTCGACAGCTACCGGAAGACCTACGTGGAGCGCGACCTGAGGGAGCTCTCCCAGCTCGCCCACCTTCCGGAGTTCAGCCGGCTCCTGACCTTGCTCGCGCTCAGGACCGCCGATATCGTCAACGTCGCCGAGGTCTCGCGCAGCACCACGATCCCGGCCACGACCCTGAGTCGTGGCGCCTTCTCCCACCGGGATCTTTCCCCTTCTGCCGCGACAAGGCCATCCGCACGTGCCTGCCAAGCGCCCTCGAGGCTCTGTCCCCCGTGCTAGACTCCCACCGTGTCGTTCCTGAGGCGTCTGAAGAGCCGGATCCTGGGACTCGAAACGAGACGGTTCACCCTTTGCCCGGCGGACCTGGCGGCCCGCAGGGGCGACCAGGTGCTGCTCGTGTGGGGACGGGTCCCTCACTGGATCGTGGTGGACACCGAGGCCCACGAGCTTCTGACAGGGCTCGAGCGCGGGTCGACGCTGGGCGAGATCTTCGCGCGGCAGCCGGGCCTGAGGCAGCAGGAGGCGAAGGTCCTCGATCTGGTCGAGCGGCTCATGCGACCCGGGATCCTGGTGTTCGCCGACACGCCGAGCTCTCCCCGGCCTGACCCGGACCCCCAGGAGCCGCCCAGGATCGAGAACGTCGCCCTGAACCTCACCGAGGCCTGCAGCCTTCGCTGCTCCTTCTGTTACCACCAGCCGCGGCTGGCGCTCCCGGAGCGATCACCACTGACCGGCCCGGAGATCGGCCAGTTCCTCGGCTCGATCCGGCCGCTGTGCTCCGCGAAGCCGACCCTGGTCATCCTGGGTGGAGAGCCTTTCCTGGAGCCGCAGAAGCTCATGGACGTGGCCGCCCACAGCACCCGGCACGGCTTTCTGCCGCTGGTCTCCACGAACGGCCAGCACGTCACTCCGGAACTGGCCCGGGCGGCCCGGGATCGAGCGCTGGAGGTCCAGGTCTCCATCGATGGACCGACCACAACAGAGCACGACCGCCATCGCGGTCCCGGCACGTTCGACCGGGCGATCGCGGCGGTGCGCACCCTGGTGGACCAGGGCGCCCACACCCTGGTCAGCATGGTCTGTCACCGGGAGAACCAGCACCTGCTCCCCGAGTTCTACGCCCTGGCCGATCGGCTCGGCGTCGCGGAGGCCCGGTTCATCCCGCTCAAGGTCGTGGGCGGCGCCAGGAACCGGGGGCCCGGGCCGCCGTCCCTGGTCGGCCTGGTGAGAGCCGCCGGGGAGCTCTTCTCGAATCAGAGCCGGTTCCGCCGCCTCTCCGGCAGGGACTTCTTCTCCATCGTCTTCCACACGGCCCGGTTCTCCTGGCAGCGGGCCTCCTGCGGGGCCGGGAGCCAGACTGTGCTCCTGAGCTCCGACGGCGCTCTCTACCCGTGCATCGCCAACGTGACCCCGGAGCTTCGGTTCGGAGAGATTCGATCCGACCGGTTCGACTTCCGGCGCGCATGGGAGCGCTCTGCTCCCCTGTCGGCCTTCCGGAAGGCCATCACCCTTGACAACCTCTCGGGCGGTTGCGCAGACTGCTTCGTGCGGTTCTGGTGTCTGGGCGGGTGCCGCGGAGAGGCTCGGGAGACGAGCGGCAGGCTCGATGCGCCCTCGCCTCACTGCGAGGACTGGCGAAACGCCATCGTCGAGTGCTTCTGGATCATCTCGCGACAGCCGGACCTGATGAGTCGCAAGAGCGTCTCCTGCTGAGGTGGAGCTGCCCATGGAAGTCATCCGGGAGTGCCAGGTCCCCGTTCAGAGGCCGTACCTGCATCTGGCCTACACCGCCGCGACCGCCGCGATCCCGGAGCCTCTGCGACCCACCCTGGCCGTGGGCCTCCTGGTCGTCAGCGCGGCCGCGTTGCTCCGGAGCCGGCTCGGCGTCGTTCCCCGGGCCTGGATCCTGGGGCCGCTGGCGCTGGGCCTCCTGGGGCTCCTCTTCGTCGCCGGCGCCGGGTCTCTCACCTCCGATGACCGACAGGTCGCCGCCGGTCTTCTGGTGGTCTTCGCCTTCGTGGCGTTCACCCACGAGGTGACGCGCCGCTTCAGCAAGGGTGAGCCACCGGCGCCCGAGCCGGTTCCCCGGGGAGCCGGGCGCCGGTGGGCCGTCGCCGCGACCGGGCTCTACATCGCGGGTCTGATGACCGTTCTCGCCTCCTACTGGCCTCTGGGCAATCCGGTCTATCTGCACCCGGCATCGATGACCAAGGGCCACATGACTCTTCTTGCAGAGAAGATCCGGGAGTACCAGGGTCTCTCCGATGAACGGCTGTTGCTGATCCAGGCCAAGGTCGAGGAGCCCCCGAAATCCGTGAAACCGCTGTCGCCGGACCTGCGAGAGCTCCGTGACACCAAGGACTGGGAGGCCCGGTACCTGGAAGATGGCTGGCATCAGCCGATGAGGGTCGTCCAGTCCGCGCCGTCGGGCATCGGCTGGCAGTTCGTGAGCGCCGGTCCGGACGGACAGTTCTCGACCCCCGACGACCTCGTCGGAGTCGGCGACGGACGGAACGTCACCTTCAAGAAGCAGTGACGAGCGAGTCGTATGGCCCCCGAAGACCCGGCGCCTCGCCGGGTCCGAGTCGCGCCCCCGAGCGCGACCTCAATCCGGATCCCCTCCTCATTTCTCTCTCCCGAGCGCGAATCCAACCGGATCCCTTCCTCTGCCTGTTCCTCCCTCCACTTGCATCGTGACCCTGGATCCAGCCGCCGCCTGATCACAAGCCGAGCTCCGTGGAACGGGTGGGGGATCCTGGGGAGCCACCGTCACAGGATCAGCTTGGCGAGGTTGTCCACGTGTTCGAAGTGCCGATCGAACGTGACCAGCTGGCTGCCGGTCTCGAACGCGTGGGCAGCGATCCAGATGTCGTTCGTCGGTATCGGCGCCCCCTTGCGGCGGAGGGCCGCGGAAACCAGACCGAAACTGTCCGCGGTCGAGAACGTCACCGGCGCGAACGTCACGCCGGGGGAATCCAGAAGCTCCTCGAGCGCCTTGAGGTTCTCGTAGAAACGAGCGCCGAGGCGAAAGCCCAGGAGCAGCTCCCCGACCGTCACCGCCGAAAGGACGAGAGACTCCGCCTCTCGCACGATGTCGACGACTCCGGGATGCCCCCTCCGGAAGGCGACGTAGACGTTCGTGTCCAGAAGGAGCTTCATTCCCAGAACGACGGGTCAACCTGAGCGCACGACTCGGTGGCTGCCAGGAACTCCCGCTCCTCCTCTTCGGTCAGGGTGCCGATGAAGCGGTCCAGAGAGTCACCGATGACCCGGCGACGTCTCGAGTCCTTGAGCTTCGCCCCGGCTTGCATCAGCTTCACCGCAGCCTGGCTCAGCGAGATCCCCTCACGTTCGGAGAGCTCGCGCAGGGCGCTCTCCAGTTGCGGGTCAAAGCCTCTGACGGTCAGTTGCTTCACGATGGTCGACTCCATTGACGACTCGCTTAGACTCATAATAGCGAGTCGCTTGATGCGGCGTCAAGCGGCTTCCACACATCCAAGACCCGGCGCCTCGCCGGGTCCGAGTCGCAAGACCCGGCGCCTCGCCGGGTCCGAGTCGCGCCCCCGAGCGCGACCTCAATCCGGATCCCTTCCTCTTTCTTCTCCCTCCCGAGCGCGAATCCAACCGGATCCCCTCCACGTCCTCCATGAGTCACGATCCAGGCCAAGGCCTGAACACGGGTCCAGCCTCGCGACGCAGGCGGGGGATCCTGGCCGATTGGCCGATTCGCGTCGGTTGACGTTTCCCGCTATTCCATTAGAATATAGGCGGGTACGGTTCGATCCAACCCGGGGTCATCCCTTTCTCGAATCATGAAGATCACGAACACCATCAGGCTGCTCATCTGCTTCGGCCTCCTCTTCGTCGTCGCGGGGTCGCTCATGGCCCAGGACGCGAGAACAGCGTCCCGGGAGCGCCGGATCCCCACGGAGATCCTGTTCCAGGCCTTCACCTGGGACGCCAACGTGAACGGCCAGAAGCATGTCTGGTACCGCCACGTCCAGACCAAGGTCGAAGACCTGGCGACCACCGGCGTGACCCACGTGTGGTTCCCGCCCCCGTCGCGGTCCGTCTCGGCCCAGGGGTACATGCCCGGCGACTACTACGACCTGGGGAAGGGCGAGGCGCTGGACCACAACCGGACGCTCTACGGCAACGAGGACGAGCTCAAGCAGTGCCTCGCCCGGTTCAAGCAGCGCGGCGTCACCTGCCTGGCCGACATCGTGATCAACCACCGGTGCGGCTCCCACCAGGACAACGGCCAATGGAACGTGTTCCACCCGCCCAGCGGCAAGGCCATGTGGGAGAAGTGGGCGATCGTCCAGGGCGACACCGGCGGCACCGGTCAGCCCGACTCCGGCTCCGACTTCGGCGCCGCTCCCGATATCGACCACGCCAACCCGAAGGTCCGGGCCGACCTCGTCGAGTGGCTCAAGTGGCTCAAGGGGACCGTCGGATTCGACGGGTTCCGGTTCGACTACGTCAAGGGGTACGGGCCGCAGTTCGTCAAGGAGTACCTCGAGAAGACGTCGCCGGAGTTTGCCGTCGGCGAGTACTGGACCTCCCTGGACTACTCGAACGCCTACCTGCTCCCGATCCAGAACGCCCATCGCCAGAAGCTGTGCGACTGGATCGACGGCACCGCCGGATCGTCGCTGGCGTTCGACTTCACCACCAAGGGGATCCTCCAGGAGGCGCTCCGCAACTACGAGTTCTGGAGGCTCAAGGACGCCGATGGCAAGGCCGCGGGGCTCCTCGGCTGGTGGCCTGACCGGGCCGTCACCTTCATCGACAACCACGACACCGGCTCCACCCAGCAGCACTGGCCGTTCCCCGGCGACAAGGTGCTGGCCGGCTACGCCTACATCCTCACCCACCCCGGCGTCCCGACGATCTTCTGGGACCACTTCTACGGCTGGGGTGAACAGTGCCACGACACGATCCAGAAGCTCGCCCAGCTCAGGCACTCCATGCGGATCAACAGGGCCAGCAAGCTGGAGATCCTCGTGGCTGACCAGGGCCGGTACGTGGGCCGCATCGACGGCCGGGTGACGCTCTCCCTGGGAGACCGGAACTGGCAGCCCGGACCCGGCTGGAAGGAGCGCCTCTTCGGCCCCAGCTTCACGGTCTGGGTCAAGGAGCCGTAGTCCCTGCCCGATCCGCGGCCCGGTGGTGAGCCCTGGGGGCTCCGGCGCACCTTCGGGCTGGCCCTCGTCCTGGCGGTTCTCTCGATCCCGCTGCGGCTGAGCGGGGTGACGACCGACCTTCCCTACGTGCTCGACAACGACGGCGGTCCGTTCGTCCGGGCGGCGATGAAGGTCGCCACCGGCGAGCTCGACCCGGGCTGGTACCAGATGCCAGCGTCCACCTACATCTACCCGCTCGCCTTGGCTTACCGGGTCCAGTACGCGGCGGGCCGCCTGACCGGCCGGTGGAGCGACCTGGCCCGGTTCGAGCGGTACGGCGCGGACCACCCCGAGACGCAGTGGGTGCCGGCGCGGATCCTGTCCGCCCTGGCCGGCGCCGCCGTGGTTCCGGCGGTCGTCTGGCTCTCGCTGGCGCTGGGCCTCTCGCCGGGGGCGGCGCTCTTCGGCGGTCTCCTCGTGACGCTCTCGCGGTCCCACTGGGCGGTCTCCCATCTGGTCCGGGCCGACTTGCTGCTTGCGACGTTCGTCTTGTCGACCCTGGGGTTCTCGATCAGGCTGCTCTCCGGTTCGGCTCGTGATGCGGTGCTGGCCGGAGCCGCCGCGGGGCTGGCCACGGCCAGCAAGTGGCCGGGCCTCCTGGTGTACGGCTGCGTGGTCCTCGCCATCGCGCTCTCGATCCCGCCCGACCGCCGTCGGGCCTCCGGGACCGCCCGGGCCGCGGTCGGTCTGACCGTGGTGGGGCTCGCCGTCGCCCTGGCCTGGTGGGCCTGGGGCTGGGAGTTCGTCTGGAAGGCCAGGGACGGCTTTGCGCAGGTGCCCCCTGAGTTCAGGGACGGCCACCTGTTCTTGAGGCGGACGCTTCTTGCGCTTTCGGCGATCGTGGCGCTGGTGGGGATGGCGACGCTGGCCGTGCCCGGGGCGGGGTCGCTGGTCGTCGCCGTGGCGGCGGACCGCCGGGTGCGGCGCACCCTGGCTCCCGGCCTGATCGTGGTCACCTTCTTCGTCGGCTACCTGACGTTCTTCTCCCTGGCCCACAACCGCTCGTACCGGTACGTGGTGCCGCTGGCGCCTCTGGTGGCGATCGGAGCGGCCTGCGCCTCCGAGGCGCTGATCCGGAGGAGCGGCCGGGCCTGGCGGCTCGCCATCGTGGCCACGATCGGCCTGGCCGCCGTGCCGGCGCTGGCCGTCATCGGCCTGGAGGCCCAGGTGCGGCTTCCGAGCACCCGGGTCGTGGCGAGCGAGTGGGTGAAAGCGAACGTGCCGCCGGGAACCCCGATGGCGATCGAGGAGCACTCCGTGATCCTGTGTACCCACTGCTACCCGGTCCAGAACGTGGGAGCGCTCCACCGGCTCACGACCCGGCCCCCGCTCGTGATCACGTCGGGCCAGGTCATCGACACCTTCCGGTCCGCCCCGGAGCGGTTTCCCGACGAGGTGCGCCGCTACGCCGCAGTGTTGTCGCGCTACCGGGAGGCGAGGCGGTTCACCAGCTCCGGAGGGTCGCTCCGGGGGCCCGAGATCGTGGTCCACGTCAGGGCCGACATAGCGGACCGGCCAGGGCCGCCCCGACGCCGTCCCCCCGCGGAGCCGATCAAATAGGGTGCAGCGTCGCTCGTATCGATCTATCATGACTGGCGTCAGCCCCAGGACGCCTGCACCATGGACCGAGCCCGCTGGATCGAACACCTGAAGACCGACCAGGGCCCCGGCTCGCCGTTTCGCACGAGCACCTCCCGGGACCCCTGGGGGGACCGGCTGGCCGACGTATTCGAGATCAACGGCCAGCTCGTCCACCGGATCGTCAGCCTGGTGGGACGGTTCCACCGCACGCCGGAGGCGCCGCTGGGGGTCCTCCTGGTCGGCGACGTGGGCGGCGGCAAGACCCACTTCTTGAGCACGCTCTGCCACTCCGTCTCCGCCGAAGGGGGCCTGTTCAGCTTCGCCGACATCCGCCCGCTGACCAACTGGAACCAGCCGCTGAAGCACCTCCTCTCCGAGGTGGTGTGCAACCTCAACCAGCGTCCGCCCCAGGATCGGTCGCACACCCAGCTCGAACGCATCGCCGCCAGGACCATCGCCCGGTTCCTGAGGGAGCGCTACAGGGACGACACGCCGGCCCGGGTCCGGCAGGCCGAGGAGTGGGCCGCTCGCATCGAGGTCTCGCCGGACCACGTGCTGCGCCGCGCCAGGGAGATCGAGGTGTGGGACGCCGTGGCCAGGACCGTCACCCGGTGGCTCGAGAGCCGGAACCCCCGGATGTGGGGGACGGCGCTGAAGGTGTTCTTCCAGTACCCGATCCCCCACCGGCGGGAGACCGTGGTCCACTGGCTCAGGGGCGAGAGCCCCGACGACGAGGGCGACCTGAAGCTCCTGGGGCTCAAGCCCGACCCGGCCTCCGTCACCGCCGAGGGCCAGGAGGAGCAGGCGCTGAAGACGCTGGTGACGCTGGGCCACCTGCTCTCGTACGACCGACCGCTGGTGGTCTCCTTCGATCAGCTGGAGAACGTGATCACCCCGCCGGAGCGGCTCGCGGCGTTCGGACGGATGCTCCTGGAGCTGTACACCTACATCCCGGGCATGCTGCCGCTGGTGAGCGCCCGGGGCGACCTGTGGTCGCGGTGCCGGCAGAAGCTCGACCCGGCGATCGTGCAGCGGTTCGAGTCCAACCGGCTCGACCTCGTCCCCTGCACCAAGGAGCAGAGCCTGGCGCTCATCCGGTCGCGGCTGGTGTCGCTGGGGCTGCCGCCGGAGCTGCCGCCGCTGTTCCCTCTGGACGAGGAGCCGATCCGCTCCAGGCTGGAGGCGGCGCTGGCGGCGGGCTCCCTGTCGCCGCGGCTCGTGCTGATGAAGGCGGACCATCTGTGGAAAGCGGCCCTGGGAGAGCTGGACGACGAGGCGCCGCCGGAGACCCCGGTGGAGACCCTCCGGCAGAAGCTGGAGGGGATCAGGCAGTCGATCCACGCGGACCCGGCTCGACACCCGCCGGACGACGGGGTGCTCTCGGAGGCGCTGGACCTGGCGTTCTGCTACCCGCACGACGGCTGGGGCGCCAAGCTGGACGAGGTGACGCTCACCCGGCAAGACCGGTTCGTCGATCTCGTGGTACAGGTCAGGGCCGGCAAGAGCTCGGTCCGGACCGGCATCATGGTGGACGTGGAACAGAACCCGAACGCCGTGGCCGCCAGCCTGCGGCACGGTCTCGCGCTGAAGCGGAAAGGGGAGGTGGACCGGCTGGTGTTCGTCCGCGACGGCCGGGTCCCGTTTCCCAGGCCGCCACGGTGGCCCACCACGAACGCCCTCCGGGACCAGCTGACGGCGGCGGGTGGGCTGGTGCAGCTCATCCCCCACGACCAGGTGGTCTTGTGGCACGCCCTGGTGCGGCTGCACCAGGAGGTCCGGGCCCAGGACGTGACGTACCTCTGGTGGGGCGGGCAGCCCCAGGTGGTCCTTCCCCAGCACTTCCGCGTCTTCATGGGAACGCTCTGCGTGGGAGCCGCGTGGGATCGGATCGTCGCCTTCTGCCTGCCGGAGGGGCTCGGAGAGCAGATCCTCGACGGGAGCCTGTCGGGCGGCGACCCGATCGGCCTGGACCGGCCCACGCCGGTTCCGACCCATCCCCACCCCCACCTGGACCCGGACCTGGCGGAGAAGCTCCATCGGGGGGTGGAACGGGTGCTCCGCGACGCTGTCACCGGAATGATGCCGGCGCGAAAGGTATACGAGGAGCTGGGAGACGAGATTCTTTCCGGGATTCGATTCGAGACGTTCCTCGAGACGATGGGCCGCTGGCCCAGGGTGGCCCGGTTCCACTCGAAGTCCGGCGTGATCTTGAAGCTCAAGGCCGGGCGGTGACCCCGGGCCGGGCGGGCCGCAGCCCCGCGTGAGATGAACCTGGACCCAGACCCAGACCCAGGTGTCCGGGGCCCCGCGAGGCCTCGGCACGGTGGGATCGGCTCCAAGGGAGGCGCTTGTGGACGCTGAGTTCAGAGCCGTTCTCGAGCGGCTCGACCGCGGCCTCTGGCCGGAGATCTTCGGACCCGACGAGGCGATCGTTCCGACCGACACGGCGGCTCTCAGGAAGCGCTTCAAGGCGTTCGTCACGAGCCACCAGGACGAGCCGCCCCTGATCGGGCTGAGGCGGCCCACCAGGAAGGGACCCGGCGCCCTGGTCGCCGGCAAGCTCAAGCCGATCGAGGCGGAGTGGATCCGGACCGTACCGGACCAGCTGGACCGGCTGGTGGCGCAGGGCCTGGCGCTTCGAGGCACCCTGGCCGGCAGCGCCCGGAGCGTCTACCTGCTCCGGCCGGAGGCGGCGATCGCCATGGACTGGGCCGCCCAGGCGACGAGGCTCCACGCGCTCTGTGACACCCTCAGAGGGCAGATCGTCGGCCTCGAGTCGATCGCCCGGCTGCTCGTGCCGGACGGGGCCCGGCCCGCTGGCGGGCCTTCAGCCCTGGACGGACCGGCGCCCCGCGGAGCCTCGAGCGAGGAGAGCTGCTTCAAGGCCGCTTACGACCGGCTGGACCCGGCCGGCCGAGGCTACGTGGACATCCACAAGGTGCGCCGCGCTCTCGGCTGGGATCGGGACCGGTTCGAGCTCGCCCTGGCGGCGCTGCGAAAGGAGCTCAAGATCGATCTCCACGTCGGCGATCCCGGGGACTACGACGACGACTCGGTGGTGGACAGCTACGTCGAGGAGGACGGCACTCTCTACCTCACCGTGAGCTGGAGGGGGTGAGAGTCGGTCCGGGGAAGAGGAATGGATCCGGTTGGAGGTCGCGCTCGGGGGCGCGACTCGGACCCGGCGAGGCGCCCGGTCTTGCGACTCGGACCCGGCGAGGCGCCGGGTCGGTTCATCGGACCCCCAGGGCCAGGACGTGGTCGGCGGGCTTCTGACCGAGGTTCTGTTCGCCGCGGGAGAAGACCAGGAGATGCCCGGCCTCGGCCAGGTGCAGGTCCAGCGCCCGCGGCACCCCGGACACGCCCCACCGCTGACCCGACGCCAGGTCGAGGAAGGTGAGGCCGTCCGCCCCGGCCAGGGCGGCGAGGCGGCCCGCCACGACGCCGCGCTCCACCGGCTCGACCAGTCGCCAGCTGGAGCGCAGCGTCAGGTCTGCCCCGAGGTGCATCGCCACCGGCTCGGCGCCGCCCAGCATCGCCAGCAGCGTCCCGTCGCCCAGGGGCAACAGACAGGTCGGCGGGGCCGGTACCCGGCGGCTGGACAGCTCCCGGCCCTCTTTCAGCGAGAGCCCCACGATCCGATCGGCGAACGGCACGAGGACGCAGCCGCGGAGCACGACCGGAAGGGCCGGAAGCCGCTGGGTTCCCGTCAAGATCCTGTCCCAGCGTCGGTCGCCACGAAGCCGGCCCAGCACCATCAAGCTCGCCTCGACGATCTCGGCTCCGCTCCCCTCGCCGGCCCAGCTCCCCGCCAGCGTCGCCTCGGTTTCGCGGCTCGTGCGGTCGAAGTAAAGGAGCGCGTGATCCTGCTCCAGCGCCACCAGACGAGGCAGGCCGGTCAGCCCGGCGACCGCCACGATCCTCCCGTCCTCCGCCAGGATGCGGTAGAGCGTCACCTTCTTGTCGGCGGAGACGGCGTAGATCTCGTTGCCAAAGCTCTCGAGGATGCGAACCGGTGCGATCGGATCGTGCCACCGGGGCTGACCGCTGGCCAGGTCCAGGGCGAACAGCCCGGCCTGATCCGCCGCCACCACCCGGTCTCCCAGCGGGAGCGGCCGGGCCAGGCCCGGGGCCCCCCGGGCCGGGTGGGTCCAGAGGCAGTCGCCCTGATCCAGATCGAGGCTGTGGAGGTGGCTCCCGTCCTGGAGGACGGCCCGCCCCTCGCCGGTCGCCCCTCCCATCGCCAGCGGGCCGTCCCGCGTCCAGAGCATCCTGGCACCGCGGCGTTCGCCGAAGTTGGTCTCCAGCACCTTCATGTCCGCCGCGAGGGCGGGCAGCCGGGTCCGGAGCCCGTACGGCACCGGCGTGTCCGGAGGCAACGCCATGAACCGGCTGGTCTCGCTGGTGGCGCCCTGCCAGCCGCCGATCGAGTAGCTGTAGGTGGCCCCGGGGATCAGGCCGGTGAGCTCGACCCGGTACCCCTCGCCGGCCCTGGCCACCGGGACCGGCTGATCCGCCAGCTCCCGGCCGAACCGGAACGTGGGGCTGTACGGCTTGAAGCCCTGCCAGGACAGGGTCGCTCGTCCGGGCTCGAGATCGATCGAGAGGTCGTGGACGAACAGGCTCGCCGGACCCGCGGAGAACGGGGCCGCGACCGGACGGGACCGCTCGGTCCGGGCTGCGGCGATCGGGCCCTCCTGGCTGAGATCCCGGGAGGACCAGACGATCAGCCCGAACACGACGCACGCGGCGGCACCCAGGAGGCAGGCGCCCACCGGGGCGGGCGCGGGGGTGGGAAGGCGGACCGGCCTGGGTCGGGCAAACGGGGGCAGCACCTCCGGGTTGCCCGCGCAGGCGTAGTGACCGCACCCCCGCCCCACGACCCAGCACTCCGGATGGTGGGTGGCGGAGCACCAGCGGCAGACGACCCGCTCCGTGGCCACGGGCTGATGGCACCGTGGACAGACCGGGAGCCTGGCGACCGGCTGGACGTTCTGATGAGGCAATCGGTCCCTCCGTCGGGTGGCCACAGGGGTCCCCACCGTCATGATCGACGGATCCAGCGTCGAATTGAATGGCACGCCGCCCGGGTGTACGATCGGGCATCATGGAAGAACGATTCGACAAGCAGGATCTGCTCAGCCTCTACTGCCGGGAGATGGCCAAGGACGAGGCGGCGCCGGATCCGCTGGCCGACGATCGCCAGATCGTGGTGAAGCGCCTGTGCCGCGATCTGGCGGACCGGAGAAGCGTGATCCTGGTCGGCCCGCCCGGCGTGGGCAAGAGCACCCTGATCCACCAGCTCGCGGCCCAGGTGCGGCTCGGACAATGCCCTCCGGAGCTCTCCGGGACAGCGTTCTACCAGGCGAGCTGCAGCATGCTGATGGCCGGGACCCAGTACCTGGGCGAGTGGGAGTCCAAGATCTTCCACCTGATCCGGATGCTCGGTCGCCGGTCCGTCCTGTACGTCATGGACGTCTGGAACCTCCTCGGAGCCGGGTCGCACAGGGGCAGCGCCAAGGATCTCTACGACACCTTCAAGGGCCACCTGGAGCGAGGCGACACGATCCTGGTGGGCGAGATGACCGAGGAGCGCCTGGCCGCGGTGACGGCCAGGGAGCCCTCGTTCCCGCAGCTGTTCACGGTGCATCGCCTCGGCGAGCCGGATGCCCCGACGGTGCGCCGGCTCCTCTTCGGACATGCCAAGAGACTCGCCAAGAGGTACCGGGTCGAGGTGGGCGAGGAGACGGTGGAGCGGGTCATCACCCTGACCCGCAAGTTCATCCCTTACGAGGTGTTTCCGGGCAAGGGGGTGCGCCTGCTGGAGAAGGTGTTCGCCGAGACCTCCATCGACGAGGGACGGAGGACCGTGGACCCGGCCACGGTGTTCCGGATCTTCGCCCTGTACACTGGCCTTCCGCTCTGGCTCCTCGACGGGACCCAGACGATGGACGTGGAGAGCACCCGGGCGTTCTCCTCGGCCCGGGGGCTGGGCCAGGACGAGGCGATCGGCCGCGTGGTGGACACGGTCGCCATCTACAAGGCGAGATTGAACGAGCCCCGGAAGCCGATCGGCGTCTTCTTCTTCGTGGGTCCCACCGGGGTGGGCAAGACCGAGCTGGCCAAGACGCTCGCCACGTTCCTGTTCGGCTCCGCGGACCGGATGGTCCGCCTCGACATGTCGGAGTACGCCGGCCACGACTGTCTGGAGAAGCTCCTGGGAAAGAGGAGCCAGGGGGACGACCTCGGCCCCGCCGGGCAGGGGTTTCTCACCGGCCGGGTCAGGGAGCAGCCGTTCTCCGTGGTCCTGCTGGACGAGATCGAGAAGGCCCATGCCGCGGTCCACAACCTGATGCTCCAGGTGTTCTCCGACGGCCGGCTCACCGACGCCCGCGGCGAGACCGCCGACTTCAGGAACGCCATCATCATCCTCACCTCCAACGTGGGCGCCTCCCACGTGGGCAGCGAGATCGGATTCGGCGGCAAGCTCAGGCAGCTGAAGGCCCGCATCCACAAGGAGATGGAGACCCATTTCCGGCCGGAGTTCCTGAACCGGCTCGAGCACGTGGTGGTGTTCCAGCCGCTGGACCAGGAGACCATGCACAGCATCGCCAGACGGGAGTTCGACAAGCTGGCGGCGCTGGAGGGGTTGAAGGAGCTCTCCCCGATCCTCGAGGTGGAGGACGAGGCGGTGACGCTGCTGGTGAAGCGGGGGTTCGACCCGAAGTTCGGGGCCCGCCCGCTGAAGCGGGCGATCAAGGCGCTGGTCACCACCCCGCTGGCTCACCTTCTGGTCACCAAGGCCGCGAGGCCGCGTCAGATCATCCGGGTGCTCGCCGCGGGCGACGAGATCAGGCTCGATGTGGAGGCCACGGAGGCGTCGGCCAGATCCGAGGTGGTCGACGAGGCGATGGAGGTGGTGCCGGAGGGCGCCGACCGGCCGGTCCGTGTCACCCCCCGGGAGGTGAACGCGTCGATCGAGGGCATCCTGGGGCGGATCGAGCGAGCGGAGCAGGCGTTCGGCCTGGACCGAGCCGAGGTGGACCTCAAGGAGATGGAGGAGCTCATGGTCGCAGCCGAGCTGGCCAGCGACCCGGAGCGATCGACCCGGCTGCTGGCCCGGTATCACAGGCTCTTCGACCAGGTCCGGCAGTTCAGGGACGTACGGGAGCTGGCCCGGATCGTCTTCGAGGCCACGGATCTGACCATGGCGGAGCGCGACCCGTCGCTGCTCAAGGAGATCTCTCGCGACTACGGTCGGCTGCTCGGGTGGATGGATCGGCTGGATCTGGAGTCATCGCTCTTCGCCGACACGGATCGTCGGGATGCGCTCCTGATCGTGGCCGCTGCCGGCGTGGGCCCGGCCGACCGCAGCTGGGTCGAGGAGCTGGCCGGGATCTACGAGGGCTGGGCCCGGGTCAAGCGGTACTCGTTCAAGGTGCTCTACTCGCCGGAGGCCGCGATCAAGGCGACCGGGGGGGAGGTGGCGGTGAAGGCGCTGGTGGAGGGGAGCTGCGCCTACGGGTACCTGGCCGGCGAGCGGGGCCTCCACCGGTTGACCCGCAAGAAGGTGCAGCACCGGCGGGAGGTGGAGACCGTGGCCGCCCGCGTCGAGGTCTATCCGGTGCTGCGCTCCGACGACGAGGTGGAGGGGATCGCTGGTCGGGAGCCGCAGATCGAGACCGTGAGGACCAAGGAAGGACGGGTCGGCAAGGTCGCCTACCGGATCCGCGTGGCGGGCTCCGGCCCCGAGATCGTGCTGGCCAATGGCCTCACGGAGGTGGAGAATCGCAAGCTCGGAACGATCGCCTGGCGCTCCCTCGCGGCGGCGGTCGCCACGGGCAGACAGGAGCCGCAGAAGGGGATCGTCCGGTCTTACGACACGGCGGAGAACCACGTCGTGAAAGACAAGCGGACCGGGGTCACGGTCCACAACATCAGGAGGGTGTTCGCCGGCGAGATCGACGACTTCCTGGTCCCCTACTTGAGGGGCCGCCCCTCCGGAGGCTGAGAGCTCCGGTCCGGGTCCTGGTGGTCGGACTGGCAGCACCCCGGCTTGCCCGCTTCGCGGTCGACCCCGGCGGCATCGTTCGATCTGGGGAGCTCGGTGGGCTCATCCGGCCCCCCTCCGACGCGCCCCTCTGGCTCGTCCCCGGCCCCGTGGGTCTCGGCTCGATCCGACGGTGATCGGGGCGCCGGGCCGGGCGGCTCCGCCTCCGTGAGCTTCGTCGGTACAGGCAGCGGGCCATGGAGCGGCTGCGGCCCGTGGGAATGCAGAAGGCAGCTGGACTCGAGATGGATCAGGATCTTCGAGGTCGGGAACCGACCCCGGATCGCGTCCTCCACCACGTGACACAGATCGTGGGCCTGGCCGGTCGGCATATCCCGGTCGACCACGAGGTGCAGGTCGATGTGTCTCTCCGGGCCGGCCTTCCGCGTCCTGAGCCCGTGGAACTGCACCGATTCCCGGGTCTGGGCGGCCAGGATCGCCTCGATGGCGGAAACCTCGTCCGGCGGCAGCCCCGAGTCCACCAGGTTTTCGAACCCCTTCCTCCCGACCCTCGTCGCCTCGAACAGGATGTACACCGCCACGCCCAGAGCGGCCAGCGGATCGAACAGCTTCAGGCCGGTCACGTGGACCAGGAGTAGCCCCACCATCACGCCCACCGAGGTGAGCACGTCGGCGGAGAGGTGCCAGGCGTCCGCCTCGAGCGCCACCGAATCGTGCTCCTTGGCGGTGCTGAAGAGATACCGGGAGACCACCGTGTTCACGGCGATGGAGACGACCATGACCCCCATGCCCAGCTCCGGCTCCGTGGGGCCCGCACCCCGGAGGAAGTCGACCGTGGCCTTCCAGATCACGCCGATCGCGGCGAGCACGATCAGGCCGGCTTCGAACACGGCGGCCATGTCTTCGAACTTCCCGTGGCCGAACGGGTGGGTCTCGTCGGGCGGCTGGCTGGACAGGCGCACGGAGAAGTAGGCGGAGCCAGACGCCAGGAGGTCCGTGGCGCTGTGGAGCCCCTCGGAGATCACCGCCGCGGAGTCGATCCACCAGCCCACGGCCAGCTTGCAGCAGGTCAAGAAGAGGTTGGAGAAGAGCGACACCAGCGCCGCGAACGTGGTCACCTCTCCACGGTGACTGTGGTGGTCGTGGGAGTGGTGGTGTTCTGCCATCGAACCTGCGACCTGTCAGGACGTCCAGCACGGGGCGGCGAACCAGGCCAGCCGCGTGGCCGGGTCGACCAGCTCCGGGGCGGGCGTGCCTCGACCCTTCAGGAAGATCTCGTCCCACAGGTGCGTGGTCAGCACCGCCACGAGACCCAGTTCCACCTGGACCCGCTCGTAGTTCACATCGTCGGGGCGTTGCTCGTTGTAGTGGCGCAGACGGTCGAGCACCCACCTGACCTTGGTCGGGGAGAAGTACCCCTTGCTCCTGACCACCGACTCGGAGAGAAGTTCGGCCACGTACCCCGGCCGATCCGGCCCCAGGAAGGCCGACCCGAACGGAGCCTGGAACTGCTGCTTCTTCCGGTGGGCGATCTCCCTGGGGAGCAGGTGACCGAGCGCTTTTCGCAGGATGTACTTCTCTCTGAACCCTCTGAGCTTGTGGTAGCGAGGTATCCGGGCCGCGAATTCCACCAGCCTATGGTCGAGGAACGGATACCGTCCCTCGATGGAGTTCGCCATCGTGGCCCGGTCGCCCAGCGGTGAGACCTGATGGTTCGAAAGCCGCATCTTGTACGAGAAGTAGGTCGCCTGATCGAACGGATGCCACCGGGCGAGCCGGTCGGTCGGGTAGCCCAGGTCCCCGGCAGGGTCGTGACGGTCAAGGGTGTTCAAGAGGTCGTCCGCGAGGATGATCTCCATGATCTGGCGACCCACCTCGAACTCGTACTGCATGGCCGGGTAGCACCCGTACTTGGCCTTCACGCTGGTCACGTAGCGACCGTGGGGAAACACGTGGTCAGCACCGATCTTCTTCTTCACGAGCCAGCGGATCAGGCCTCCCATCAGCGAGACCGGAAACGTGGAGAGGAGCCGTCTGATCTTGTCGACCCGGAAGTAGCGGTAGCCGCCGAACGCCTCGTCGGCCCCCTCGCCGGTCAGGATCACCACCACGTCTTTGCGAGCCAGCTGAGACAGGTGCATCAGCGGCACCATCTCCGTGACGAACGTGGGGTGCTCGGAGAAATAGACCGCTGCCGGAAGACCGGCGCTCACGTCCCTGTGGGTGCAGGTGAACTCGTGGGCCTCGGCGCCGACGTGCCTCGCCATCTTCCGCGCGAACGGCATCTCGTTGAAGAATCCCTGCTGGAAACCCACGCTGAACGTCCGCAGCGGGCCAGGGTGGACCCGCTTCACCAGCCCCGCGATCACGCCGGAGTCGAGGCCGCCGGAGACGTAGACCCCGACCGGCACCTCGGCCTGGAGCTGGAGCCGCACCGAGTCTTCCATCAGCCGCTCGAGCTCCCGGGCGTAGTGCTCCTCGCCGAGGTCCGGCACGGACTCCTTGGCGGGGAAGAAGTCCAGGTCCCAGTAGGTCCGCTCCTTGAGCTGGCCGTCCCGGACCGTGACCAGCCGTCCTGCCGGAACCTGGTGGATCCCCTGGAAGAGGGTGCGCGGCGCCGACGGGGCCGCGAAGAAGAAGACGTGCTGGAGCCCGTACGGGTCGAACCGGGCCGGCACCTCCCGGTTGGCCAGCAACGCCTTGATCTCGGAGCCGAAGATCAAGGTGTCACCGGCCACCGTGTAGAACAGCGGCCTGATCCCCATCCGGTCGCGGGCCAGCACCAGCTGCCTCTCCCTGGCGTCCCAGATGGCGAAGGCGAACTGACCGTTCAGCTGGTCCACCAGCCGGTCTCCCACATCCTCGTAGAGGTGTACCAGCACCTCCGTGTCGCTGGCCGTGGAGAATCGGTGACCCCGGGATTCGAGGTTCCGTCTGAGTTCCAGGTAATTGAAGATCTCCCCGTTGAAGCAGATCCAGACGGTCTGGTCCTCGTTGGAGATGGGTTGGTGCCCGTGTGCGAGGTCTATGACCTTGAGCCGCCGAGTGCCCATCGCCATCGGCCCGTGGGCGAAGACCCCCTCGTCGTCGGGACCCCGATGCCTGAGGGCGGCCAGCATGGCTTCCACCTGCCCCCTGATGGCTGGCAGCTCTTCAGGGGGAGCGTCTGGGCCCGACAATCTCAGCATCCCGGCGATTCCGCACATGGAAATCGGGCTCAGCTTAGCAGACCGGCGCCGGGCAGGCAACGGTAGGCCCCCCCAGGAGCCGGGCCCGGGGGGCAAAGGTCGGCCTGTGATCGGGGCGCGGCCCGTGTCCGACCCGGCGGATCGCGAGTCCCGGGAAGAGGGACGGTGTGGCGCGAACCGGTCTCGTCGGGTAGAACCTAGGGAGGAGCTGCGTCTGTCCGGCGACAGGCTCCGGCTGGAGGTGGCTGTCGTGTTCCATCGTCTGTCCGGCGGCGTCTCGCGGTCCAGTCGTCTCCCGGAAGCGATCCTGCTGGTCCTGGGGTCCTTCCTCGCCCCACCGGCCATCGCCCAGGTCACCATGGACGTGAACATCAACCAGACCGGAGCGTTCATTCCGCAGGGACCCACCGGCGGCGTCTTCACGAACCAGCTGATCTACAGGTCCACGGTCCAGGCTCCCCTGGGCCAGGTCATCGAGGTCGGGGGCACCGGTGGCGGTACTCACTCCTCGAGCCGTTCGTCCAGCGCCGGGATCGGTCGATCGGTCGACTCGGGCCAGGGGGGCGGCACCTCGATCCAGATGCGGGTCATTCCGGTCCCCGTCGATCCCACGGGCATCCGTGAGCGGCCTCTGCCGCAAGCCTCGGGCCGCCAGTTGCTGGCGGAGTTGACCAGCGACGATCCGTCCGGTCGCGCCTCGGCCCTGGCGGAGATCGGTCGCCGGAGGTGGAGCGTGACAAAAGTGGTCTGCGTGATCTCCTCGGCGTCGGCGGCCGAGAGGCCGGCGCCTCGAGCCGCGCGCAGGAGGTGCGGGAGGTAGGCCCGGACCACGGCGTCCAGGGCCGCGGATTCCATATCGCGACGCGCTAGACTGGCCAGCCGCTCGACGACGGCCCGACCAGCCGCTCCGGCGGTTCCCGGTCCCTGAATCCCCTCTCCGGAAGGGACTCCCGGCAGTGAGTTTCGAACCGGGTTTCTGGTGTGCTTCCATCCGGATCGCATTCCTCTTCCCGGAAGGAATCTTTCTTGCGGACATTCCCATGGATTGCTATCATCGCCTCATGCGAAAAAACAAGCCTTTGAAGACCAGCCCACGGAAGCACGCTTCGAAACCCGGCCGCACCGTTCGAAAGACCCA
Source organism: Candidatus Rifleibacteriota bacterium (assembly GCA_016213885.1). Classification (GTDB taxonomy): domain Bacteria; phylum Muiribacteriota; class UBA6191; order JACPRK01; family JACQZM01; genus JACQZM01. Next base: position 14,052 of record JACQZM010000163.1, on the reverse strand, counting down.
TCACGCCGTGCCCCGGAACGCCCGGGCCGACAGACCGGCCACCAGGGGCTCCCGCGCCACGTCTCGCGGCTCCGACCCGGTGGCCGACCGGGCCCAGGAGCTGGCCCGGATCGCCAAAGACCTCGACAACCACAAGCGAGAGCTCCCCTACGGGGAGTTCGAGAAATGGGCGCTCACGGCCCACCCGCAGTTTCCGATCCAGGTTCTGCGGGGGCTCCGCAAGGCCCACTGCGTGTTCGGCGAGGAGCTCGCGCGGCTGTTCCAGCAGCTGGGGCAGAAGAAGGTCTTCTTGCTGCTGGGTCTCGAAGACCCGTGGGCCCCGCTCAAAGAGGGCCTCCAGATGGCCGACTCGAAAGACCAGCTTCCGCTGGACAAGATGTCGGTGAACCAGATCCGGGAGGCGATCCGCACCCACGGCCTCTACCAGCACGCCACCGGGAGCCGCCCCGGCGCCTCCGTATGGGGTCCTCTCTCGACGGTCTACACCAGGCTCTCGGCGTTGTGGCCCAAGTTGAAGGGAACATCGGCGGACGTCCTGGGGACCCAGATCAGGCCTCGCCACATGAAACAGCTGGAGAAGTTCCATCATCTGCTGGCAGACGTGATCGTGAAGATCGAGCAGGTGATCACTCCGGGGAAGCGACCCTCCGCCGGCAAGAGGTCCCCACGGGGCAAGCGGGGCTCGGCCCGGAGAGGGTCGTCGCGGTCCTCCTCGTTCCTGGCCTGACCCTGTTTTGGACGCGGACTGGCCCTGCCGATCCACGGGTCTGGCTGGCCGATTCCGGGCAGCTCATGGCTCATGGAGCCGTGGGCCGTCCCGGATCGATGTCGTCGCAGCCGTGTGAAAAGCGCACCAGTCGCCAAAAACCCCTTGATGGCGCCTTTGGCGCCGTTGTAAGATCGGCGGTTGGCACGGGTCAGGGGTGCGACGGTTCGCTCTCTTTCTCTTGAACCGGCACATTCCATGACACACCGAGGCGGCCCGGTGGTCCGCCTTGGCCACCCTGGCCGCTCGCCTTACCTGAATCGCCGTCGAGGCGCTTTCTGACCAGAATCTCATGAAGCTCAAGTTCTGGGGGACGCGTGGGTCCATCCCCACCCCTCAGCCGGACCGGATGAAGTACGGCGGTGACACGCCGTGCGTGGAGCTCCGGTCCTCCAGAGGGGATGTCATCATCCTCGACGCGGGCACCGGCATCAGGCGTCTGGGTCAGGAGTTGATGAAGAACAAGCCCGACAATCGAGAGATCACCATCCTGCTTTCCCACACGCACTGGGACCATATCCAGGGTTTCCCCTTCTTCATTCCGATCTACGACAGGAGTTTCCGGTTCAAGATCATCGGGCCGCTCAGAATGAACTCCAAGATGGAGATGCGGCTCCAGGTCCAGATGTCGGATCTGTTCTTCCCGGTGAACCTCTCCGCCCTCGAGGAGACCATGCAGTTCATCGAGATCGTGGAAGACCCGTTCCTGGCCGGCTCCGTGAAGATAGCGCCGCGGAACCTGTGTCATCCGCTGGGCTGCTTCGGCTACAGGATCACCGAGGGCAACACATCGGTGGTGTACGCCACCGACACGGAGCACACCCCTGGCGTGATCTCCGAGGATCTGGCCTACCTGGGTCGAGATGCCGATCTCTTGATCTACGACGCCCATTTCACCGACTCGGAGTTCCCCAAGTTCGTCGGGTGGGGCCACTCCACGTGGCAAGAGGGCGTTCGCCTGTGCAAGGCGCTCAACATCAAGAAGCTGATCCTGTTCCACCACGACCCGAACCACGACGATGCCTTCCTCGATCAGGTCGTCGAGGAGGCCCAGGAGCAGTTCCCCAACACCATTCCGGCCTGTCGCGACCTGGAGCTCGAGATCTGACGGTCTCCGGTCGGCGGCCGATCCGGGGGAAGGTTCTTCCATGGTGATCCTGGAAGCGCTCGAGAAGCTCTTTGCTGGCTGGCGGGCCACCATCCGAGCGACCTCCGAGAGCTTCCGGGTCACGGTACCCTTGATGTCGGATGGGGCCATGAAGGTCATGAGAGCCGACATCGAGAGCCAGCTCCCCGCGGTCTACGGCATCACCGTCACCCCCACGACGGAAGGCGGGTACGTCTTCGACCTCGAGGTGGAGGTGATACCGCCTGACTCCGTGGCGAACCTCGTGGCCTCCGTCGCCACGGCGGGGCTGAAGGAGCTGGAGCCGCTGCTGGGACGCCTGTCCGGCGAGCCGGACAGGCCGGAGCAAGGCGCGCTGACCGCGGAGCTGGGGCTCGAGCTGGAGGGCCGCAGGCAGTTCGACCTGGCCCACCGGGCCCATCTCCTGGCGCGCCGTCTGGCGCCGTCGAACCTCAAGATCCTGTTCAACCTGGCCACGTTCCAGCTGAAGGTCGGCGAGGTGGAGCGGGCGATGGAGGGGTTGAGGGAGATCCTGGAGGTGGACCCGGGGTTCGAGCCGGCTCTTCACAACCTGGCGGCCTACCATGCCCAGCGCGGTGAGACCGAGCTGGCCAGGCAGGCTCTCGATCGTCTTCTCGCCGCTCACCCCGACTCCGGGTCGGCCCACGTGCTGGCCGGCCAGATCGCCTTCACCCAGAACCTGCTGGGCCAGGCGCTGGAGCACTTCCTGACAGCTCTCAAGTACGGGCCGAAGCAGGCGGAGGCGTACTATCGAGCGGCACTGGTGTTCTCCAGGCTGCAGATGCCCCGGGAGGCCCAGGACCACTGGGCCGCCTATGCCAGGCTCGCTCGTCCGGTTCCGGAGGGCCGGTTCCTGCCGTCCCGCCTGGTGGTTCGCGGGTGGCCCGATGGCGCCTCGATCATCTGGGACGGTCAGCCCGTCGGCAACGCCCCGCTCGGTCTGGAAGATCTGCACCCCGGCCCTCACCAGCTGGCGGTGCGCCTGGGTCACGCGGAGATACTGCTCGACCTGGCGCTGGTGCCGGGCCAGACGCTCATGGCCCGCTACGACCTGACCCGGAACAAGCTGACCTACGAGGATGCCCCACCGATTCCCCAGTTCACGGATGAACTGGGGAAGCTGATCTCCGGCCCGGAACTGGGCCTTCGCATCCTGAAAGGAGTCTGTGTGCCCGAGCAGACTGGATCGCTGACGCCCCGGGAGATCTTCGCCATCGTTCTCCACGAATGCCTCAAGGACGGTGAGCTGTCGGAGCTCGAGAAGGACCTGGTCTTCCAGGTGAAGCAGCTCCTGAAGATCCCGGCGGACGTCCACCAGAACGTGTTCAAAGAGGTGGAGAGCCGGATCAAGGGGCACAGTCGGGACCACAGCGAGGCCGATCCGGAGGGGATCTACCGTCTGATCGCCCGGCAGGCTCTGGTGGACGGACAGGTGCTCTCCGAAGAGAACTACCTGCTGGAGAGGATCGGGAAGGTGCTGTCGGTCCCCCCCTCGCGGCGCGAGGAGATCCACCGGCAGATCAAGGAAGCGGTCGCCGGCACGAATTGACGTCGGGGAAAGGCGGTCGGAGCGTCCTCAGTCCTCGGGGCTGGCCCGGAATCCGTCGGCCCGTCGGGGGGGTTGCTGACCCGGATAGTACCCGGTGAAGTCGTCCCGGATCAGGCGCCTCTTCATCTCCTCGATCTTCTTTGCCGAGTAGCGGTACTTCTTCTCGGTGAAGTAGTCCTGGAGGTTCATCAGGAGCATCTTGAGACTGTCGCCGCGGCCGGAGATCTTGGGGAGGATCTTCTGCTTCACCGACAGATCGAACGCCACCCGCTCGTCCAGCAGCCCGGCGGCGTTGGCCAGGTACAGCTCCATCTCGTCCCGGATCCGGTAGCCGAAGTGGAAGTTCATCGGCTCCAGCATCTTCCAGAGCGCGGCGATCTCGCCGCGCCACCGCTTCGAGACCTCCCTGACCGACGGATCGTGGAGATCTTTGCGGCTGGCCAGGAACTCCTGGAACGTGAACTGCTGCGGCTCCGGCGGGATCCTCTTCACCGATTCGGCGTAGATGTCGTCGACCGTCATGGTGAACTCCAGGGAGTTGGCCCTGTCGAGCACCTTGTCGGAGAAGGCGAAGGTGGTCTCGTCCATGTTCACGGTGCCGATGAAGAGGAGGTTGGGCGGCCAGTAGAGCGTCTCGCCGGTGCCGTCCAGCACGATCTTCCGATCTTCCACGTGGAGCCCTTCCATGGCCGACAGGAACTTGGCGAAATAGTGCTCCACCCTGGCCAGGTTCATCTCGTCCAGGCAGACGAAGAACAGGTCGGGCATCCCCTTCTTGTAGGTCTGGAGAGCGGCCCGGATCAGGGCGACGAACCGGGTCTCCCGGAACACGCCCGCCGCCTTGTCGTAGAACCCGAGGAGATCCGAATCGGAGCGCCATGAAGAGGCGACGGAGATCAGGGTGTAGTGGGCGGCCAGCGCCTTGGCGAAGAGGCGGGTGATCTGGGTCTTGCCGGTCCCGGACATGCCCGCCAGGATGACGAACGGCTTGGTCTTCAGGCAGATGTAGTAGTCTTTGAGGATCTCGTCGGCGTAGGTGAACCCGGCGGAATGAATGTACCGGATCGCGTTGTCGATCCGCTCCAGCTCGACATTCTGGTCCATGCGGCTCTAGAACACCAGCTTCTTGAAACGGTCCGCCAAGGTCTCCCGGAGGCTCTCCTCGCAGACCCTCTCGAGGATCGCCGTCCACCTGCCGTGGTACAGCTTCCGGTACTCCGACATCCCGGCTTTGACCACGTCGGAGCCGATCTCGCGGAGCCCCTCGTCCAGGAGGACGAACAGCTCGTTCAACCCCTTGTCCCCCTGGTACTTCGGTCGAGCCAGCTCTTGAATCGTGGTGGCGATCTGGTGAGTCAGTAGGTTCGTTTCCACGGCGAGGAATCGTCAGAACTGGGCTCGGGAAGCCCTTTTGACGGGTCACCGGCACTTGAATGCCGGTCCCGGCTAATATATCATATCCGTGGGCCCCACGGAAGACGTACCCCTCTTGTGGGTGGACGTCCCCCGAGGTGCCGGCCCGGGGAGCGCAGCGACCGGTGGTGCCGCGCTCTCCTTTACCGACGGACCCCCGGGAGGCCCGGATAGCCCGTGCCATACAGGACAGCCACGAATCGCCGCGGGGATACCCTCTACATCCTCTTCACGGTCCTGGTAGTCCTCTTCATCCTGGCCATGAGTCTGGGGTGGGTCTACCGGCAACAGGTGACCTGGCTCTCCCACTACGGTCCCCGCCTCCAGGTCTACTACGTGGCCCTGGCAGGGCTCGACCGGACCGTCGATCGCATCAGGGGGCTGCTGCAGTCGCCGCTGGTCTTGAACACCGACTCTCCGAGGAAAGAGGAGCACAGGATCAACCAGGACCTGCTGAACCTGCTGGACCCGGAGCGCGCCAAGGAGTGGGCCCGTCTGTTCGAGTTCAAGGACGGGGAGATCATCCAGGGCGGCCAGGTGAAGGTGCTCGCGGAGCTGCTCGATGTGTCCAAGAACGAGTTCTTCTCGTTCATCGACCGGGTCGAGAAGATCCCGCCGGGCCTGGAACAGTACCGGGAGAAGCGGGACGACGAGGATAACCCGGTGCTGGGGGCCCAGCCGCTGGGCGGCTGGTCCGGCCGGTTGAAGCTCACGGCCACGGCGACGTACCAGGGCCACAGGTGCGTCGTGGAAGTGGTCAAGCACATGAAGGTGATCGACCTCTCACCGCCGGCGCCGGATCACACGCTGTTCATCCACAGCAAGAAGACCGAGTACCTGAAGGACGGGACGTTCGTGCTGTCGAACCTCACGTTGCCGCAGCAGGGCCTCGATCTGATCCACGAGTTGACGCTGAAGGTCAACGAGGTGCTCCGGATCGCCGAGATCTCCGACTCCAAGGCAGCGGTGCTCCAGAACGTCGATCTCATCACGAAGAAGCTCGTCATGGCCGAGCAGGAGGGCGACAGCGGGGAAACGTTGAAGATGGTCTACGAGCTGACCCAGCACGTGGGCGCCGCCGGGGGCGACGAACGGATCAAGGACACGGTCGACAACATCATCCTGTCGCTCAACCCCCGGGACTGGGGGAGGGTCCGGACCAACGGCGTGCTCCAGGTGTACCTGCCGTTCTTCGCGCCCGACGACATCATCAACTACTTCGCCGACTCGTCGGTCTTCGGTCATCAGAGGCCGGAGGTGGGTTACCACAACAACTTCAACCGTCTCCACGATCCGTATCTCTCGGTGTACACCCACTACGAGGGTTACGTGTACCGGAACTACCGGCGGCTGAATCCGGTGATGCTGGGTCCCTCCAAGACGCCCCAGGTCGTGCCACCGCAGCGCTACACGATCAACACCAGGATGAACTACGTTCTGCGCTACCCCGAACGGGAGGCGGTGCCCAACCTGAGCCGCCTGGAGAACTACTCGATCAAGTACGCCAGCCAGGTCTTCCGCAAGCCGGTCTCGTTCTACGGGAGCAAGGACAACCCGATCCAGCTGGACGGCATCTGGCACGGGGTCGAGGAGATCCGGATCGGCGGCTTCTTCAAGGGCCGGGGCATGATCGTCTCGGAGAAGGCGATCATCCTCACGGACAGCCTCAAGCACGCCAGCGCCAAGGATGAAGATCTCCTCTCACTCGTGTCGCTGAGAGGGTCCGTGGACCTCGGCCAGGGGAGCGGCCAGACCGTGGTCGAGGCCGGCATCTACGCCAAGGAGAGCGTCCGCGGCACCCGGTACAACGGGATCAAGGTGCTGGGCAACATGGTCTGCGAGAACCTGAACCGGGATCAGATGCCGCGGGTGTTCGAATGCAGGTTCGATCCCCGCCTCAAGAACCACCTCGCCGACAACATCCAGGGCTCCATCTCCCGCCGGCTCCTGTCGTTCCGGATACTGGGCGACGAGGCCAATCCCAAGTCCCGTCGAGGGTCGCTGTGATTCCTGAGACCTCGCCGGAACCGCCGCCGGCAGAACGGTCCGACCCTGACGACGGGCTGGCCCTTCCCGGGCCGGACACAACCGCGGTCGACGGAGGCGACGACGAGAAGGTCATGAGCCTCACGGAGCACCTCACGGAGCTCCGCACGAGGATCCTGACCTCCCTGGCCGCGATCGCCTTGATGGCCTGTGGCACCCTCTGGTTCTCGGCGGACCTGACGCGCCTCATCGTTCGCACCGCCCCCAAGATAGATTTCATCGCCCTCACGCCGATGGAGGTGTTCTACACCGAGTTGAAGATCGGCCTGCTCACCGCTCTCATCCTGGCGATCCCGGTGGTGTTCTGGCAGGTGTGGGCCTTCGTCAGGCCGGGCCTGAAGAGGAGCGAGCAACGGGTGTTGAAGCTGGTGGTGCCGCTGGCGTCGGTGCTGTTCGCCGTGGGGGCGTCGTTCGCCTACGGGGTCGTGGTTCCTCTCGGCGTCCAGTTCCTGGCCAGCTTCTCGCTGGACCCGGTGAAGCCGCAGTACTCCCTGGAGGCGTACACCTCGTTCGTCCTGTTCTTCGTGCTGGCGTTCGGACTCACGTTCGAGTCGCCCATGCTCCTCTTGCTGCTGGCCAAGGTCGGTGTGGTGACCCGCCAGGGGCTGGCCCGGCGTCGGCGTCACGTGATCCTGGGGTGTTTCATCGTGTCGGCGATTCTGACTCCGACTCCCGATATCTTCAACCAGGGTCTGATGGCCCTTCCCATGTGGCTCCTGTTCGAACTGACCCTCCTGGGCATGTGGGTGATGCGATGGTGATCCGCGCGGCCCTTCTTCTCGTTCTCGGCTCGGCGCTTTCGGCCCAGCCGGGTGCGATGTTCCGTACGTACGAGAGGGCCTCCCTGGCCCCGGTTCTGTTCGGGCTCGCCGAGCTGGCGGGCCTCGATGTGATCGTCGGCGACGGGGTCAGGGGTCTCGTGAGCCTCCGGGTGAAAGGGGAGCTCCCCGGGGTGCTTTTCGTCGACCTGGTCAAGGCGTACGATCTCAAGATCGTCGACGTCGGCGGCATCAGGGTCGTGGTGCCCCGGACCACGGCCGTGGCTTCGACCGACCTCGATCGCTTCGAGCTGCTCGACCGTCGGCTCAGACTTCAACGAGTGTCACTGGAGCTCTCGGCGGTCCAGCTCTCGAGCCTCCTGGCGCTCCTGTCCCGGGAGATCGATCTCACCCTGGTGGTCCGTCCGCCCCTGGGCGCCCGGGTGTTCGTGCGCACCAGGGAAAAACCGCTCCCGATCGTGCTGGCTGCGCTCGCCACCGCGACGAATCTGGCCTGGGAGGTCCGCCCCAGGACTCTGGTTCTCCACTCGCCTTTGGGTCCGTCGTCGTCTTTGGATCCTTCCGGAGAGAAGAGATAGTCGGGGAACCATCCTCCCCTTGTCCCCGTATCTAATACGGGCGATGGGCTTTTCTTGGAGCCGGGGCGCTCCCGGGTCCGTCAAGGAGGCGTCATGTTCGGCAAGATCAAGCGTTTTCTGATCACCGTGGACGATCTGGCCGAGGTCCTGGTCGTGAACATCCTGTTCTCCCGGAAGAACTGGTGGAAGACCACGGCCGTCCTGGCCGCTCTTCTTGCCCTCTGGATGGTCCGGGGATCGGCCCCGGCGGTGACGCCGGAGGCCCAGGCCCAGCGCGGCTACGAGGCGCTGATGAAGGGCGACACCAGGGTGGCGATCTCGTGCCTGAAGAAGGCGGTGGCCAGGCGTCCGACCCAGGCCACGTTCCACCAGCGACTCGGGCTTGCTTACCTCGAAGCCGGAAGGGCCGACAAGGCGCTGGAATCTCTGCAGACCGCGTTCCGCCTCTCCCCTAGCCGGACGACGCTCTACTACATCGGGTGTGCCTACCTGAACTCGAAGCTCTACGACGTCGCGATCGGGGTATTCACCCAGGTCAAGAGCAGATCCACGAAGGACGCCCCGTTGCCCGAACCGGCCGCCTGGTACGAACCGATCGCGGAGGCCAGGATCGGCGACTGCTTCATCCGGCGCGGGGAGTACCAGACAGCCCTCCAGAAGCTGTGCCGCGCCGCGGTGTTGTACCCCAACAGCTCCCACGTCCATTTCTACCTCGGCATCGCTGCGTGGGAGATGGGCAGGCCCGCGCGAGGAGCGGAGGAGTTCTTCAAGGTGATCGAGCTCGATCCCCGCGAGCCCGCTGCGTACTACAACATCGCCTGCTATCATTCGATCACGGGCAACCGGGACCGGGCGCTGGAGTGGCTGGAGAAGGCGCTGAAGGTGGGCTTCCACCACTTCAGACACATGGAGACCGACCGGGATCTGGACAACATCCGGGATCTCCCCAGGTACAAGGCGCTGGTCCGGAAGTACAAGAAGGCCGCTCGCGGGAGATAGGGAACCGGATCGATCGTCCCGGACGATGATGCCAAGGTGAACGAGAACGACGACGAGGGACCGGGCCAGAGCGCTCGCTCCTCACCCCCGGCCCCGCTCGGGGACACGTTCCCCGAGTTCATCGACTACGCGCGCAAGCGTCGTCGATTGGGGCCTCGCCAGGCCGCGATGCCCGAAGGTGCCACGGCCCGTCCGATCACCCCTCGTCAGCTGGGGGTTGCTTCGGGCGCGGTCCTGTTCATCATCGGGATCGTCCTGCTGGTCCGCCTCGCCGACCCTTCGACACGGACCCGACAGGTTCCCTCCTGGGTGAAGAGCCACAAGCAGAAGCTGTCGGCGCTGACCAAGCTTCCCAAGCCTCAGACGATCGGTCAGGTGCCGGAAGCGTGGGGCGTGGTCCGTCTGGGCATGCGCAAGGAGGAGCTGGAGCCGGCCCGGCTCGTTTCGTACCAGGCGCCGGACGCGTGGGCCGACCTGGCGTACGTTCCCGATCCCGACCAGCCCGATGCTTTCTTCGGTCTGTCGTTCTACCAGGGCAGGATCTACAAGATCAGCCTGCGCATCGGAGAGGACTCCACGGTCGTCGCTGCACCGTTCGTCGCGGAGGGAGCGGTGGCCTATGGCGCCCACAGCGGATACGAGTATCTGACCCCTGGCCACACTCACGTGGTCACGATCTTCCAGACCCAGTCCCGGGCGTTGAAGATCGACGCTGTGAAACACCCGGAAGGCCTGTATCTCTCGGAAGTGATCCTCGTGGATCTCGATCAGGGGGCGCTCCGGGAGCGCGATCGCATCACCTCGGGTCGCTGAGCGGCCAGATCGTCGATCGTGCAGGCCGGTTGCGGTCAGTGGGTGAGGGCGTAGGTCACGATGTTGATTCCCGTCTTCATGGCGGCTTCACGCTTGGCCTGCGGATCCTGGTGGACGTCCGGATCTTCCAGCCCATCGCCGATGTCGGTGTTGTAGCTGTAGAACAGCACCATGCGTCCTTGATGAAACAGACCGAACGCCTGTGGCGCTCCTCCGTGGTGCTCGTGGATCTTCGGTAGCCCGTCTTTCATCTCGTAGACCGTATGGAAGATCGGGTGCGTCGCCGGCAGCGCCACCAGATCATGCTCCGGGAACACCCTCTTCAGAGCCGGACGGAGGAACTCGTCCATCCCGAAATCGTCGTCGATCCAGAGGAATCCGCCGCCGATCAGATACTGTCTGAGCCGCTGGGCTTCGTCGTCCGAGAACGTCACGTTGCCGTGACCGGTCAGCGTGACGAACGGATAGAAGAAGATGTCGTTCGACTTCAGCGTGACGACCGCTTCTTTCTTGGCGCACACCAGCGTGGTCCGCTGGTTGAGCCCGTTCATGAGATTGACCCAGCTGGTCTCGTTGCCATACCAGTCGCCCCCCCCGGAGTAGTGGAGTCGCGCCACGGTGAAGCGTCCATCCGCAGGAACATCGGCGTATCCGATGAGCGGCAGGAAGATGAACGGGAGTATCCATAGCTTCATGACTCGCCACCGCCCGGTCCCCGGTCTCTCGAGCTCGTCGGGCGGTGCTGGTCGAACAGATGATCGATCTCCGCGAGAAACTCCCGGGGGTCCTCGAAGTCCTTGTAGACCGACATGTACCGGATGCAGGCCATCTTGTCCAGGGTCACCAGCCTCTCCAGGACCATCTCCCCGATGATGGAGACAGGAACCTCCCGCACCATGGTACTGGCCAGCTCGCCCTGGATGGCATCCACCAGCTGTTCCAGAACCGACACAGAGATGGGACGCTTCTCCACCGCCTTTCTGAGCCCGGCCAGCAGCTTCTCCCTGGAGAACTCCTGTCGTCGTCCGTCCTTCTTGATGACGACGATCGGAGTCAGCTCTGCCGTCTCGTACGTCGTGAATCGCCCTCGACACGACACGCACTGTCGTCGTCTTCGAACCTTCGACAGATCCCCGCTCGGGCGTGAATCGATCACTGTCGTCTCAGCGTGGCTGCAGATCTGGCACCGCAGACAGACCACCTCTGCCCTCCCGGGGACAGCTCCGGGACCCCGCAGTCTATCAGCCGACCGCGAAAAAGACAAGGTGCCCCAAGACCCGGCGCCTCGCCGGGTCCGAGTCGCGCCCCCGAGCGCGACCTCGATCCGGATCCCTTCTCCTCTTTCCTCTCTCTCCCGAGCGCGACCTCCAACCCGATCCTCTCCCCTTCCTCGGTGACTCCCCAGCCAGGCCGACGCCTGATCACAGACCCGACTCCGTGAAACAGGCGGCACATCCTGGCCAGCCTAGGACGCCGGGCCCTCTCCGGGCCAGACGAACCGGACGGCTCTCCCGCGCGGCCCCGCGCCCAGTAGTTATTACGATAAATTCCATGTATACAGCTTACTAGTAGTCATGATAACGTTGGCGATCCTGTGAAAAACCCAGGTCGATAGCCTCCACGAGCACAAGATCGCCTGTGGACGAGCTGTTGAAGACCGTGTGGATCATCTCGAGGATTTCCACAATTTCCACGCGAACCCGAGGATCCACAAAACGGTCCTCAAGTTCCACACGGCATGTGTACGAAGCAAGACAAGCCATGGAAGCTGGTTCCACGGTTCTGTCCGTCACGGAGCTCCGATCAACTGAAGAATGGGGATATGTGAATCTCCTGTGGAAAAGTCCCCGAACACCCTGAAGTCGTTGTCATGACCAGTTCGAACAACCTCGCAGACGTCTGGGATCAGGTGGTGTCCGACGTCAAGGCTGAAGCCACCACGAGTCAGTTCGAAGCGCTCATCAAGCCGATACGACCGTTGAGTCTGGAGGGTCAGAAAGTCCATCTGGCCGTACCGTCGGGGTTCATCAAGGAGAACCTGGAACGAACCCTGAAGGCCATGCTGTTACGACATCTGGAACGAGTGCTCAAGACGACGATAGAGCTTTTCATCCAGGTGGAGCCACAGGCCCAGGGCCGATCGGTCGAATCGAGCACGGAACCGGCCGAGGCCCCTGATGCGCTCATGACGAGAGCGAACCTGAACCCCAAGTACCACATGGAATATTACGTGGTCGGGGCGAACAACAAGTTCGCTCATGCAGCGGCGCTGGCAGTGGTGAAGAGCCCGGGCGAGGTCTACAATCCTCTCTTCCTGTGGGGTGCGGTCGGGGTAGGCAAGACTCACCTGATGCAGGCGATAGGCCACCGGATCCTGCAAGCTCAGCCACGGAAGAAGATCATGTACGTGACCGCCGAGACGTTCACCTCGGAGTGGATCGACGCGCTGCGGGAAGCTTCGACCAAGGAGTTCCAGCGGAAGTACCGGACACCGGACCTGCTGCTGATCGACGACGTCCAGTTCTTCGAGTTGAAAGAACAGACCCAGGAAGCGTTCTTTCACACGTTCAACGAGCTCTACCAGAAACGCAAGCAGATCGTCCTGACGTCGGACCGACCACCGAAGGCGTTGAACAGGCTCCAGGACCGGCTCGTGAACCGGTTCGAATCAGGCCTCACCGCCGACATCAAAGCGCCGGATCTCGAGACCCGGGAGGCGATACTCAGAGAGCTGGCCGATCGTCATGGCATCACCATCGAGGCGGCACCGACCAGCTACCTGGCCCGGCAGTTCACCTCGAACATACGGGAGCTGGAGGGATCGTTCAACCGGGTCGCCGCGTATGCCAGCGTGCACAAGACGTCGATCACGATCCCGCTGGTGGAAGCGGTGCTCGAGGACATCAAGAGACAGGACAAGAAGAAGACCCCCTCGGCAGAGACGATCACCCAGAGCGTGGCCGAGTACTTCCAGCTGAAGAAAGAAGATCTGCTGGCCAAGCGGCAAGACCGCAAGGTGGTCGTGCCGCGACAGATCGCCATGTACCTGATCTACGAGATGGCCGGGCTCACCTTGAAGCAGATCGGCAGCTTCTTCGGCAAGAAAGACCACTCCACGGTGATTCACGCCTGCGACAAGATCAAGAGGGAGCTCGAAGAGGGCGGGTCGATCGCCGAGACGGTGAAGTTCCTCAAGCTGAAGTTCAAAGAGATGGGTGAATGAAGCCGACGCCCCTGGGACAGGCGCTGAAACGAACGCTGCGAGCCTTCAAAGGACGCGGCAAGGACATCGCCAAGGCCGCCCGGATCACCAGCGCCTGGACACGGATCGTCGGAGAGTGGATGGCGAGCCAGAGCCGGCCGGTGGAGGTCCGGGGCGATCGACTGAAGGTGGGGTTCTCCTCGCCGGTCTGGATGACCGAGGCCGAGTACCTGTCCGATCAGCTCATCGCGAATCTCGATGAAGTCCTGGGCAAGGGTGCCATCACCCACCTGAGCTTCTGTCTGCTGGCCTCGATCGACCCGCGGTGGGCCCAGCGGATCGGACCCGGTCGTTCCGACGAACCTGCCGATCCGATCCCGGAGCCGGTTCTCACGGACGATCAGAACCGGCGGCTCGAACAGCATCTCCTCAACATCCCGGACCCGTCGCTCAGAGACCGGATGCGTCGTATTCTCAAGAAGGCGCTGACGCGGAGTTGAAACCTGTCGAAAGACCCGAGGTCTGCCCTGACCAGCCCCGACGATCGAGGGTGCTGGAGAGGTCTTTGGAGCCGGTCCGGGCCGTTCACCGCTGACGCACGTGTTCAGCGGGCCTGACCTGGCCTGGCGCCGCGATGGCCTGGGAAAAAGAAGTTTCGCAAGAAAACGATAGACAAACTGGGGTGCGGCCTGGGAAAATACCGTGGGCCGCCGCAGGCGATGTGTGCCTGGGCCGCGGCGGCTCCACGGCATGTCAGGAT
>JACQZM010000121.1 GCA_016213885.1 Candidatus Rifleibacteriota bacterium | reverse complement strand
ATGAACGCCATCCTGTCCCTGGACAGCCTCGACGAGGACCTGAGACACCTGTGTCTGGAGGGGCCCGGCGACCTCGCCCTGTTCGACGTTCCGCCCGGAGGGCCGGAGCTCAGCTTCAGAACGGCCTCCAGGAGCGGCGATGGGCCGGACCGACCGCTGGTGAGCGCCGATCGGGTGACGTACAAGCTCAGCCCCACCGAGGCGGGCTACTCGGTGCTGTTGCGGAACGGCAGGCCGCTGGCCGGCGCTCGCGTGAAGAAGCTGGTCTTCGCCCCCAGGAAGGTCGCCAGCGAGGGGAGGGGAGATCGCTACTTCGTCCAGACCTTTCTCACCACCGTCGACTCCAGCGGCAAGCACGTGCTGCCGCTGATGGGCCTGACGCAGGTGTCGGTGGTGACCCAGGACCGTCTCTACCGCCACTGGAACCCGAACGTCGACCCGGTGCCCTACCGGCAGGTCCCGTCGCCCTGACGCCATGCGACGACAGGACGAGCTGCTGGGTCTGTACAGGGTGGGCGAGGGCCCGGCGAGACGCTACATCGTGGGGCTCGTGCCGAGCCTGCCGATCCACTTCGACTCCGATGAGGTCGAGGCGCTTCTCGGGGAGGCGCGATCCGACCCCGATGCCGCGGTCGCGGGTCAGGCCGCCTGGGCCTGGCAGCGGATCGGGCCGGACCTGACCCTCTACGCCCATGGACTGGACGACGAGCGCCTCGGGGTCTGGTCGACGCTGGCCCTGGCATTGCGGGGAGGACGACCCGCCTCGCGATCGAGACCGGGCGTCGGCTCCACGGCCACGATGGAGGCGTCGAAGCCACGAGGGCCGTTGCTGCCCACCGGCCCCCCTGGCCCCCCCCGGTCCGGGCCGGAGGTCGGCGACGAGTGGGCCGAGCTCGACCTGGAGGCCCGGCCATCGCCGGGGCAGCGCGCCGCCCTCGCCTCGCTGCTGGAGCCGTGCCGTGAATCGCTGCTCGCGCTTGCCTCGCGGCGTGGTCCGGCCGCCGATCTGGCCACGGAGATCCTGGGGCTCGTGCCGATCCAGGGCGGCGAGGCGGTCCTGGAGGAGGCCGTCAGGGGCGGCCACCAGGCGTTCACGGCGCTGCTGGCGCTGGCGCGTCACGACCGCGTCAGGGCACGGCAACTGCTGGCCAGGGGACGCCCGCTGCCGCTGTGGCAGGCGACGCTGGTCGCTTCGGTGGTGGGTGGGCCCGAGGCGTACCAGCTGGCCCGGGAGGCCGTGAAGAGGGGCAACGAGCTGTCCCGATGGGGTGCGGCGCTGGCGCTCCCCGCTCTCGTCGACCAGGACTGGCCGCGGCTGGCGGCGAGCCTTCTGGAGTACGAGCGCGGCTGGGTCCAGGTGCTGGTCATGGACGCCCTCGGGCGCATCGCCGAGAAGGCCGACAGCGCCTCCGTCCCCCCCGACGGCGCGCTGGTGCGGCTTCTGGAGCGAGGCGTCAAGCGGGCGGAGCACGACATGATCCGCGTCGCGGCCGTGAGGGCCATGGGCTCGATCCGCTCCGAAGGAACGCTGAGGACCGCGCTGAAGTGCCTGGACAGGGGATCTCCGAAGCTCCAGGCCGCGGCGATCGAGGCTCTGGCCCGCCTCGAGCTGGACGACGCCGATTACAGAGACCAGCTCCGGGCGCGGAGCAGCGGCCGGCACTTGAAGCTACGGGGAACCGCGATCCTGGGCCTCGCGGCGCTCGACCGGGAGGCGGCGCTCCGGGGGGCGATCGAGCTCGTGCGGTCCGGCGAACCGGCGGCCAGGGTCGAGGGAGCCCACTGCCTCGGGTACCTGCAGTGTCGCACATCCCTGGACCTGCTGGCCGTGGTGGCGCAGTGCGACCCGTTCCTGCCGTCGGCGCTGGCAGCCCAGAAGAGCCTGGCCCACTACCCGGAGGCCGAGGCGGCCCCGGTCCTGATGAAGCTGCTCGACCACCCGACGTCGCAGGTCGCGTCCGGGGCGCTGCGGGTCCTCTCGCACTTCCCCGGCGAGGCCCAGCGCGACGTGGTGAGCCATCTGGAGAGGCTCGTGGAGCGGCTCTCTCCCGACGATCGGCCGCTGGTGCTGCGTCACGCCGGGAGGCTGGGACCGGCCGTGGAGGGGATCGTGCCGTTTCTCGCCAGGGAGGGGCGGCCCGGGGCCGATCGCGTGGCAGCGCTGGAGGGGCTCGCCAGGGCCGGTGAGATCCCCGTGGAGTTCTGCCTCCAGGCGACCCGATCGGACGATCCGGCGATCGCCGCGCGCGGCGCCGCCGCCGCGGTCGTCGGAGGCGACTCCCGGGGGGTCGCGCACCTGGCGAGGATACTGGCCAGCGAGGCGGGAGCGGTGGAGGCGCTGCTGTCGCTCCGGGAGCTCGCGGTGTTGGCTGGCGAGGCGGGCCGGGGTGGCCGGCACCGGAGGCTGCAGCGGCTCGTACTGGCCAGCGCTCCGGGGCTCCGGGCCCCGGCCGGGCCGGTGCCGGTCGCCGCCGCGCCGATCGACGAGCGGCCGGCGGTCGGTCCCGAGGGCGAGGGCGTACCGGCCCCGGCGCCGTCCCCGTACCCGTCGAAGCGGATCGCTCGACCCGGCGTCCCGGTGCCGGTGCGGGCCAAGGACACCCCGGAGCAGCTCAAGAAGACGTTCGGGATCGACCGGGAGGCGCTGGTGGCGGAGCTGGCCAAGAAGCTGGGCTCCCTGAAGGCCGGGGGCGTCACCCTTCCCGAACTGGGTTGGCTCTTGGAGCTGTCGTACATCCAGACCCAGGGGCTGGCCCTGCTGTCGGGAGCCCGCGCCCTGGCTCACCCGGCTCTCCTGGCCGCCGTGGCGGCGCTGGGTCTGGTGCTGATCGTGGTCTCCTCGACCGGAGGCTCCGGTGGGCATGCCCGGATCGTGGAGCAGGCCGGGCTGGATTCGACGCTCGCGGTCTCCGGGCTCGTGGGCAGGCCGTGCCGGGTCGTGGGGTCCAAGGAGCTGCCGCTGGCGATCGGCGAGCCGGTCCAGGGGGGCGAGACCATCCGCACCGGGAGCGGGCAGAAGGCGCTGCTGGAGTCCCGGTCGGGGCTGGCGGTCTACCTCTTCCCGGAGACGGCGGTGAAGCTCGTCGTGGTTCCGAGGCCCGGCCTGGCGCCCAGGGAGCTGTCGCTGGAGCTCGCTTCGGGCGTCGTGGTGGCGGACAGCCGGGGCGCCGGTCGCGACCTGGTGGTCAGGGTCAGGGGCGCGTCCGGCGAGCTCACCGGCCAGGAGCTGGCCGCGCGGATCGCAATCGAGGCGGGGACGTTCTCGGTCCACCTGGGCACCGGCCGCGGAACGCTGGCGTCCCGCGCGGGGGGCGGCGAAGTGACCCTGGAGCCCGCCCGGCATTCGGTGGTGCCGCCGGCCGGTCACCCCACCCAGCCCGCCCCGTTCCAGGTGCCGGACGTGGCGTGGCGATGAGCGGTCAGCTCGCCGCGGCCCCGGGTCGGCCTCCGGCCGCGCGGCGTCGGGTCAGGGGTCCAGGATGTTCTGGTTGCGGGCGTAGCGGAGCGACTCTTCCCTGGTGATGACGCCCTTGCTGAAGAGCTGACCGAGCGAGTGGTCGAGCGTGAACATCCCCTCGCTCCGCCTGGTCTCGATGGCCGACTGCGCCTGGTGCATCTTGTTCTCCCGGATCAGCGTCCGGATCGCCGCGTTGGCCAGCATCACCTCGAAGGCCGCCACCAGGCCCTGGCCATCGGCGCGCTGCAGCAGCCGCTGGGACACGACGCCCACCAGCGAGGCGGCGAGCTGCGATCGGATCTGCGACTGCTGCGACGGCGGGAACACGTCGATGACCCGGTCCACGGCCTGGACGGCGTCGTTGGTGTGCAGCGTGGCCAGCACGAGGTGCCCGGTCTCCGCGGCGGTGATGGCCGCGGAGATCGTCTCCAGGTCGCGCAGCTCGCCCACCAGGATGACGTCGGGGTCCTGGCGGAGGATGTTCCGCAGGGCGGTCGCGAAGGTCGGCGTGTCGGCGAACACCTCTCGCTGGTCGATGGTCGCCTTCTTGCCCTCGTGGACGTACTCGATCGGGTCTTCCACGGTGATGATCCGGCACGCCCGCGAGTTGTTGATCCGGTCGATCAGACACGCCAGAGTCGTCGACTTGCCCGAGCCGGTGGGCCCCACGATGAGGAGCAGCCCGTGAGGCTGCTCCCCCAGCCGCACCACCGTCTCCGGGAGTCCCAGCTTGTCCGCCTCGGGGATGCGGGTCGGGATGGCGCGGAGCGACGCGGCCATCCGCCCCTTCTGGTGATAGGCGTTGACCCTGAACCGCTTGCCGTCCTCCAGCGAGAGGGCGAAATCCAGCTCCCGCTCCAGCTCGAAGGCCGAGGCCCGAAGCGCCCTCGAGCCCGCTCGCCTGGGCGGAGGTCGTGGTGCCGGTGGACATCCCCTGGGTGGCCAGGGCGAACTCGTCCGGGTTGGTCGCGAAGGTGCGGCCCATCTCCAGGGTGATGAGCTCCTGCTGGAACAGGCTCAGGAGCGACTTGTTGAACGTCAGGATCCCCGGCTCCGTGGACATCTTCATGAAGTCCTGGAGCTCGTCGATCCGGTTGTCCCGGATCAGCCGGGCCGAGGCCGGGGAGATGGTGAGCATCTCCACGGCCAGAACCCGGCCCTTGCCGTCCCGCCGCGGCAACAGCCGCTGGGAGAGGATCCCGGTCAGGCAGAGCGAGAGGTCCATGGCGGCCTGCTGGCGCAGGTGTTCGGGGAAGTAGGTCAATATGCGCTGCAGGCTCTGGGTGACGTCGATCGTGTGGAGGGTGGCGAACACCAGGTGGCCGGTCAGCGCCGCCGAGATCGCCACTCGCATGGTGTCCAGGTCTCGCATCTCCCCGATCACGATGATGTCGGGGCTCTGTCTCACCACGTGGCGCAGCGCCGTGAGGAACGACTCCGTGTCGGTGGAGACCTCTCTCTGGCTGACCCGGGACTTGAGGTCCCGGTGGACGAACTCGATCGGATCCTCGATCGTGACGATGTGGGCCTTTCGCGTGTTGTTGATGTGATGGATGATGGCGGCCTGGGTGGTCGACTTCCCGGAGCCGGTGGCGCCGGTCACCAGCACCATCCCGCGGGCCTGGTCCGCCAGGCCGGCGATGGAGCCCGGCAGGCCCAGCTCGTCGAAGAGGAGCTCCCCGCTGGGAAGCGCCCGGGCCACCACCGAGAGCGCCCCCTGCTGTCGCGCCAGGTTCAGGCGGACCCGCCGCCCCACCCCGAGGGTGAGGCCGACGTCCAGGTCCCCGGATTCGTCGAATCGCCGCCGGGCGACCGGGGTGAGCGTCTCGTCGAGGAAGGCGATCAGCTCCTCCCGGGGGGTCGCCGGGACGTCCAGCAGCTGCAGCCGACCGTGGATCCGGACGGCCGGCCTCTTGCCCTCGCAGACGAAGACGTCCGACGCCTTGAGGTTCTCCATCGAGGCGAGCAACTTCTTGAGGTTCGACCTGGGTGCGGGCTTCTCGTCAGACATGATGGCTTCTCGGTTCTGGACCCGTGCTCGATGCGTGGCGTCGCGACGAAGAGCGAACGGGCCCCGGCTCCCCCAGCTTACCTCACTCCGGCCGCCGGCGCCTCGCCGGGTCCGAGTCGCAAGACCCGGCGCCTCGCCGGGTCCGAGTCGCGCCCCCGAGCGCGACCTCAATCCGGATCCCCTCCTCTTTCTTCTCCCTCCCGAGCGCGACCTCGATCCGGATCCCCTCCACGTCCTCCATGAGCGTCGCCTCGGGCCAGAGGGTGATCACAGCCCGAGCCCTGCGAAACAGGTGCAGGATCCTGGTCGCCCGGGACCGACCCGGGCTCATGACAGCGCTCATGGCCAGACGCCGGTCCGGTGATCGACACGACAGCGGCCTCTGCCTGGTTTTTTGTCTTCTTCGAGCCCGCCCGTGCCGATAGGAGAGGTGTCGTTGTACGTGTCCACGGCTTGCGACGAGGAGGCCCCGTGCTGCGAAGCCCGCTGGTGGGGGCGATCGTTGCCTTGCTGCTGGCCCGGGTCGTGCTGGCCGAGGAGCCTGCTGATCCCGCGGATCCCGGCCCGCGGAGCGCCCGGTCGTCAGGAGACCTGAAGACTCTGGCCAGGCTCACCCGCGGGTTCTCGAGAGAGCTCTCCGAGGTGGGCCTGCGCACGTCGACCCTGGAAGAGAAGGTCGACGACCAGCGCAAGGAGCTGAGCGCCTACCGGGAGAGCCTGGACTCCGTGTCCAGCCGGATCGGCGAGCGCTCCAGGTTCTGTTTCTCCAGCGGCGAGCTGAGGCTGGCGGGGTTCAACAACGAGGAGATCCGATCGTTCAGCGACCTCATCCTCACGTTCAAGTACAAGGTCAGCGACCAGATCTCCGGGGTGTTCTCGCCGGAGCTGGTGAACGCCTTCGACCGGACGTTCAACGACCGGCTGGGCGTCTTCGAGGCGTACGCCGACTTCGACGAGTTCGGGATCCTGGAGCATCTGCGTGCCGGGCGACAGCAGGTCAACCTGGGCGCCGGCCTGACGTTGTTCAACCGGGTCGAGGGGTTCAACTTCTCGTCGAACTATGGCGACGTGTTCCTCCAGGTCCTGTACTCCGGCGATCTCATGGGCGTGGTCGAGACCGAGTTCGCCAGCGGGCAGAAGCTGGGCTTCTATTACATGGAAGAAGCGAGGAACGCGCTGGGGCTGACCCCGCTCCACCTGGGGCTCTATCTCAGGGGCAACATCGGCGACCACCTCTACCTGGGCCTGGAGTACGGCAACTACGGGAACCGGGGCACGACCTCCTGGAATCGAGACGTCTACACCCAGGGGTACCTCGGCGACGCCATCTGGGAGCCGTCGAGGAAGTTCAAGCTACGCGTGGCGTTCATCGCCGCCGAGGAGGACTTCCGGGGGCTCTCGATCGACCGCGATCTGGCCTACCACTCCCCCGTCTCCTCGCCGCTGGAAGATGTGCTCCAGGCGCTCTCGTACTCCACCCGGGCGTGGCCGGTGCCGGTGGACAAGAACGAGATCAACGGGTTCTACGACATCAAGGTGGGGCTGGAGGTCGACGTGCCCCACTCCAGCTACAGGCTCGGCCTCGACTGCGACCGTCTGGGCGACTTCTCCAGCTACTTCAGCAACGCCGCGAGCCAGTTCACCCTCTACGGCGTCCGGCTCAAGAGGCAGGTCTCGAGAAGATCGTGGGTGGAGTTCAGGGCCAGGCAGTTGAAGTTCGACCGTCCGAACGCATGGGCCATGGCCGGAACGCTGATGATCCCCATGGTGGACCGGTCGGACTTCAGGGTGCCGGCCCCCCAAGCCCCCCTCGGCCTCGCCCTCCGGGCTCACCGGGGAGCCGCGACGGACCCGGTCGGAGTGGCGCGCGGGGCGTGAACCGGATCGGCCGGGTCGCCCGACCCCGGGTCGCCCGATCGGTTCAGCGCCTTCAGGATCAGCGCCATCGTCAGGGTCGCCGCCAGCGCCATGGCCAGGAACCCCACGAAGACCCACAGGTTGCGGCCGCCGGGGCTCGGCGGCTGCGAGATCCCCGACGGTGGCCCCGATGTCCTCTGGGCCCTGGCGATGCTGCGCTGACGCGGCTGGGGCTGCTTCTCCCCGGAGGGGTCCGGTGAGGGGAGCTGGGTGGGCGGCTGCAGCGGCTGGGTCACCTCCGCGGCGGTCGGTGCGGTCCCCCTCGGCGGCTCCCTGACGTAGAGCCCGGACCGCTCCGAACCGAGGGCGCGGATCGCCGCCAGCACCTCGTCGCAGCTCTGGTATCGATCGGAAGCGGCCTTGGCGAGCATCTTCTGGATGACGCCGGCAAGCTCCTCCGGACACTCCGGCGCGAGATCTCCGAGCGGCGTGAGCTTCGTCGAGAGATGGGCCTCCAGGATGGCGAACAGGTTGTCACCAGGGTACGGCTGCTGGCCGGCGATCGCCTCGTAGAGGATAGCACCGGCGGCGTAGACGTCTGTCGCCGGGCTGGTCTTGTCCCCCCGGATCTGCTCCGGCGAGAGGTACCACGGCGTGCCGAGGAGCTCGCCGCTGGCGCTGCGCATGCTGGAGTTCGCGATCTCCTTGGCGATGCCGAAGTCGATGATCTTCAACGTGCCCTGCCGGTTGATCAGGAGGTTGGTCGGCTTCAGGTCCCGGTGGATGATCCCCTGCTGGTGGATCGCCCCGACCCCGGAGAGCAGCGCCCTGCCCAGTCCGATCACCTTGGGCACCGGGAGCTTCTTGAGCTTGTCCAGAATCTGGCGCAGGCTCTTGCCCTCCACGAGCTCCGTGATCATGTAGAGCCGACCCTCGTCGGTCTCTCCGGACTCCACGATGCCCACCACGTTCGTGTGGTGCACCCTTCCCGCCAGCCTCGCCTCGGCCTCGAACCGGTCGCGCATCTCCTGGTCCTGGGAGAAGTCGGAGATGAGCACCTTCACCGCCACGAGCAGCCCCGTGTCCTTCTTGCGCGCCTGGTAGACGATGCCCATGCCGCCCTTGCCCAGCAGCTCGATCGGCTCGTACCGTTGCGCGAGCGAAGGTGGAAAGCTCATCTCGGAGGCGATTCTATCACGAGGGCGCGTCGGTCGGGCCAACCTCCGAAGACGTCGATGCCGCCGCAGCCCGCGGACCTCATCGAATCGTGATGACGTCGGGCTCCGGCACTCCAACTTTTCCTTGGAGGGAAGAGGGCCCACCATGGTAAGCTGTCCGGCTAGCCTCACAAGGAGAAGTGGGAGTATGAAGTATCTGCGGACCAGCGTCGCCGTGTGTCTTTGCCTCGCCCTCGTCGCCCCCCTGGCGCTCGCCTCTTCGAACCCCGATTCCACGGTGCCCGGCCGGTGGGACGCGGCGACCATCGTCCGCCTGCACTACACCGACGTGAATCAGGTCCGCGAGCTGACCCGCGTGGGCGCCGATCTGACCACCCACAAGCGAGGGTACGTCGAGCTGGTCGTTCCGCCGCTCTCCGAGGTGAAGTCGGCTCAGCCCGGGCTCTACGAGGTGCTGAAACGGTTCCCCCGCTCCGAGGTCGTGGTGCCCGACCTCGACGCCAGGGCTCGCCGCTTCAAAGAGCAGCCCGACCTGGGGGTCTATCACACTCTGGCCGAGGTCAAGGCCGAGCTCGATGGGACCGTCGCCGCCTACCCGCAGCTCGCCAAGCTGACCACGATCGGGAAGTCGATCGAGGGCCGCGATATCTGGGCGATCCGGATCGGGTCCACCACGGACGACGGCAAGAAGCCCGCTTTCCTGTTCACCGGCCTCACCCACTCCAGGGAATGGATCTCCGTCGAGGTGATCATGGGGTTCATCTCGACCCTCACGACCCGCTACGCCTCGGACCCGGAGGTCAAGGCGCTGGTCGACGGTCGCGAGATCTGGATCGTCCCGGTGGTGAACCCGGACGGCCTGAGTCACAGCCAGACGCAGTACCAGATGTGGCGCAAGAACCGCCGGAAGAACGCCGACAACACCTACGGCGTCGACCTGAACCGGAACTACGGCTACAAGTGGGGCGGAGAGGGCGCCTCGCCGAACCCCAGCTCCGACACGTACAGAGGCACCGGGCCGTTCTCCGAGCCGTGCACCCAGGCGATCAGGGACATCGCCAAGGCCAAGAAGGTCGTCACAGCGCTCTCGTTCCACAGCTACTCGGAGCTGATCCTGTGGCCCTGGGGCTATACCGCGGATCCCACGCCGGACGCGGCGGTGTTCGAGCTGCACGGGCGCAAGATGGCCGAGATCAGCGGATACACCCCGGAGCAGTCCATCGAGCTGTACGCCACCACCGGCGACTTCGACGACTACATGTACGGGGAGCTGGGCAGCCTGGTCTACACGATCGAGCTGGGCCAGGAGTTCATTCCGGACGAGCCGCTCGTGGCCGGCATCGTCGAGAAGAACGTCAGGTGCTGTCTCTACCTGCTCAAGGCGGCCGCCGATCCGTTCCCGGCGCTGCGACACACACCGCTCTCCACCACGACCAACGCCCAGGGGCCCTACAAGGTCGGCGCCGACCTCAGGCTCTCCGGCCACCCCGGCCTCTCGGTCACGTCCGTCGACCTGTACCACAGGTCCGGCGTCGCCCAGGAGTTTCGCCGGGTCGCCATGCAGCCGGTGAGCCTCGAGGCGAATCGATACGAGGCACAGATCCCGGGGGCGGGCTACACCACGCATCAGTACTACCTCGAGCTGATCCTGAGCGATGGCAAGGTCCGCCGCTTCCCCGACACCGGCACCCACGACTTCAAGGTCGTGGAGAAGCTGTTTCTCCTCGTGGCCGATGACGGCGGCAAGGGGTACGAGAGCTTCTACACCAGGGCGCTGGCCGCGGCCGGCGTCGACCACATGGTGTGGCGCGTCAAGAACCAGGGACCGCCCCCTCGGGATCTGGTGCTCGGCTGCTCCGGCTGCCTGTGGTTCACCGGCTCCGTGTACACCCAGACCCTCACCGAGACCGATCAGGCGCTCTTGAAGGAGTATCTGACCGCCGGTGGAAGGCTGCTGCTGTTCGGGCAGGACATCGGCTACGAGATCAAGGAGACCGCCTTCTACAAGGAGCAGCTCAAGGCCCGGTTCGTCAAAGACTCCTCGGGAATCGAGGCCGTCGTCGGCACCGGGGCCCTGGGAGGCTTCTCCGGCAACATCGGGGCGACCGGGGACGGCATCCGCCAGCAGTACCCCGACGAGGTGGCGCCGCTGGCCGGGGCCACGGTCCTTGCGACCTACGGCGCCGGAGGGCCCGCTGCCGCGCTGGCCGTGACGTCCGGGAGCTCCGTGATGGCCTACTTCGCCTTCGGCCTCGAAGGGGTCGGCGGAGAGGCGAATCGCGCAGCCCTGCTGGGCAAGATGCTGTCCTGGATGCAGAACCCGGTCCGGGTGGCGCTCGCCCGGTCCGCGGTGTCGGCCCGGACCTCGGCGGCCTGCGCCTGCGGGGGCGGGATGGTGGCCAGCGAGGCGATGGACGAGGAGCTGGCCGAGAGGCTGGCGGTGGAGGTCGGCAACGGTCGGCTCGACGGCGTGCGTCTCCTCGTGTCGGAGTTCAAGGGCGACCACGCGGGCCCGGCCCGACGGGTGGCACGGGCGCTGGCGCGCCGCCTGCCGCTGGAGCGCTCCGGCCCGGCTTCCGAGGCGCGGGAGCTCCTGGCGAGGCCGTGAGTCGAGTCACCGTGTTGTGGGCGAGCGCCTCCGTCTGCTACTCTTTCGAGGGTCGGGTCCGATCGCGGAAAGGAGGGGGTTGAGCATGGCGGCCATCGGTCACACCATAGGCCTGAGCCGTTACGTCGTACCTCAGCTGTTCACGTTCGCGAGCATCGGCTGCGCCGTGATGAGCATGCGGAGCACCAACCTCCCGGCAGAGCCTGCCTGGTGGATCCTGTACAGCGTGCTGCTGGACAAGCTCGACGGCACGGCGGCGCGGCTCCTCAAGGCCCAGAGCCGGATCGGGGTGCAGCTCGACTCCCTGGCCGACCTGATCGCTTTCGGGATCGCGCCGGCCCATCTCTTCTACCGGATCATGTCGCAGAGCGCCATCGACTTCACCGGCGACAACGTGGTCTGGGGAGCCCTGGCGATCATCTACGCCCTGGCCACGGCGTGGCGGCTCCACCGGTTCAACCAGGAGGCCGGTGGCGCCCAGTCGAAGTCGTTCAGGGGCATGCCCTCCACGCTCTCCGGCGCCCTGTTCGCGACGTACGTGGTGGCACACATGCCCGGGGCGGACCTGACGGAGCATTTCGTGCTGGTGGCGATCATGCCGGTGCTGTCCGTGGCGATGAACCTGAACTACCGGTCTCGCAAGGTGACGATCCCGGTGCGGAAGCCGCTGCTGCTGCTCCAGGCGGTCTTCGCGGTCTTCCTCTACTACGCCACATTCTGTCAGCTGTACCCGAAGGCGCTGTTCGGGTGCGCCGGGGCCGGGCAGCGACCGAGCGTGCGGTGATCCCGGATCCAGCACCCGATCGGCCCGGGCTGTTGATCAGGCCGACGACGGCTTCAGCTGCTGCAGCGCCGTCTCCTTGTTGGGAACGAGCATCAGAAGCTTGTCCAGCCGGGTGATGATCAGGGCCTTCATGACCTCTTCGCCAGCCGCCGCCAGCACGAGGTTTCCCCCGCGCCGCTTCAGCACGGCGTAGGCGCCGACGATCGTACCCAGCCCGCGGGAGGTGATGTAGTGGACTCCCTTGAGATCGATGATGAGATCCATGGCGCCGTCGTCGAGGATCCGGTCGATCGCGTGGTTGAAGGCGGAGAAGTTGTCGCAGGTGATGTCCTCGAGCAGGGTCACCACGTGGAAGCCCTGCTCCTCACCTGACTCCATGTTCACGGTCGCAGTCTCCAGACGTCGACGATCTCCGGAAGAAGGCAGCAGGCTCCGCCGGAGCGCCGACCGGAGCGGGTGCAATCTATCACACGGGTCGGGCCTTGTAAAGGCGCCGCTGGCTCAGCTGGAACATGGTGGCGGCGCCGTCGGGTCCCCCACCTGTTTCGCGGAGTCGGGCCTGTGATCAGGCCTCGGCCTGGCTGCAGAGTCACCAAGGAAGTGGAGGGGATTCATTCGAGGTCGCGCTCGGGGGAAGGAAGAAAGAGGAGGGGATCCGGATTGGAGGTCGCGCTCGGGGGCGCGACTCGGACCCGGCGAGGCGCCGGGTCTTGATCCGATCG
>JACQZM010000628.1 GCA_016213885.1 Candidatus Rifleibacteriota bacterium | reverse complement strand
TGATCCTGAAGGCCCGTCAGGTGAGCACCCGGGTCGTGTTTCCGGAGGGCACCCACGACACCATCCTCAGGGCTTGCCGGATCATGGTGGACGAGGGGATCGCCACCCCGATCATCGTGGGCGACAGCGAGGAGATCCGCGTGACCGGCGAGCGGCTGGGCCTGGAGCTCGGCGGCGTCTCCGTGGTCGACCCGAGCCGCAGCCCCCGCTACGAGGCGTACGTGGAGGAGTACTTCCGGATGCGAGCGCGGCGCGGCGTGACCCGCGATGTGGCGCGGCTCCGTCTCGCCCGTCCGGGCCACTTCGCCACCATGATGCTCAGGAGCGGCGACGCCGACATGATGAGCCCGGGCGGGACCACTCACTACCCGGAGTCGGTGCGGACCGTGCTCGAGGTCATCGGCCCCGCCCCCGGCGTGGGACGGCTGTCGGGCCTCCACATGGTGCTCTTGCCCAAGCAGGTCTACTTCATGGCCGACTGCGCCCTGAACATCGATCCCACCGCGGAGGACCTGGCCGAGATAGCGCTTCTGTCGGCCCGGACCGTGCGGCTGCTGGGCATCGAGCCACGGGTGGCCATGCTCAGCTTCTCGAACTTCGGCGGCTCGGAGCACCCGCTGGCCCGCAAGGTGCGGCGGGCCACGGCGATTCTGCGAGAGCGGGCGCCGGACGTGATCGCCGAGGGTGAGATGCAGGTGGCCACGGCTCTGGACGGTGCTTTCCGGCGCCGGTACTTCCCGTTCTCGGAGCTCCAGGACGACGCCAACGTGCTGATCTTCCCGGACCTCCAGTCAGGAAGCCTCGCCCTGAGCCTCCTGAACATCCTGAGCACCTTCGTCGCCGTGGGCCCGCTGCTCATGGGGATCGATCGTCCGGTCCATCCGCTCCGCCACGGAGCGTCCGTGGAGGATGTGGTGAACCTCGCGGCGCTCGGAGCGGTCGTGGCGGCCGGGCAGGGGAGCCCCGGGTCGTTCCCCACGACCGGGGGCGCCCAGACCACCACCGGCTGAGCCAGCCCCACCCTCCGGGAAGGAGGTTGGGATCCGGCTGGAGTCGCGCTCGGGGGCGCGACTCGGATCCGGCGAGACGCCCGATCTAGGGCGCCAGCTTGTCGACCTCGGCGCAGGTCGAGGTGACCGACGCCACGGACTTCTGGAACGCGACCCTCTCGGCCTCGTTCAGGTCGGCCTCGATGATGCGCTCGATCCCGCCGGCGCCCAGGATGCACGGGACCCCGACGAACAGCCGGTCGACCCCGTACTCCCCTTCGAGGAGGGCGCAGCACGCCAGGATCTTCTTCCGGTCGTGGGCGATCGCCTCGGCCATGGCCAGAGCAGCCCACGCCGGCGACGCGAACGCCGACCCGGAGCCGAGGAGCTTCACGACCTCGGCGCCGGCGCCGCGGGTCCGCTTCTCGATGGCGTCCAGCGACTCCGTGGACAGGAACTTCTCCACGGGCATGCCGGCGATCCGGCAGCATGAACGGATCGGGACCATGTCGTCGCCGTGGCCGCCCAGCACCAGCGCCTCCACACTCTCCACGCTGACCCCCGCCGCCTCGGCCACGAAGTAGCGGTACCGGCTCGAGTCGAGGACCCCCGCCATCCCCAGGATCTTCGCCTTCGGGTGTCCGAGCTTCCTGTAGAGATGGTAGACGATGGCGTCCAGCGGGTTCGCGATCGAGATGATGATGGCGCCCGGGCAGTGCTTCTTGATCCCGTCGGCCACCTGATCGGTGATCTTCAGGTTGGTCACGAGGAGCTCTTCCCGGGAGGGGATCGTCCCGTCGGGCCTGGGCTTGCGGGGGACTCCAGCCGTGTTGATGACCATGTCCGCCCCGGCCAGGACACTGTACTCCTTCCCCGCGACGAGCTTCACATCGGAGGCGATGATGGGCGTGCCCTCGGCGATATCGAGGCACTTCCCCTTGGCCAGCTCCGGCGGGAGGATGTCGACGAGCCCGACACAGCCAGCCAGCCCTCTCCGGACGATCTCCTGGATGAGGACGCCGCCGATGTTCCCTCCTCCGATGACACCGATCTTCTTGAGCATTCTCAGACCTCCTCGAGACGACACACCAAGAGAGCCTGTCGGAGCAAGCTCCCCGCGGCCCCGGACCGGACGTCAGCCTCCGGAAGGAGCCAGCTTCACCTTCCGCTCCCAGCGGGTTCCCCCCTTCCATACACCACATGTCCCATCAGGGGGAAGCGTCCTCTCGCCTCGAGCCTTTCGCGATGTGCCCCTTCCGGGGGCACACCCGGCTACCGCAGGTCGCCCTATCCGGGAGCTGGACGCGGAAACTCACCGTTTGGCTCGCCGAAGCCGCGTCTTCAGGGTGTCCAGAGAGATGCTCCGACCGTGGCGACGGTCAGCGTGTCCTGGCGGTTCGCCCAGCGCGGAGCGCCCTGCTGAAGCCGGGCTGAGTGCCGGCCAGCCTGTCGGTGCGTGACGCGCCGTGAGGAACCGGTCAGCATCCGGAGACGACCGGAACGGAAGCGGCGGACTATCGAGCGGCCGGTGAGCAGTTCCTCAGTGCTGCGAAGTTGGCCCGGGAGTTTGAGTACTGGCAATCATCACTCACCGACGGTGGGTGCGGAGTTGCCGACAGGGTCTTGTCCTCGGTTTCAAGGAGAGCCGGGCCTCGCCTGGGGATTCAGGCCGAATCGGCGGGCGAACTCGGCTCCGATCCGGTCGGCATCGGCCTCCACTTGCGCCGTCACCTTGACCCACACACTGGAACGTTCGCCCTGGTCGCAGACGATGCTGGCCCGGTCGGTCTCGCCGCAGAAGACGAAGCTGTCGGAGAACCAGAGGGGAGCGAACCCCAGGCCCAGCGCCAGCTCGCATGCCTCGCGCAACACTCGCACATCCGACCTGCCGCCGGCGTAGGATCGCCTGTGAGGAAGGGCTTCCTGACGGAAGAGGACGAAGGCGTGCCTGAACAGGAGCTTGCCCAGCGACTCTGCATACTGCTCGACCACGTAGCCCCCGGCGCTGAACACGACCCGGGGCTCCTCTCCCATCGGACCCTGGAGCAGGACCTCTTGCTCGTTGAACTCCTCGAGCGCCATCAGGACGCAGTCGGGTGGGATGATCGTCTCCTGACTCGGGACCTCGGTCTGGTAGACCTGGATGAGTCGGCGGATGTCGGTCGTGGACATCGCGAACAGCTCCAGGCCCCCGAAGTCGCGCCCCATCGCCAGCAGAAACTCCCTGTAGACCGGTGGCAACGGTCGTCCGACCAGTCGCTCGTACAGTTGGACCTCTTCTTCGGTGGCACCGCTGATCGAATCGACGAAGGTCGGGGAGAAGGCTCTCACGTACTCGATGAACTCTTGAATGATCACTCGATCCACGGTGCCGTTCACTCTCCCAGGATGATCGTCTTGATGTTCTCCGCCAGCCGGCAGCTCCAGCACGGGGCCATCCACTTGCTGCCCTCCACTATTGGGAACGGGTTCGGTCCGTTTCCCCTCCAGAGGACCGACATCTCCGTGACCGGGCTGGCGACGGTTCGGGCTCCGGCGAACAACTTGGTCTCGGCGCAGTTCGCCCCCCCCCCTTGTAGAACTTTCCGCCAGGCAGCTCGGCCTTCACGAGATTCGGGACATCCACGTGTGGTGGCGCGAACCGGAAGTTGTCCGGCAGCAGCCCCTTGAGCCGTTCGATGATCCCGCTGACCACTTGCTGTTCGCCCGACAGGGCCACCGTGACTGTACCATCGGCATGGCAGAGAACTCCAACGGCCTTGCCACTCTTCCCGGTGATCCCGGCTGTCTTCATCACCTTCTCCAGCAGCTCAGCCGCTGCTCTGCTGGCGGGACTACTACTGGAACTGCGCGCTGACTTGGCTCGACGACCGGCGCGTCGCGGTGAGCGGGATCGGCGAGGACGAGCAGTGGATGATCGAGGGGGCACGCGTGTTCGACTTGGAGCCGGGCGAGGATGGAGCGAGGGCCGCGGAAGACCCTCGCCTCTATGGTCAAGATCCGCACGCCGAAGCAGATCCGACGCAGTCAGCGCCTGTCGTCCGTCGAGAGGCTTCGCGACGGCGACGCCGTCTACGCCTCGCCTCGTCTATCCGGCCGCGCACCATGAGGCCCATCCGAACGAGGATCTCCGGCCGGAAGTCGTCGGGTTTCCGGTAGGCGTGGAGGTCTGAGAGACGTACCTCACCGGGTGACTCCAACGGGCCTGCTGGGCTGGGTTCGCCGTAGCGTCCCCCAGAGCGAGTCCGACGAGCGACGGGGTGGGCGCGGAAGCTGGCTCTGCAACTTCCGTGACACAGCTATGGCGACCTCGGCTCCAGTGGCATCGTTAGAGGGGGCGGAGACAGCGCCCGCCATTGGAGACCGGCTTCAGAACGGCGTCTACATTGCAGCTGGCCGGCCGGTAGCTCCGCATCCACCCGTCACGCACGGCCTGCGCCAACCTGTCGACCGGCTCCTTGTGGGGGTACCTCTTCGCGATGGCCCGGAACGTCCCGAGGTACGTCCCACCGCCGTTCGCGCCAATGGCGCACCTCGAGTACGCCTCCTCGACCCGGCCGGCGGAGAGCAGCAGTCCCTCGCAGATCGCGTTCACGTCGTGGTCGCTGGTCCAGGGACCGCGAGATGACTCGGCGAGCTTGATCGCTTCGTCGATCCGCCCCAGCGCGCCCAAGGCTTTGGCGGCCCACCGCTTGTGGTGCCAGAAGGTCTCCTGCTCGAGCAGTCCGATGAGCTCCGTCTTGTCGCGGCCCTTGAACCGGGCCAACCGGAAGGAACACTGGGGGAAGTCGGGGACCACTCGCTTGCCGAACACGGCGACAGCCCCGCGAAGGACGGCGCCGTCGCGGGTCATCACGCAAAGCCGCTGGGCGATCTCCCGCGCGCTCCGACCTGGGCTGGGTCCGAGCCGACCGACCCGTACAGCATCCTGATGCGTCCGGAGGATCTCGGCCGCGTCCCGGTCCTTCACTGCGTAGCCGCGCGCCATCGCTGTCTCCCACCGGTCCGTCGCGTGACGCCGCTGCATTACCCCCTCCTCGAACTCCTCGGGCTTCATCCGGCGCGTGGTGTTGTCCACGCAGACGTACGCCCGGCCGTCGCGAGTGCCGTGCCCACCGCGCGGGCCTTCGCCTGGAGGAGTGCCTCAACCTGAGAGTCCGGGACGTGGACCTGGACCGCGGATGCCTCACGGTTCGCAACGGCAAGGGCAACAAGGACCGGCAGACGCTCTTCCCCTCGAGGCTCAAGGACCGCTGGACGGCTCACCTCGTCGGTGTCCGCCAGCCGTTCTTCGCGGATGGCCACAAGGACCTGCCCGGGGTCGAGCTGCCCTCCAGGCTGGAGCGGAAGTACCCCACGGCGGGCAGACAGTCCCGGAACAGTCACCCACGGCGGGAACCGCATGCGGGAAAGCCACTGGTACGCGCCCGTCCGAGGGGCGCCGGGTAACCGGCTTCCCTGCCGCGATCGCGCTCGACCTGGGCGGCGCCATCCGCAACGGCCGGAAAGACACCAAGCACGGTGACGAGGAGCAGGGCTCCCAGACTCCCGACCAGAGTCCCCTTGCGAAGGCCGTTACTCCCGGTGCCCGGGGGACTCACACGTACGACAGCGGTATCGGCGGTGTGCGAACTCGATCCGGATCCCGACACCGGGGTCCGGTGTGATACCATGGCAGCCCTGGAAGGTAGTGCCGGACCGGTCGAGACGCTCGAGGTGAGCCGTTGGTCAAGGTGTTGATGGTCGAAGACGACCGGGCGTACGCCCAGGAGATCGCCGGCGAGGTCCTCTCGCTGCTCGAGGACGTCCAGACGAGTTTCGCCCAGGATGTCCAGACCGCCATCGCCGCCATCGAGGCGGACCCGCCCGACCTGGTGCTGGTCGACATGATCTTCCCGCTCACGCCGGCGGACCTGAAGGTCGGCCGGCCCAGCCCCGAGGGCGGAGAGCGGGTGATCGCCCACGTCACCCGGCTGTTCCCGTGGATACGGATCGTGATCCTCTCCGGCCAGGAGAAATCCAAGGCGATCAGCCTGCTGTTCGGTCACCGGGGAATAACGGACTACATCTTCAAGGACAGCCCCTACGACGAGATCCGGGTCCGCATCCTCAAGCAGCTGGAGGCGATCCGTTGTCAGAAGGCCCAGGTGGGAGGGGCCGGGCCCGCCCTGGTGGGCGAGAGCGCCCCGATGCAGACGCTCAGGACGCTCATCGCGAAGATCGCTCCGGAGCCTCTTTCCGTGCTCATCCTCGGGGAGACCGGCACCGGCAAGGAGGTCGTGGCCCACCAGATCCACAGCCTCTCCCGCCGGCGAGGTGGACCGTTCGTCAAGGTGAACTGCGCCGCGTTCGCGGAGTCGCTCCTGGAGTCGGAGCTGTTCGGGCACCGGAAGGGCTCGTTCACCGGCGCCGAGTCGGACCGGGTCGGCCGGTTCGAGGCGGCCGAGGGCGGCACGCTCCTCTTGGACGAGATCGGCGAGGTCACCGAGTCCGTCCAGGTGAAGCTGCTCAGGTTCCTGCAGGAGCGGGAGTTCGAGCCGGTCGGGTCGAACCGCACCGTGAGGGTCGATGTGCGCCTCATCTGTGCCACCAACCGCGATCTGGCCCAGATGGTGAAAGAGGGGAAGTTCCGCCAGGACTTCTACCATCGGATCCGGGTGATGCCGCTCTCCATCCCGACTCTCGCCGACAGGAAGAGCGACATCCCGCTGCTGGCCGCCCATTTTCTGAAGCGGCTGGCCAGGGAGCGGACCCGTCCGGTGACCCGGATCTCGCCGGCGGCCACGTCCAGGCTCATGACCTACTCCTGGCCGGGCAACGTGAGGGAGCTCGAGAACGTGC
>JACQZM010000162.1 GCA_016213885.1 Candidatus Rifleibacteriota bacterium | reverse complement strand
TCGAGAGAGGCTCCCCAGGATCCCCCAGCTGTTTCGCGGAGTCGGGCCTGTGATCAGGCCTCGGACTGGCTGCAGAGTCACCGAGGAAGTGGGGGGGGGGGCATTTGAAGTCGCGCTCGGGGGAGAGAGGAAAGGGGAGGGGATCCGGATTGAGGCCGCGCTCGGGGGCGCGACTCGGACCCGGCGAGGCGCCGGGTCTTGCGACTCGGACCCGGCGAGGCGCCGGGTCTTGGCTCCTGAACGAACTCGCTGGTCATTTCCTCGAGGCTGTACTAGAATGGCGCCCTCCTGAGGGCCGTGGCCCCGGTGGTCGCCGTGAGTCTGCTTTCAACCTTCAGCGGGGGGGCGCTGCTCGCGCGGATCCGCGCGGCGTTGGACCGTCCCTCCCCCGACGGCAGGCCGAATCGGGTGTGGGCCGAAGGGCTGGCCGGCAGCTCCAGGACCATGGCGATCGCCACGCTGGCCGGCCAGCGTACGCTCGTGGTCTGCCAGTCGCTGGAGGCGGCCTACACCCTCCGGCAAGATCTCTACAACTTCATTCCCCACGAGCAGGTCGCCGTGTTTCCCGGGCCCGAGGTCGTGGAGGGGCGGATCCTCCCGCTCTCGTGGCAGGAGATCATCCACCGGCTCCGGTCGCTGGCGCGGCTCGTCGGCACGAGGCCCGCCCTGATCCTCGCGCCGCCCGAGGGGATCGCCTCGCTCACCCTGGCCCCGGAGGTGTTCCTCCGGAGCCTCATCCGGGTAGAGACGGGCGCCGCGCTCCAGCTGGAGAGCCTGGTGGAGCGGCTCGTCAACCTGGGCTACCACCGTGTGCCCAACACGGAGGTGAGGGGCGAGTTCTCGGTCCGCGGCGGCATCCTGGACGTGTTCGTGCCGCCGGAGGGAGCGCCGGTGAGGATCGAGTTCGACTTCGACACGGTCGAGGAGATCCGGACGTTCGACCCGTCGAGCCAGCGGTCCAGGGGCGCGCTGCCCGACGTGACGATCACCCCGGTCCGGGAGATCGTCCTCCCCGGGCCGACGCTGGAGAGGCTGGGCCAGCTGCCACTCTCCGATGCGCTCAGGGCGCTGCTCGCCGAGGCCGGACGGGTCGGAAGTCCCAAGGGCGCCGAGGCGCTGCTCCCCCTCACCGATCAGGCCGCGAGCCTCGACCGATACCTGGAGCCCGGCGATCTCGTGGTCTGGACCGTTCCCGTCCGGGAGCTCTCCCGGATGCGGGGGCTGTACGGGCCGCTGCTGCCCGAGGGCTGGCTCGACCGGGTGCTGGAGTCGCTGTCGGCCCACCGGCTCCTGGCGTACGCGCCGCCGCCCGTGCCGCAGCAGCCGGTCCAGATCGTCAGCGTCGCCTCCGGAGGGGTGCCTCGCTTCGGGCGGGACGTGAGCCGGTTCGCCGCGTACGTGGGGGACCGGCTCGCCCGGGGCGATCGGGTCATCTTCGCCGTGGCCTCCCAGGGCAACGTCCGCAGGGCCCGGGAGCTGTTCGGCGAGCGCCGGATCCCGTGCGCCGTGGGGCTTCACGATGGGGACGGGCCGGTGGTCTCCATCGTGCAGTCCGATCTGGACGCCGGCTTCATGGTCGACGACGACGGGCTGGTCGTGATCTCGGAGAACGACCTGTGGAACGACCGGGAGCTCCAGGGGGACGAACAGGCTCCCACGGCGTCGGAGCGGACCGCATCGTTCTCGGACTTCACGGAGATCGAGCCGGGAAGCCTGGTGGTCCACTCGGAGCACGGGATCGGCAAGTTCCTGGGCCTGACCACGCTCCTCATCGGGTTCGTGAAGCAGGAGTTCCTGGAGGTCGAGTACGCCAAGGGGGACAAGCTGTTCGTCCCGGTGAACCAGCTGGACCGGGTGCAGAAGTTCGTCGGCGTGGAGGAGGGCAAGGCGCCCTCGCTGAGCCGTCTCGGCTCCAACCGCTGGCAGACGACCAAGTCGAAGATGCGGGGCGAGATCGAGGCCATGGCGAAGAAGCTCCTTGAGCTCTACGCCAAGCGTGAGCTCTCGAAGGCCCACGCCTGCGGCCCCGATTCGGTCTGGCAGAGGGAGCTGGAGGAGTCGTTCGTCTTCGAGGAGACCCGGGACCAGCTGTCGTCGGTGAAGGAGATCAAGCGGGACCTTTCGACCCGGAAGCCCGCGGACAGGTTGATCTGCGGCGACGTGGGCTACGGCAAGACCGAGGTGGCGATCAGGGCCGCGTTCAAGATGGTCCAGGAGAACTTGCAGGTCGCCGTGCTCGTGCCCACGACGGTGCTGGCCCAGCAGCACTACCACACGTTCTCCCAGAGGCTGGCCCCGTTCCCGGTGAACGTGGCGGTGCTCTCCCGGCTCCGCACCAAGGCCCAGCAGGACGACACGCTGGCCAAGTTGACCGCCGGGCAGGTGGACGTGGTGATCGGCACCCACCGGCTGCTCTCCAGCGACGTGAAGTTCGCGAACCTGGGGCTCATGGTCGTGGACGAGGAGCAGCGGTTCGGCGTGAAGCACAAGGAGCGACTCAAGGAGATGAAGGCCGGAGTCCACGTGCTGACTCTGACCGCCACGCCGATACCCCGGACCCTGAACCTGTCGCTCTCGGGCCTGCGAGACATCTCGGTCATCAACACCCCCCCGAAGGGCCGCATCCCGATCAAGACGTTCGTCCTGGAGTACGACGAGGAGGTGATCCGGGGAGCGCTCCGCCGGGAGGTGGAGCGGGGCGGTCAGGTCTACTACGTCTACAACAAGATCCAGTCCATGGAAGAGGTCCTGGCGTGGCTCGAGCGGCTGGTGCCGGAAGCCCGGATCCGGTGTGGCCACGGCCAGATGTCCAGGGAGGAGCTGGAGCGCCTGATGGACGACTTCTACGAGGGCCGGTTCGACGTCCTCGTCTCCACCACCATCATCGAGTCGGGGCTGGACATCCCGAACGTCAACACCCTGATCGTCCACGAGGCGTCGGCGTTCGGCCTCTCGCAGCTCTACCAGCTGCGGGGCCGGGTGGGGCGGTCGACCCGCCAGGCCTACGCCTACCTGCTGTTCCCGACCCGGACGCTGCTCACGGAGCTGGCCTATCAGCGGCTGAAGGCGCTGGAGGAGAACACGGAGTTGGGAGCGGGGTTCCGGATCGCCATGCGAGACCTGGAGCTGAGGGGGGCCGGCAACCTCCTCGGCGGCGAGCAGCACGGGTTCATCCACACCGTGGGCCTCGAGATGTACACCCGGTTGCTGCGGGACGCCGTGGCGGAGCTCAAGGGCAGGCCGGACCTGAAGCCCATCGAGATGCCCAAGCTGGAGCTGACCGTCGACCTGTACATTCCCGAGGAGTACATCCAGGATCCGGACACCAGGATCCTGTTCTACCGGCGCATGGCCGAGGTGACCTCCGACGCGGAGCTCGACGAGGTCAAGGCGGACCTGGAGGACCGGTTCGGCCCGTTGCCCGATAAGATCGAGGGCCTGTCGCGCCTGATGAAGCTGCGGCTGAGAGCCGCCGAGCTCAACCTGAAGGAGATCAAGCAGATGGGCGACAAGGTGCAGCTCTCGTTCGATCCGGAGAAGCCGGTCCCGCAGGACTTCGTGGGCAGGCTGCTGAAGGAACACATGCGCCGGATGACGTTCCAGCCGGGCTCACCCACGTTCACCGTGGACCTGGGTCTGAGGAAGAACCTGGCGGTGCTGCAGCTTCTGGAGCAGATACTCGGCGAGCGCGGGCCCGCGGCAGCGGCCGCGCCCCCGGGCTAGTCTCTTCGCTCCGCCCGGTCGAGGCACTCGTTGACCAGGCGGTCGGCCGCGGAGTTCCGCTGCCGGGGCACGTAGTGGTATCGAACGCGGACCCTCAGCTGGCCCAGGAGCCTCCGGACCTCGTCCCCCAGCTCGGCCAGGTTCGGGTCTTTGGTCTTCCACTCTCCGGACAGTTGCTTGATCACGAGCTGGCTATC
>JACQZM010000627.1 GCA_016213885.1 Candidatus Rifleibacteriota bacterium | reverse complement strand
CTTGCGACTCGGATCCGGCGAGGCGCCGGGTCTTGGCCCTTTCCAGCACCTTGACTTCCACCTCTGCCAGGTTATAGACTGGCTCACCATATCGCGGACCCTGGCTCGGCGAGCCACGGCCCGTTGTTGGCTTGCCGGCCTGGTTCTCCAAACCAGGTCGAGTACACACCCCCGTAGTCCCAGCCACGCTCGGTGTCCCGTTGTCGGGGTTCGTCAAGACCCGCTCCGGGATCGCGTGGACAGCCCGGGGGGAGGACCGCCCGGCCCGCGCCGTATCGGTGGGTTCCGGGTCAACCAAAGCGAGGATCTCATGCCGGAAGTCTCCATCAAAGCTCTGCTCGAGGCAGGGGTTCACTTCGGCCATCAGACGCGCCGCTGGAACCCGAAGATGGCGAGATACATCTTCACCGAGCGCAACGACATCTACATCCTGGATCTCCAGAAGACGGTCCGTCAGATCGTCAAGGCCTGCAACTACCTCAAGAACCTCGTGTCGAACGGAGGCAAGGTGCTCATGGTGAGCACCAAGAAGCAGGCCCAGGAGATCATCCAGGCCGAGGCCGACCGCTGCGGCGCCTTCTACGTGAACCATCGCTGGCTCGGCGGAACGCTCAGCAACTTCCAGACGATCTATCGCCGGATCCGCTACCTGCGAGACCTGGAGAGAATGGAGACCGACGGGGCGTTCGAACGGATGCACAAGAAGGAGAAGTCGCGGCTGCTGAAGCAGAAGCACAAGCTGGTGAAGTACCTCTCGGGCATCAAGAACCTGGAGAAGCTCCCCGACTGCATCTACGTCGTCGACCCGCGCCGTGAGCACATCCCGGTGGTGGAGGCGCGGAAGCTGAGGATTCCAATCATCGGCATCGTGGACACCAACTGCGATCCCGACGAGGTGGACATCGTGATCCCGGGCAACGACGACGCGATCCGCGCCATCAAGCTGATCACGAGCTACCTGGTGGACGCCATGGTCGAAGGCCTCAAGGAGCGCGAATTCCCGGCCATCCTGGGCGCCAGGGAGAAGGCGGCCTTGATGGGAGAGAGGCCCGAGGTCGCGGCTGCGCCGGCGCCGGCGCCGGTGGAAGCGCCCGCACCGGCCCCGGTGCAAGAGGCGGCGGCAGACCTCACGACGCAGCTGGAGGAGACCCCGAAGGCCGATTTGATCCCGGAGCAACACCTGGAGCAGGAGGCAGACAATGGCCGTATCAGCGCAGCTAGTGAACGAGCTCAGGAAGAAGACCGACGCCGGTGTGATGGAGTGCAAGAAAGCGCTCGAGGAAGCCAACGGCGATCTGGCCAAGGCCGAGGACATCCTTCGCCTCCGGGGACAGAAGAAGGCCGAAGCGAAGTCCGAGCGGGAGATCAAGGAAGGGACCATCTGCTCGTACGTCCACGCTGGCGCCAAGATCGGAGTGCTGCTGGAACTGGGGTGCGAGACCGACTTCGTCGCCCGCAACCAGACGTTCCAGGACCTGGCCCGGGACATCGCCATGCAGATCGCGGCCATGAAGCCCAGATGGGCCACGAAAGAGCAGGTCCCGCAGGACGTTCTCGACAAGGAGCTGGCGCTCTTCAAGGAAGACGCCGCCAAGTCTGGCAAGCCCGACGCCTTGATCGAGAAGATCGTCCAGGGACGACTCGAGAAGTGGTACGCGGAGTTCTGCCTCGTCGAGCAGCCTTACATCAAAGAGGACAAGCTCAAGATCAGGGAGCTGATCCAGAACACCGTCGCCAAGCTGGGCGAGAACATCTCGATTCGCCGATTCATGCGTTTCCAGATCGGCGAGGGGCAGGAGTAGAGCGCGGGACTTCGGCGACGGCGACCCGGTCGGCTCGTGAGGGCCGTGGCCGGGTCGATCCGTCGGGAGACTGATTGGAATGGACGAGGGTTCTCCGGCCAGAAGGGCGCACGATGATGCGGGGCGATCCGTCATGCCATCGAGCGACGAGGGTCGGCGGACGTTTCGACGGGTGCTGCTCAAGCTGTCCGGCGAGGCTCTCGCCGGACAGCAGCGGTTCGGCATCGATCCCAACGTGGCCGCGTACATCGCGCGTCAGATCGCGGTCATCTACAACCAGGGGATCGAGATCGGGCTCGTCGTCGGTGGCGGCAACATCTTCCGCGGGGTGAGCGCGGTCTCGCAGGGTCTTTCCAGGGTGTCGGCGGACTACATGGGGATGCTGGCCACGATCATCAACGCGCTGGCGCTCCAGGACGTCTTGACGGCCCACGGGATGCCGACCGAGATCTTCACACCGTTCGAGATGCCCGCGTTCGCGTGTCGCTTCAACTCGGCCCAGGTCATCAGCGCCCTCAAGGCCCACAAGCTCACGCTGTTCGCGGGCGGCACGGGCAACCCGTACTTCTCGACCGATTCTGCGGCTGCGCTCAGGGCCGCCGAGATCGGGGCGGAGATTCTCCTCAAGGCCACCAAGGTGGATGGCGTCTTCGATCGGGATCCGGTCAAGCACGCCGACGCCAAGAAGTTCGACCGACTCACCTACCAGGAGGTCATCGAACGGGACATCAAGGTGATGGATCAGACGGCCGTGGCCATGTGCCGCGAGGTGAAGCTGCCGATCTACGTGTTCAATCTCTCGCAGGAGGGGAACTTCGAGCGTCTCGCCAGGGGGGACCTTTCGTTCGGTACGCTGGTCACCTGACCGGCGAGGGCGGTGGGCCGGGGCACGGGGCGACGGCGGGCCGTGTCTCCCGGTGCGGACACAGTCGCGGAACAGGGGGTCGACCCAGCAGTTGAATGGTCACGACATCAGCGAGGGAACCTCGGGAGAAGGAGCCAGTCTCGGACCGGATCGGCTTCCGGCTGTTCTCGCGCAGGTGCCGGGGTGGACCCCGCGGGACGGGCCAACAGTCCCAGGCGCTCCCGAGGTCCGAACATGTTCAGGGACAATCAATAACGGCATGTGGAAGAGGGCACGCCCGCTGGCGTTCCTTCAAGTGAGGTGATCCGGTGATGGACCACCCTGTGCTGTCGAAGATCTACAAAGAGCTCAGGGACAAGATGGACAAGACCGTGGCCACGCTCAAGGATGAGATGGCCACGATCCGTACGGGGCGTGCGAATCCGGCCATTCTGGACAGGGTCCGCGTCGACTACTACGGGACCCCCACGGAGATCCGCCAGCTGGCCTC
Source organism: Candidatus Rifleibacteriota bacterium (assembly GCA_016213885.1). Classification (GTDB taxonomy): domain Bacteria; phylum Muiribacteriota; class UBA6191; order JACPRK01; family JACQZM01; genus JACQZM01. Next base: position 2,434 of record JACQZM010000627.1, on the reverse strand, counting down.
CATCAGCGTCCCCGATCCTCGGACCCTGATGATCGCCCCCTGGGACAAGGGTGCTCTCAAAGACATCGAGAAGGCGATCTTGAAGTCCGATCTGGGTCTCCACCCATCGAACGACGGCAAGGTCGTTCGCCTGGCGATCCCCGAACTGACCGAAGAACGACGGCTGGAGCTGGTGAAACAGGTCAAGAAGCGGGGAGAGGAGAAGAAGATCGTCGTCAGGAACTTCCGTCGAGAGGCCAACGAGCTCGTGAAGAAAGAGCAGAAGGACGGTCGGATCACCGAGGACGAGTCCAAGCAGGGTCTCGACCGCGTCCAGAAGCTGACCGACGAGTACGTGGCCAAGATAGACGAGGTGGTCCAGCACAAGGAAGAGGACGTGATGCAGGTCTAGAGAGATGGGTCAGACTTCGACGACACAGGCTCGCACGATCCGGGACCTCACGCTGACCTACAGCGCCGAGGAGGCCCAGGTTCTCCAATCCCTGGACTTCGAGAAGATCCCGGTCCACGTGGCAGCGATCATGGATGGAAACGGGCGGTGGGCGCGGAAGCTGCTCAGGGAGCGTATCTTTGGGCACGAGACGGCCCGCCGCACCGTCCGGATGGCCGTGGAGACATGCCGGGATCTGGGCGTCGGGTTCCTCACTCTCTTCGCGTTCTCCAGTGAGAACTGGAAGCGCCCCGCGGCCGAGGTGAGCTTTCTGATGCGCCTGCTGGCCAGGACGCTGGCGGAGGAGCGGGAAGATCTCCACCGGAACAACATCAGGCTGCGGCTGATCGGTGACCCCCGCCCGCTCCCGGTGGAGGTGCGCGACGAGATCGACCGCAGCATCGAGCGGCTGGGCACCAACACGGGCATGCTCCTCTCGCTGGCGATCAACTACGGCGGTCGTCACGACATCGTCCAGGCCTGCAGGGAGATCGCGCGGAAGGTGCACGACGGGCAGCTGTCGCTGGAGGAGATAACGGAAGAGCTGGTGAACGACCATCTCTACACCAGACAGATTCCGGATCCGGAGCTGCTCATCCGGACCGGAGGGGAGTATCGGGTGTCGAACTTCCTGCTCTGGCAGATGGCGTACTCTGAACTCTGGATCACCCCTGTTCTCTGGCCGGAGTTCCAGCGACTCGATCTTCTGAAGGCGATCAGGGAGTACCAGGACAGGGAACGCCGGTTCGGTGGGGTCTAGCACCACAACGTGATTTCGCCCCCTGGTGCGGCACCCACACGGCATACCCGGACCCCTGATCGGAGCCGCCGTGGTCCGGCGGCCAGTGTCGAGAGAGATCGATTGTTTCGAAACCGCCTTCGGGCTGTCAGGACGATGCTCGGGCGCCTCCGATCGGGCGTCGCGGCGTCGGCTTCGGTAGTATGCTCGTGACCCGCGTTCTCTCCGCCCTCCTGCTGGCTCCCCCGTTCCTCTATTGCGTGGTCACCGGCGGGGTGTGGTTCCTGGTTCTGATGACCGCACTCTCGCTGATCGGCCTGAAGGAGTACTTCGACCTTCTCGAGAACGCGGGCCGGCGGAGTCAACGCCTGCTGGGCTACGGGTGGACCGCCGGCTCCTTTCTGGCCGCGCACGTCTGGGGACCCGAGGGCCTCCTGGCGGTGGTGGCGCTGGTGCCCAATCTGTTCATCCTCAAGTACCTGTCCACCCCCGACATCGGCGAGGCGCTGTCGGAGAGCTGCCACACCTTCCACGGCGTCCTGGCCTACAGCGTACCGCTGGCCTTCCTGGTCCTGTTGCGGAACCTGGCCCCGTCCGGGCTATCTCATCTGGTCGTGCTCCTGGTGCTGGTGTGGGTCCAGGACACGGCGGCCTACTTCTGGGGGTTGGCGCTCGGACGGCACAAGCTGCAACCCCATCTCTCCCCCAAGAAGACGTGGGAGGGAGCCATCCTGGGTCTGGCGACGGCGCTTCTGGCGGTCTGGGCCGCCTGTTCGTACTGGCTGGTGCAGCCGCTGTCCGGCCGGGCGCTCGGCCTGCTGGTGGCCACGGCCGTGTCCGCCCAGCTGGGCGACCTGAACGAGTCGCTCTTGAAACGCAACGTTGCCGCCAAGGACTCGGGTACTCTGATTCCTGGTCATGGGGGCGTCCTGGATCGGTTCGACAGCTTCACGTTTGCCGCGCCGGTCATGTACTACGTCGTCCGCACCACCTTCTGAACCGGCGGCGGTCAACGGGCGGTCCGGAAAGCCCACCGGGCTTTAGGAGACGGACAGAATGGGGTTCTTGTACAACGTGGGCTGGTGGATCCTCTACAGCTGCGCAACGGTCCTGTACTTCCTCGTCGTCATCTCGATCATCGCCACGATCCACGAGCTCGGGCACTACATCATCTGCAAGCTCACGGGAGTCCGCGTGGACGAGGCGGGCCTGGGGTTCGGGCAGCTTCTGGCCAGCAGGAGGTGGGGCGAGACCCTCTACTGCAT
>JACQZM010000655.1:2350-9466 GCA_016213885.1 Candidatus Rifleibacteriota bacterium | reverse complement strand
GGCTCCTTCCGATCGAAGGCGCCGTGGTCGTCCAAGTCGTACGGCTCGTCGTACCCGCCGTAGAAGAGCGGGTCGTCCGATCGAGCGGTCTCGTCGGAGTCGCTCACCGGCCGCGTCCTGAAGCAGCTGGCGCAGAAGTCGAGGCCGTCGGCCACCCGGAGATGGACGGCGCAGATCTTCCTGTGGCACTGGCTGCACAGCGACTGCGCCGGGTACGGGCAGTCGTGGGCGAAGAGGAAGCCTGTTCGCTCCTGGCACGTCATGAGGTCGTCACCACCCGCGCACCCTGGACCGTCGGCGTCCCGAGGCCCCGATCGGTCAGTGAGTGTGAATGTCCCGGTGCATGATCTTCCGGGTCTCGTGGAGTCGATCGTCGGCCGGAAGATCGCCCAGGCGCCGGTTCATGTGCTCGTCGGCCTGGGCGTCCAGCAGCCGGGCCACGTAGTCGATGACGCTCGGCTGGAACACCCCTTCCCTCTCGTAGAGCTCTCTCTTCTCGACGAGCCGTCGGGACGACTCGACGCAGCTGCCCGGGAGCACCGGCAGCTTGGCCAGGACCTCCCTGTCCTTGAAGATGTTCCCGGTCACGTAGAGCCGCTCGGCCAGCTCGAGCGATCCGGGGTCCGACAGACCGTGGTCCGCCGCCATGACGATCCCTGCCAGGAGCAGCTGCACGATGGCGCTCCCGTCGGGGCTTCGAAGCTCCACGGTCTGACGGTTCTCCGCCGCCTCGTACGAGCTCTTCTGCTGCGGGTTGATCTTCTTGGCCAGGTCGGCCACCGTCGACCAGCCCAGGGGAACCCGGATCATGGCGCTCCGGTTCATGTCGCTCCAGCAGATCCTGGTGGGCGCCTCCTGGTTCGGCACCAACCTGAGGTACGCCCCGGACACGGTGTTGCCGAAGGCGGTCAGCGAGTCGGCGTAGCAGCAGAGCCCCCCGATCAGCTTTCTGGCCTGCTCGGACAGCTTGCCTGACTTGTCGGTCATCACACTGTGTCCCGTCTGGGCCTCCACGAGCTGCGTGTGGACGTGGAGGCCGTTGCCGGCGACCCCCTCCTCGAGCTTGGGAGTGAAGGTGGCGACGCAGCCGTACTTGAACGCGATGTTCCGGATGAGCCACCGGGCCAGAACCAGGTGGTCCCCCATCTCGTCGACCGGCGTCGGGAGGAACTCGACCTCCAGCTGCTCCGCCCTCTTGCCCTTGATCTCGCCGAGGTCGCTGCGCACGGCGTCCACGTAGCCGACCTCGTTGTGGCCGTATTTCACCGCCCCGGTGATCCGGGTGATGTGGTAGAGCATCTCGTTCAGGATCTGGCCGGTCTTCGCGAACGGCCCGGAGGCGTGGTAGCCGCACTGCCGCTGGCTCTGGTAGATGGCGACGTCCGGGTCTCTCAGCAGAAAGAACTCGAGCTCCCCCAGGGCGTTCAGGGAGAGCCCGTGGTGCTTCTGCAGGAGCTGCTGCGCCTTCAAGAGCGTGTTGTCCAGGGTGAACGGGGCCAAGCTGCCGTCAGGCCGGAGGTACCTGCAGATGAAGTCGAGGCTGCCGTCGTCGAACGGGTTCAGAAACGCGGTCTTGTAGACCGGCACGACGTACAGGTCCGACACGGCCACGTCGACGAGCCCCTTGAACAGAGACGACCCGTCCACGCGCTCCCCGTCGCTGAGGATCCGCTCAGCCTGCTTCAGATCGGCGATCGGGAGCTTGAGCTCCTTCAGCTTTCCGTCCAGGGCCGAGTAGTGGAACGTGATCCACTGGATCTGCCTCCGCTGGATGACCGTGAGCATGTCCTCCCTGGTGAACTGGTCCCTGGGTTTATCGACGATCTCGGAGATCGGGTTCGCCAGCTTGCACTTCGGACTCATCTGAAAGCCTCCATCGACCGGTCTGTCAGCAGGGCCGCGCCGCAGCGTGAGGGGGCGTCCATTGTATTGGCCCGCGGCGCACGAGTCAACCGGTGGGGAAAGACCCGGCGCCTCGCCGGGTCCGAGTCGCGCCCCCGAGCGCGACCTCAATCCGGATCCCCTCCTCTTTCTGCCCTCCCGAGCGCGACCTCAATCCGGATCCCCTCCTCTTTCTGCTCTCTCCCGAGCGCGCCCCCGACGCTACCCGGCGCTGAAGTACCGGCCCTCGGGGTGGTGAAACACCAGCGCCGACACGGAGGCCTCCGGCTCCATCATGCAGCCCTCCGTGAGCCGCACCCCGATCGCCTCGGGCTCCAGCAGGGAGAACAGCTTCTGCTGGTCCTCGATCCGCGGGCAGGCGGGGTACCCGAAGCTCACCCGCACGCCTCGATACCTGCACTGGAAGCGGTCCGCCATGGTCATCTCCGCCGGATCGGAGAAGCCCCACATGGCGCGGATCCTCCCGTGCAGCAGCTCCGCGAACCCCTCGGCCATCTCGAGCGCCAGCGCCGCGAGGGCGTGGCACTTCAGGAACTCCCCGGACTCCTTCAACCGGGCGACGTGCTCGCGCAGCCCGACCCCGGCCGTCGTCACGAAGAGCGCCACGTTGTCGGCTCTCGACCCCACGGGCTCGGCGAAATCGGCCAGGCAGAGTCGCTGCCCGGCTCGCTGGCGCTGGAACTGGAAACGCTCCACCACCCGCTCCCTGTCCGGCGACAGCAGCAGCAGGTCGTCTCCGTCGGCGCACGCCGGATAGAACTTCCACACGGCCCGGGCCTTCATCCACCCGCCAGCGACGCACTCCGACAGCAGGTCCGACACGGTTCGCTGCAGCTTCAGAGCCTTGGGGTCGTTCTCCTCGAGCAGGCGGGCGAACACCCCCTTGATCCCCAGGTGCTTGCCGAACAGCATCTGCGGGTTGACCCACCGGAAGATCTCGTCCAGCGGATGATCGTCGATGACGTGGCGCTCGTGGTCCGGTGGCGTCGGGATCGACGGCGCCGGCTGGACAGCGGACCGTGGCGACGGCGGCGGCGCCGTCGCCTGGCCCGGCCCGGCCGGGGCCGCTGCCGCCTCGATCTCTCGCCGCTCCGCGGCCAGCTTCTCCAGCAGCCTCTCCCGTTCAGCCGGATCGGTGAGGCGGTTCATCAGGTCCAGTCCCTCCATGGCGTCGCGGGCGTAGAGGACCGGCAGCCCGCCGTACGCGGGAGCGATCCTCGTGTGGGTGAACCTGCGGGTCAGGGCCGCCCCTCCGACCAGGATCGGGCAGCCGACGCCGGCAGCCCTGAGGTCCGCCGCCGTGGCGGCCATCTGGAGGGCGCTCTTGACCAGCAGGCCCGACAGGCCGATGGCGTCCGGATCGTGCTGGCGACACGCGCCGATGAGCGCCTCGCTGGGCACCTTGATCCCCAGGTTCACGATCCGGTAGCCGTTGTTCGAAAGGATGATCTCCACCAGGTTCTTCCCGATGTCGTGGACATCGCCCTTCACCGTGGCGAGCACCACCGTGCCCCGGGCGGCCGCGTCGGCCCTGGTCATGAACCTCTCGAGGTGGCTGACGGCGTTCTTCATCGCCTCGGCCGACTGGAGCACCTCCGAGACGATCAGCTCGTTGGCGGCGAACAGTCTGCCCACCTCGTCCATGCCGGCCATGAGGGGGCCGTTGACGATCTGGACAGGGCGGCGAACGCTCCCACCGGGTCGTCGCCCCTGTCGAAGATCAGGTCCTCCGCCGCCCTGCGCTCCGCGTCGGGGATGGTAGCGTATCGCTCGAGCTTCTCGGAGTTCACGATGGCCAGGTCGAGGCCGGCACGCGTGCAGTGGTACAGGAAGACCGAGTTGAGCACCTCCCGCCCGGCCGCCGGCAGCCCGAAGCTCACGTTGGAGATGCCCAGGATCGTGTGGGCGTCGGGCAGCGCCTCCTTGATCTGCCGGACCCCCTCGATGGTCTGGGCCGCAGAGCCCACGTAGTTCCTGTCGCCCGTGCCCGCGGGGAACACGAGCGGATCGAAGATCAGGTCGCGGGCCGGGATGCCGTACTTCATGGTGAGCAGGTCGTAGGCCCGCCGGGCGATGGCGAGCTTTCGCCGGGCCGTCACCGCCTGCCCTTGCACCCTGTCCTCGTCGATGCACCCCACGATGACGGCGGCTCCGAACTCCGCAAGCAGAGGGCAGATCCTCTCGAGCTTCTCCTCGCCGTCCTCCAGGTTGATCGAGTTCACGATCCCCTTGCCCTGGAGGCGCCCGAGAGCGAGCTCCACGACCTTCGGATCGGTCGTGTCGATCATCAGCGGCACCCGGACCTTCTTCGTGACGATCGCGAGGAACCGGTCCATGTCGGCGAGCTCGTCCCGATCGGCGTTCTGCAGGCAGACGTCCAGCACCTGGGCCCCGCCCTTCACCTGGCGGCGCCCCACCTCGGCAGCCTCCTCGTACTTGCCCTCGGCCACGAGCTCCCTGAACTTCCTGGATCCCAGCACGTTCGTGCGCTCGCCGACGATCAGCGGGCGGTTGGAGTCGTCAGGCTGGACGAAGTCGACGCCGGCGAGCGCCAGTCGCGGCCTGGCTCGAGGTCGCCGCGGGGGCTTGCCCTCGACCATCCGGGCCAGGGCACGGATGTGGCCGGAGTGGGTGCCGCAGCAACCGCCCACGATGTTGAGCCACCCCTCCGAAGCGAACCGCTCCAGCCGGCCGGCAAAGATGTCCGGGGTCTCGTGGTAGCGTCCCTCTTCGTCGGGAAGGCCAGCGTTGGGATAGCAGCTCACGTGGCACCAGGTCAGCTCCGACAGCGCCCGGATGTGGTCGGTCATGAACTCGGGGCCGGTGGAGCAGTTCATCCCGACGGCGAGCGGCCGGGCGTGCTCCGTGGAGGCGTGGAACCCCTCCACGGTCTGCCCGGCCAGCATGGTCCCCATCGCCTCGATGGTGCACGAGAGCATGGTCGGAACGCTGATCCCGGCCTCCCGCAGGTAACGCCGGGCTCCCACGATGGCGGCCTTCGCGTTGAGGGTGTCCAGACAGGTCTCGATGAGCAAGACGTCGACGCCCCCGTCCACCAGACCCCGGGTCTGCTGGTAGTAGGCCTCGGCCATGGCGGCGAAGGTGACGCCACCGGTCACGGAGAGCGTCCTGGTCGTGGGGCCCATCGACCCGGCCACCAGACGGGGCCTTCCCGGGGTCGAGCAGGCCTTGGCGACCCGGCAGGCCACCCGCGCCGCCGCCAGGTTGAGGTCGTAGGTCCGATCGACCAGGTCGTACTCCGCGAGCACCAGCGGCGTGCCTCCGAACGAGTTGGTCTCCACCATGTCGGCGCCGGCCTCGAAGTAATCGGCGTGGACCTTGGCGATCACGTCGGGGCGGGCGAGGTTCAACGCCTCGTTGCACCCGAGGTACGCCTCCCCGCCGAAGTCGGTCGCTGTCAGCGACAGCGGCTGGATGGCGGTTCCCATGCCCCCGTCGAGCACCATGATCCGCTCGGCCAGGATGGCCCGGAGGTCGGCCTCGGTCACCCGGGCGCGTCCCGGATCGGCGATCGGTGGCGATAGGGTCGGGTTCATCGGCTCCACTCCCTGCTCCATCCAAAGTGAGTCAGCAATCCAGGACACCGCACTCGAAGCTACCAGGCAGTTTCTCGTCCGTCTGTGCGTGGACCCTGGAGGCGGGGCTTCGCCCCGGAGCCTGCCCCACCACGGCAACTCTCTTCCATGCCGGGCGGGGGCCGCACCAGGGCGCGATCGTACGTTGTAGTGCTAGCATACCGCCCTCGAAGTTTCCAGGCGGTCGTTCTGTTGTCCTGGGCAGTCGAATCGTGGTCGCTCACGTGCTAGACTCTTCAGACAGGTAAGCAGAATGCGTCCGGGAGGCGCCGAAAGGCCGGACCGACGAAGACCAGAAGGCTTAGCGAGTCCGCTAGACGCGTTCATCCACGACAGCCTGGTGGCGGGGCGCACCCATCGAACCATCGACGGCCGACCGTCCGGTGGCGTCCGTGGCTCGAGTCCACGGGGAGCCCCGATGCCAGTCCAGCCCGCTCCACTGCTCCCGGGCGAATCGTCCCGGCCCCGGGTCGATACCTACGTGGGTCTCGCCCTCACATCCGGCGGCACCATCCTCGCGGAGCTGGTGCTCACGCGGCTGTTCTCCGTGAGCATGTGGTTCCATCTGGCGTTCGTCGGTATCACCGTTGCCCTGCTGGGGCTCGGCGCGGGGGGAGTGGCGGCCCAGATCGTGTCGAGAAGGCGCCTGTACACCCCGGACGGGAACGCCCCATCGGTTGCGGCGGTGCTGGCGGCGATCTCGCTCGCTGCCGGGCTGGTGGTCCATCTGGTGCTTCCGTTCAAGGGAACCGCCGCGGCAGCGGACGTCGGCACCCTCTGCTTCCACCTGTCGCTCTTCGCGCTGGGGTTCGCCTGCGTGGGGTTCAGCATGGCGCTGGTGCTCACCGGACATCCCCACCGGATCGGCGGTCTCTACGGCACCGACCTGGTCGGGGCCGCGACCGGGGGCCTGGCGTTCTTTCCGATGCTCTGGATGCTCGACGGGCCGGCGGCCCTGCTGGCGGCCGCCGGGCTGTGGGCGCTGGGCGGCGCGTGCTACGGCGGCTCCGGGAGGGCGCGACTGGTCGCCGTCTCCGTGGCGCTCCTGATGGGCTTCGGCATCATCGCCCAGAGCACGTACTCGCCGCTCAAGCTCCGGTACCAGAGAGGGTTCAAGCTCCTCGACGAGAACATCGTCTGGGAAGGCTGGGATCCGCTGGGCTACGTGAGCGTCAGCCGCGACATCATCGCTCCCTGGGGGTGGGGCCTGTCGTCCACGTACCCTGGCGGGCCCGCCAGCGAACACTACTTCCTTGAGATCGACAGGACCGCGGTGAGCCAGATCTCCGGCGTGCCCCGCAACCCGGCCGAGGTCTCCGTGTTCACACACGACATCACGCAACTGGTCTACCTCGCCAGGCAAGGAGGCCGCGCGTTCGTGGTCGGAGTCGGTGGTGGGAGAGACCTACGGGCGGCCCGGTTGATGGGCGCCTCGCACGTGACCGGGGTGGAGATCAACGGGACGATCCTGTACCTGATCGAGCACCTCTTCCGCGAGTTCAACGGGCGTCTCACGTCCTCGCCGTGGGTCACCATCGTCCACGATGAGGCGCGCAGCTGGCTCAGACGGTCGGATCAACGATTCGACACGGTCCAGATCAGCCTGGTGGATACCTGC
>JACQZM010000655.1:0-2300 GCA_016213885.1 Candidatus Rifleibacteriota bacterium | reverse complement strand
GCGGCTGGCGCCGGGAGGGATCCTCTCGGTGTCCCGCTGGCACCACGATCGACTCCCGGCCGAGACGAGCCGGCTGCTCGTTCTGGCCGCGACCGCGCTCGCCCGCCGAGGCGTGGAGCATCCGCGACAGCACCTGTTCCTGGCGGTCTCCCCGCCGTTCGGCGAGTACCCTGGTTGCGGCACCCTTCTGGTGAGCCGGGACCCGTTCGACGAGGCGACGCTGAACCGGCTCATCGACCACTGCGAGCGCATGAAGTTCCGCCTCGTCGTCACCCCGAGAGGGGGGAGCTGGAAGGAGCTGATCTCGGCTCTGGACGGCGACCTGGGCTCCTACATCGCCCGCAGTCAGCTGGACCTGTCGCCCCCGACCGACGACCGCCCCTTCTTCTTCTGCATGCTGCGGCCCGGGACGATCCTCCTTCCGCCCGGTTTCACGGATCCGCACGAGATCTTCGGCCTCTACCTGCCGGTGATCTCGCTTCACCTTCTGAACCTGGGCATGGCTCTGATGGCGATCGTGGGCACCCTCGTCGTGTTCTGGTGGCTCCCGCGCCTCGGCCTGTCCCGGCGACGATGCGGGGCCGGCATCGTGTACTTCGTCGCGATCGGCGTGGGGTACATGCTCGTGGAGATCGGGGTGATGCAGCGGCTCTCGGTCTTCCTGGGACACCCGACGTACGGCATCGGAGTGGGTCTGACCGTGCTCCTGGTGTCGACCGGGGTCGGGAGCCTCGTGACCGGCTGGCTGGCCGGTGGCGGGATGATCCGGATCCGATGGGTGAGGCTGGCGCTCCTGGTGCTGATCGTGCTCATCGTCCTGATCGCGACGTCGATCACCCCGCTCTGCCTCAGGTTCGAGGGGGAGAGCACGGCGGTCCGGTGCTGGCTCGCCGCGGTGCTCCTGGTTCCGCTGGGGCTGGTGATGGGTGTGCCGTTCGCCGCCGGCATGCGGCGAGCCGGGCAGTCGGCCAGCGCTCCCCTTCCGCTGTTCTACGCGGCCAACGCGGCGGCTTCGGTGTTCGGCTCCACGCTGGCCATGCTGCTCTCGCTGTCGTGGGGCATCAGCGCCTCCCTGCTGGGGGGCGGCGTCGGATACTGCGTGGCGTGGCTCATGGTCCCGCGGCTGGCCGAAGACGCCTGAGCGACGATCGAGGAGGTTGTCCCCATCGAGCCCTCATACCTCGAGGCGTACCACGATGGAACGCTGGCCACCAGGATCGAGCTGGCGCTGGAGCACCTGGGGTCATGCGCGCTGTGCCCCAGGCGGTGCGGGGTCGACCGTCTCGAGGGCGAGACCGGCTTCTGCAAGAGCGGCCGCACCGCCTGGGTCTCCAGCTTCTCGCCTCACATGGGCGAAGAAGACTGTCTCCGGGGCTGGCGTGGCTCCGGGACGATCTTCATGACCCAGTGCAGCCTCGGCTGCGTCTTCTGCCAGAACTACGACATCAGCCACGAGGGTGCGGGCCAGTCGGTCTCCCCGGAGGGCCTGGCCGCCATGATGACCGACCTGGCCGAACAGGGCTGCCACAACATCAACTTCGTCTCGCCGACCCACGTGGTCCCGCAGATCCTCGAGGCACTGCCCCATGCGATCCGCGAGGGGCTCAGCATCCCCCTGGTCTACAACACCGGCGGCTACGATTCCGTGGAGACCTTGCGCTGGCTCGACGGGATCTTCGATATCTACATGCCCGACTTCAAGTACTGGGACGAGGAGAAATCCGAGCGACACCTGAGGGCGAGGGACTACCCCGAGGCGGCCCGGATGGCGCTCCGGGAGATGCACCGCCAGGTGGGCGCCCTCCGGATCGACGACTCCGGTCTCGCCACCGGGGGCGTGCTGGTGCGACACCTGGTGATGCCTGGAGCCGTGGAGGACACCCGCCAGATCATGCGCTGGCTCGTCCAGGAGCTCTCCCCGGACACGTTCGTGAACCTGATGCCCCAGTACCGGTCCGCCGGCGAGGTGAGCGCGTCGGCGTACCCGGAGATCGACCGGCCGATCGCTCCCGCGGAGTTCGAGGAGGCCTGGACGATCGCGGAGCAGCAGGGTATCACCCGGTTCGACAGCCGCCGCCAGCCCGCGGGCCGCCGGCTGTTCATCATCACCAGGGACCGGTGATCGCAGGCCGGGTCCAGCGGACCGGGTCGCCCTCGGGCAGCCTGGCATCCGGCGTCCGGGGCGGACTGTCAGCGGTTCATCGCTGGGCCGGCACCGGGCTCGCCTGGGGCTCCGGGCTGGTCTGGGACTCCGGCTCCACCGGCGCGTCCGCATCCTCCCCGGGCGCCGGCGGCAGCGG
>JACQZM010000654.1 GCA_016213885.1 Candidatus Rifleibacteriota bacterium | reverse complement strand
AGGCCATCGCGGCGCCAGGCCCGGTCAGGCCCGCTGAACACGTGCGTCAGCGGTGGAGCCGCAGGATCCGCCACCCGTGTCGCGAGGCTGGGCCCGTGATCAGGCCTTGGCCCGGATCGTGACTCACAGGACCGTGACCGCCGCCTCCCACGTGAGCGCCTCCAGGTCGACGCCGCCGGCGAAGTCGCGATACCGCGCCACCAGCTCGTCGATCCGGCCGAACACCCGGTCCGGCTCGAGGCACTCGCCGAGACGGTGGCGCTCGATCGGGTCCACCACCTCGGGCAGGCGAGAGGAGAGGATCGGAACCCTGGAGAGGGCGTACAGAGCCAGCTTCGTGGGGTAGACGATCCGGTAGTACCGGTCGACCGGATAGGGGATCAGGGCGAAATGACTCGATCTGATCCAGGGCACGCAGTCGTCCTCGGGGATCGGACCGAACGCCCTGATCCGGTCCGAGCAGAACTCCTCGTCGATCCACCCGCCGTTCTCGCCGATCAGGACAAGCTCGCACCGAGGATCGTCCCTGGCCAGGAACGCCCGGCAGAGGGCTCTCACGCCCCGGTCCTGGGCCGGGTCGAGCGACCCCACGTAGATGCAGCGGATCGAGGGGCCGGGAGCGGGCCGCACCGGCGGCCCCAGCTCCAGGAGCCGACGGGGCGCGCCGTTCGGCAGCACCGCCAGCCGGGCCTCCGGGAGCGAGAGGTCCAGCGCCAGGTCCCGGGCCATGCCGCGGCTCGCCACCGTCACCCGATCGGCGCACCGGAACACCACCAGCTCCGCCATGCGGAGAAGCCACCACGGCGCGGGCAGGTCGTAGTTCAGCGAGAGCGCCTGCCAGCGGGGCACGTCGCCCACGTCGACCACGAGCCTCCGGCCCCGGGCCGTCAGCAGCAGTCTCACCGCCACGACCCACAGGATCATCAGCGGCACCTTGACCGCGCGGGCAGGGACGAAGCAGGGGAGGTCCGGGTAGAAGAGGAGGAGCGCCCCGGTCCGGACCGTCGCGGCGACCCGGAGCCCCTCCAGCAGGGCTCCCGCGAACGCCTGCAGGCGATCGATGGCGCCCGGGCCGGCGGGCAGCGGGAGCCGGTGGACCCGGACCCGATCGCTCAGAGCCCCGAGGATGTGGTGCCTCCGGGCCCGACCGCCCTCGAGCACCGGGCCGGGCCGTTCGCGCCACAGCGCGGTCAGCTCCGGCGTCGCCGACGTGGCGCTCATGGCCAGTGTTCACGCTCCTCCGAGCGAGGCGCGTCAGGGAGCCGGATCACAGCGTGATGACCTCGACGTCGTGCACCTGACGTCCGAGGACCCGCTCGCCGATCTGGCGGAACTGCGGGTGGGAGTCGGTCAGGCAGTAGCACAGGGTGGACGGCCCGGTGCCGTCGCTGAGCGCGCCATCCCGGCGCAAGATCGCGCTCAGCGCCGCTGCCGTGGCCGGGCCCGAATCGACCAGCGTCACCTCCGGACCCAGGAACGCGGAGATCTGCCGCTTGATCAGCGGGTAGTGGGTGCAGGCCAGGATCAGCGTGTCCACCCCGGCGTTCTTCACGGGCTCCAGGTACTCCCGGACCACCAGCGCCGTGGCGTCGTGGTCCACGAAGTCGGACTCCACGATCGGAACGAACAGCGGGCAGGCCACGCTCACCACGCGGATCCCCGGGTCGATCCTGTGGACCGCCCGGTCGTAGGCCCGGGTGGCGATGGTGCCGGCGGTGCCGATGACGCCGATCTGGCCGGTCCGGGTCTTCCGCAGCGCCTCCTGGACCGCCGGCTCGATCACTCCCACGATCGGGGCGCGGAAGTGCAGGGTCAGCTGGTCCAGGCACGTGGCCGACACGGTGTTGCACGCCACCACCACCGCCTTGACCCCTCTCTGGAGAAGAAAGAGGGTGTTCTCGTGGGCGAACCGGGTGATGGTGGAGGGCGACTTGTTCCCGTAGGGCACCTTGGCCGTGTCGCCCAGGTAGAGGTAGTTCTCGCAGGGCAGCTGGTCCAGCAGCGCCCTCAGGACGGTGAGGCCGCCTATCCCCGAATCGAACACTCCGATCGGCGAGCGGATCGGACCGGGCTGGGGCTGGGTCTGGGTCATCGCGGGGTACCCCCTTCGACGGTCGATCCCCCCGGGACGATCCGGCGCCTCGCCGGATCCCTTCCCCCTCCCCTTCCCGTCTCCGTTCCCCCGTGACTCCGGGTCGGATCGGCTCCCGATCACAGGCCGGGCTCCAGGGAACAGCCGGGCGAACCTGGCGGGTCAGTATAGCAAACCGGCCGAGCCGTGGAGAACCGCCGTGACGTTGCGCAGGAGTCACGGCCCCTGGTAAAGGTCGGCCCGAGTCTCTACACTGACGCACATGAATCGACCATCGGGCAAGGAGCTTCGCCAGCACTGGATCCTCGATCCTGCGGTTCGCTATCTCAACCACGGCTCGTTCGGAGCCAGCCCCCGGGCGGTCCTGGAGCACCAGAGGCAGCTGAGAGACCGGATGGAGGCGGAGCCGGTCCGGTTCTTCGTCCGCGAGTACGACGAGCTCCTGACGAGCGCCCGGACCAGGGTCGGGGAGTTCGTGGGCGCAGCGCCGGACACCCTGGCGTTCGTCCCGAACGCCTCCAGTGGCGTCAACACCGTGGTCCGGTCGCTGGAGTTCTCCCCCGGCGACGAGCTCGTCACCACGGACCACGAGTACAGGGCGTGCCGGAACGCCCTGGGATACGTGGCGCAGAGAGCCGGGGCCGTCGTGGTGGTGGCGAAGGTGCCGTTCCCGCTCGAATCGCCCGACCAGGTCGTGGACGCTGTGCTGCAGTGCGTCACGCCGCGGACCCGGCTGGCCCTGATCGACCACGTCACCAGCCAGACCGGGCTGGTCCTTCCGATCGGGCGGCTGGTGTCGGAGCTGGCCGCGAGAGGGGTGGACACCCTGGTCGACGGCGCCCACGGACCGGGCATGGTGGACGTCCGCATCGAGGAGATCGGCGCCGCCTACTACACCGCCAACTGCCACAAGTGGCTGTGCGCCCCCAAGGGCGCGGCGTTCCTGTACGTCCGGCCGGATCGTCGCGACCGGATCCACCCGCTGTGCATCAGCCACGGAGCGACCTGGCCGACCGGTGAGAGGACGCGGTTCCGCCTGGAGTTCGACTGGACCGGCACCGACGACCCCACGGCCCACCTCGCGGTCCCGTTCGCCCTGGACCATCTGGCCGGCCTGATTCCCGGGGGCTGGCCCGCCCTGAGGGAGCGCAACCGTCGCCTGGCGCTCGCGGCGAGGGAGCTGCTCTGCCGGCGCCTGGGCATCGCTCCTCCCTGTCCGGATTCCATGATCGGCTCCCTGGCCAGCCTGCCGATCCCCGATGGCGACATGTCGGTGCCGCGCTCCCCCCTGTACACCGATCCGCTGCAGGACGAGCTGCTCTTCCGCCACGGCCTGGAGGTCCCGGTCGTGCCGTGGCCCGGGCCGCCGAAGAGGCTCCTCAGGATCTCCTGCCAGCTCTACAACGACCTCGACGACTACGAGGCGCTCTCGGAGGCGCTTCTCGAGGCGCTGCCTCCCCGCCCTCGCTGATCGCCGGGCGACGATCAGGGGAACCGATGACCTCGCGACGGAAGCTGGCGCTGCTCTCGAGCCTCTACTTCTCCCAGGGGCTTCCGTACGGGTTCTTCGTCCAGGCGTTGCCGGTGCTCCTGAGGGAGGCCGGCGTCTCTCTCGAGGTGATCGGGCTCACGTCGCTCTTGGCGCTCCCCTGGGCGTTCAAGTTCCTCTGGGCGCCGCTGGTGGACCGGTTCGACGGCAGCGGCCTGGGCCGGCGCCGGGGCTGGATCCTGCCGCTCCAGGGGATCGCCGTGGCCACCCTGGCGGGGATGGGGTTCATCGACCCGGGGAGCGGGCT
>JACQZM010000653.1 GCA_016213885.1 Candidatus Rifleibacteriota bacterium | reverse complement strand
GTGCTCACGGGCGCGTACCACTGCGCCGTGGGTGCTCCGACCCGGTCTGAAGCCGAAGCTTCCGTCCGAGAACGTCGGATCGAAGATGGGTTGTAAGACCTGCAGGACGGCCTGTTGGATCATCCGGTCGAGCGTAGTAGGCACGGTCGTCTCGAACTGCACTCATCGACAGCAGACCTTCGGGATCTGCTGAGATCACCCATCCGTTCCACCCCCTCCGGGGGCGACGGTTCCCCATCCTGAAGTTCTGGCGATGGTCCGGAGTCGAAACGCTCATCCTCCAGGAGGCGTCACGCGGCTCCTTCGGCGTTCCGCGGGACTGGACGGATAGGGCGCTACCGTCCGTCCGGGACCCTACCCCCGGGACAGATGCCCTCTACCTGGACTTCCGGTGTCTCGTTTGTCGTTGAACTCACCGAGATTGTGCGCCAGATCGACAACTCCACAAGAAAGGACAAGATTAGCTCATGAGCCGACGCATAAGACCCGGGGCCTGGCCGTCGGGGTCGCCGGTGGTGCACGCGGTGACGCCTTGGCGGGGACGGAACTTCGACAGTCTTATGCCTCAGCGCTGGCCTCGGCCAACTCGAAGGTAGGCTCCGCCAGTGGCCGATTGCTTGAGGCTGAGGGCGTGGCGTTCTGAAGGTGCTAGTCAGCCCAGCCGCAGCATCAGGTGTAACGCGATCAGGGATCGATCCAGATGTGCCTGGAACGCGCTCGTCCCGCGACGGGTCAGGTGGTCGTCCCCGAAGTCGAGCTTGATCCGCTTGATGGCTCGCTCCACTGCTGTGCGTCGCCTCATGAGAGCCTTGAACCGCTTCGACATCGGCGGGTCGGCAGGGTTGATATGCGGCAGGAAGTCGAATGGCAGCTCGACCTGACGACCTTCGGTGTTGTCCCTGCGACAGCAGATCCCCACGAACGGACACGTCAGGCAAGCGGCCTCACCCGTAGTGAGCCGTGGCGGATCGTAGATGAACCGCTCCCTCGCGAAGCTCGCGCCCTTGTAGGTCATCTCACGATCCGCCTGGCAGGTCAGTGTTCCTGCAGGGCTCAGCCTCTTCATTCCCCGCCCAAGATCTTTCGTACGCGTCCGAATGCTGCGGGGGTTCACAAAGGTCTTCATGATGAGACCGAATCGGTCCTCGACCGTCTGCTTGGTCTCGTCGTCATCGTACGCGGTGTCCGACAGCAGGTTGCCGAAGACGTCCTGTAGATCCGGGTACGTGTTGAAGAACATCTCCAGGTGCGGCACGACCGGTTGTCCGTCGTGTGTCGCCGCATCGGTCATTGCGGAAGCGTCCAGCGGGATTCCTGATGTTGTGGAAAGCACGGCGGCCTTGTGCGCCCAGTACTTCTTCTTACCCGTCTTCGTCCCCTTTACCACGGTCCCAGCACCGGGGTCGCTCTGGCGCCACGGATGTGGGCAGGTTGCCCGATCAGCGCAGCGACAGTTCTTCACGGTCTTCGACTGCGACTTCCGCTGGGCGGATGACTCCTTCGCGCACGCCTCCTCTCTGGCGGCTGGCACCGTGTACGAGGGCTTCGCTTTCCGTCGTGGCTGTTTCGATCGCCGTTTCTGGCGCGCTGCATCCCGGCGTTCACACCACTCGTTCTTGGCCTTCTTGCGCGCGGCTTGGTGCGCCCTCCGGGCGGCCTTTTGCTGGACCTTTCGTATGGCCTTGCGACGCCGACGTGGAATCGGTGCCGTCGGTGCAACTGTGGGCGTCGACTCGTGAACAGCGCGAACGGGGTCGGCCCCAGGCTCCACCGTGTGGACCTGCATCTCGGAGTACGCCACGTAGTGGGTGGTGTCGAGCACCAGGTCCTCGTCTTCGAGTTCGATGACCTCGCGCTGGATGTTCTCCTGGATTGTCTGGATGCGGATCTGGCTCCAGAGGCCACGATCGGCCATGATCTGTTCGAACTGCTGGAGCTTACGCGGGGACGGGATGTCTGACTGCCGGTAGCCGACGGCCGGATCAGGAAGGGTGAAGCCGCACGCCCTGACGAACGGGGGCGAGAGCAACAGATGGTGGTGGACCTCGTCGGCGCTGGCGGCCTTGCCCATCAAGTGCACGCCAAGGAACGCCTTCAACAGCGAAAAGAAGCACTTGGGCGGGCGGCCTGCAATGCGGATCGGAACCACGCCTGGCTCAATGCTCTCCGGGCGAACCACGGTCGGCACGACCGGGACCAAAGGTGGAGGGTGATGGATGATGGGCGCCCCGGTGTTCCCGCCCGTGGGGCGCTCGTGGATGAGTCGCTGCGTCGCCTCGTCCTCGGACTCCGTGTTCGGTGGACCCGGGCGTTTGGCCGCAGCTGCGAGGTTGAACTCGAAGAGCGCCTGATAGTACTGAGCGGCGACTCCACGCAGGGCCTTCCAGTCCAACCCACGCAGGACACGCAGCCACTCGCCGTCCTGTGACGCCAGTAGTTCGATGTCATCACGGCTCACCAGAACGAAAAGCGGCAATTGGAACGCAAATGGGCCTTGCGCCAGAACCGGATCGATCGTTACACTGGACTCGTCGCCGATGCTCTCATGATGGGGATCTTCCATACCTCCAGCATGCATGACGTCGGCGTCGTTTGTATAGGGGGATCTGCATGCCGGAGCAGATTCTCGTCGCCGTCAGGCGCCGAACCGCGCCACATGAGGCTTCGTGCAATGCGAGGAGCACTGCGACACAAGACACGCTGCGTCAAGAATACACCGATCAGACGCCTCACGACCGGTGCGGAGCATGATCCGAAGGGTCTTCTCGCGATTCATGCGCCGGCTCTGACGAGTCGACCAGCGACGGGCGGCATCGCCCCCCTGCTCCTCAGCCAATTGACGTTGCAGCCGACGGTCCCGTCCCTCCCTACCGGTCGGGCCGGGCTCGCGGCTGAGCTCTGCAATTGGCCGCCTCGCTTCCGCCGCCGTGCATCCAGCGGGCGAAGGACCAGGTGGTCACCACCCGCTCACCCGGCGTCGCACCTTCGAGCTCGTCACCAAGAGGTCGCGACGGGCCGCCGATCAGGGCGTTTGCTCACTCGCCGTGCGGATTCCCGGCGGCCCCGCATTGAATGAGGACCACGGCCTCCACCTCTGGAGCACCGGCGACGCCCCGGGCTTTGCGGTAGGCTACCGGACTGTCACCGACTCCAGCACCCCCCGGAACAGCTCCCGGTACTCCTCGTCGGCCGGGTACGTGGCGATCGCTGCCACGGCCGAGTCGCCCGCCCCGGGAACGAGCATCCAGACCTGCTCGATCTGGTGGGCGCCGGCGCTCTTCACCCTGGTGACGAGCCGCCACCCCGGTCTCCCACCGGGGAGCTTCTCCCACTGCTCCTTCGGCTTGCCCGGCGTGGACCGGCCGAGCGCCTCGATCAGACGCGCCCTGGCCTCGGCCAGCGACTCCTCCCTGGTCGCCCTCTTCGGCGGTACCATCAGCTGGATGAAGAACACCGCCGGGTCGTCGTAGCGGCTGGCCCGGTCGGGCTCCCGGATCGACAGCTCCGACGGCGCGTCGTCCAGGTGAGCCACCGGCGCCCAGCCGGACGGCAGCACCACGTCGATCCCGTGGGGGCTGCACCGGAACCGGACCCTGGGCCGCCTGGTCCCGGAGTCGGAGCCAACGGCGGTGAACTCGTAGTCGATCGGCTCCCCTTGCTTCTTCAGAGCCTGGGCCTTGCCGGACGCCTCGGCCAGCTTGCCCAGGGAGTAGAGGGCGGTCACCTCGAGCGCCCGGGCGAGCGGCCTGTACTGGTTCTTGACGAACGCGCCCGGCGACCCGGCGAACGGGATCGAATCGATCGCCGCGGTCTGCTCGATGACCGGCAGAGCGTCGCCGGGCCGGTGCATGGCCAGGTAGGTCTGACCCAGCCGCACCAGCGTCTCCGGGTAACCGGGCCGGAGCCGGGCCGCCAGCTCCAGGCACTGGGCCGACTGGGGGAGCTTGCCGGCGACCCGGTAGGCATTGCCCAGCCGGGTCAGCAGGTGGGGGTTCCGGGGGGTCTGCTTCTTCAGCCGCTCGTACAGCTCGATGGCGTCGTCGAGACGCCGCAGGTTGAAGTAGAGGTCGGCCAGGTTGGCGTGGGCCGCATAGATCGACGGGTCCAGCCTGATCGCCTCCTTGAAGTGCGTCTGGGCCCTGGCGATCCACTCGGTCCGCTGTCTGGCCAGCTCCGGCTTGACCGGCCCCGCCGCCCCTTCCGCCAGCGACTTGTACACGAAGCCGAGCCGGTAGTGGACCTCCGCCACCTCGGGCCTCGCCACGAGGAGCCTCTCGTAGAGCGCCACCGCCTCGAGCATGCGGCCGGGCAAGGGCTGGTACAGCGTCGCCAGGATGTACGAGGCCTCCAGCGCGGCGGGAAACATCTTCTGGAGCGTCTCGGCCTCGCCGATCGCCTCCTGGTGCTTGCCGGAGCCCGCCAGCAGGCTCACCAGAGCCTTCCTGAGCAGGAAGCTCCTGGGGTGGACCACCACCTGCCGCCTCGCCTCGGCCACCCCGGCTTCCCAGCCGCCCTTCTTCATGAGCTGCTGGATGGCATCGACGGTTTTCAGCTCCTGCGGGGTGGACACCGGCACGGCCGGCGCCGGCGACTCGAGCTTCTGTTCCGTGGCCCGGCCGACCCCGGCCGGCCGGAGCGTCACGCAGCCGATCACGACCACCGCCACCGCCCCGGCGAGATTCCCCGTGAGATTCCTTGCGCCCATGAGACCTCCTCGATCTGGCACCTCGCCGGGTCCGCGCCGTGCTACTTCAGCACGTCCTGGATCTTCTTGATGCTGGACTGCGCGAGCTCCCTCACTGGTTGCGGCGTGTCGGCGAGCCTCAGCACCTGCCGGAAATGCACCAGCGCCCGGCGGTAGTCGCGGCTGAGGAAGTAGGCGACGGCCAGCTTGCAGGCTATCACCGGATCGGCCCGGCCCGCCACGGATCGTTTCAGACTCTTGATCGCCTGGTTCATGTTCTGCAGCTCCAGGTGGATCGAACCCATCAGACCGTAGTACTCGGGCCTCTTGCTCAGCCGGAGCGCCTTCTTGATCACCTTCAGAGCCTCGTCGTGCTTCTTCTCTTTCAACAGCCCGCTGGCCTCGCCGAACAGCTCGTCGGCCGGCTCCCGGAGAGAGCGCTGCACCGTGAGCCCGAGCAGCTCCTCCCAGCGCCGCGCCCCCAGCACCGACTTCAGCGTCTCCCAGGCCTCGTGCCTCAGCACCAGGTCGTCGCCGGAGATGACGGACCGCAGACGGGTCAGGTCGATGGGGCCGCCGATCCGGGCCAGCGCCCGCAGGGCAGACCGCTTCACCTCCCAGGAGCCGGTCTCCAGCAGCGGCAGGATGTGGTCCACGGCTTGCTTCGCCCCCAACCGGCCCAGAGCCGAGAGCGACTCCAGCGCCACGTCGTCGCCGCGTTCCAGCAGTTTCATGAGAAGCGGGACGACCTCCTGGGCGCCGGCCTGACCTGCGGCGCGCACCAGGAAAACCAGCATCTCCGGGGTGCGCTCCTGTCGCAGGATCCGGGTCAGGGTCTGCCTGGCCTCGTCGCCGCCGATCTGCCCGGTGGCCAGGACCGCCTCCTTCCGGATCTCCCACCGGTCGTGGCCCAGGAGCTTCATGACCTCCGGCGCCGCCCGGGGGTCGCCGATGGCGCCCAGCGCCCGGAGGATCTCCCCGATCATGTCGCTGTCGGCGGTCTCGAGCATCCGGCACAGCTGCGGCACCGCTTCCTGCGCCTTCATCCGGCCCAGGTTCTCCACGGCCAGGCGGCGGACCGAGAGGTGCCTGTCGGTCAGGAAGTCGATGGAGGTCTGGATCGCCTCGGGGGATCCCATCTGGCCCAGCGCCGAGAGCGCCATGAACCGCACCCGATCGTCGTCCTCGTCGACCAGCTTCGTGAGCACCGCCAGGGCCGGGCCGCCCATCTGGGCCAGCACCTGGCTCGCCCAGTAGTTCACCTCCGGGTCACGGAACTGGAACATGCTGGCGATCGACTCCACGTGCCTGGCCCCGGTCCGGACCAGACAGCGGGCGATGCCCTCACGGAGCAGCCTAGAGGTCGACACCCTGAGCGCTTCCAGGAGGTACGAGACCGCCCGGTCCCCCAGGGCGTCGATCGCCTCCGACGCGTTGGCCCGCACCGACAGGTCCGGGTCCGCCAGGAGCTGGATCAGAGTGGGCATCAGCGCCGGGTCCTCCAGGCCGATCATGGCCCGGCTGACCCAGAACTTGAGATTCGCATCGAGGTTCTGGATACCCAGCACCTCGATCAGGTACCGGCTCGCGGCGGGACCGACCTTCGAGATGGAGACAGCGGCGTTCTTCCGGATCGGCCAGGCCGGGTCGCCGAACCGCGCCACCAGCATGGGGACCACCTCCGGCGTGCCCAGCCGCCCCACCACCTTGGTGAGCCAGTACCGCTGGTGCTCGCTGCCGGAGGAGAGCGGCTTCTCGAAGAGGGAGACCGGCAGCTGCGTCTGGGCCGCCAGACTCTCGGAGATCGCCTGGCGGACCCGCCAGTTCTCCGTGTCGAGCGCCTCGATGAGCTTCCGTCCCGCCGCCTCGTGCAGGGTGTACCCCGACAGGGCGTGGGCCGCGGCCATCTGGACCTCGAACGCCTCGTCTTCCAGCAGCTCGAGCAGGATCGGCACGACCACCGGGTTCCTCAGCCTGGCCAGCGCCTTCACCACCCAGAACCGGGTCTCGCCGGACTCCTCCGCAAGCCGGTCCAGCAGCGGCTTCAGGCTCGTGTCGCCCGCGGCGGCCAGCGCCAGCGAGGCGGAGAGCCGGGTCATCCTCTGGTTCGACGCCAGAAGCTCCGTCAGCTCGTGGACCGCGGCGTCGGGGAGACTCGCCAGGGCGTCGATGATGGCGGTCCGGACCGCCTCGTCGGGGTGGACATCGAGCAGATGAAGGCGATCATGGCGCCCTGCGGCGAGCACGCCCTCATCGTTCTCGACGGCCCGACCGACATCCGCGAGCCCGAGCTGACCGCGGCCGGCCCCGCCTACGAGGTCTTCGACGGGGAGCAGGTCGGCGAGGACCTGCTGCTCGAGCACGACCCCAGGGCGTTCAAGAAGGCCCAGAAGGCCAAGGCCAAGGCCGAGAAGAAAGAAGCGGAGGAAGCGGAGGAAGAAGAGGAAGAGGGCGAGGAAGGC
>JACQZM010000652.1 GCA_016213885.1 Candidatus Rifleibacteriota bacterium | reverse complement strand
GCGCATCGCCTCCCACGCGAGGCGCGAGAGAAGATGGGAGCCCGCCCACAGATCGGAGGTCGTGCGGGCCTGGGCGATGAACCCCTGCACTGGCCCCAGGCTCACGGAGAGAAGAGCAGCCTTCTGGCCCCGGCAGAGCGCCCCGGCCAGAGCGGAGGTCAGCGACAGATGATCCCAGATGGTGTGATCGGGGACGCGCGTGTCCGCGGGAAGCAGCTGCCACAGCGTGCGGAGCTGCCGATGTTCCCGGTGCGGCAGGTGGGGACCGTTCCACCAGAAGTTGAGGAACGTCCGATACCAGTCGATCCCCTTTTCCGATTCCACCCTCAGCTCGTCGAAGTGCTCGAACGACAGCGCCTTGAGTTGGTGCTGGTCCAGGTCCCCGAACCCTTCGACGATGTCGTACGGTCTCGCCGTGAGCGGATGGATCAGCACCGGCCGGGTCACGAAGTCGACCCTCTCGTCCACGCCTTTCGGGAACTGCGGCCGATCTCCCGCGGCCGCGCATCGGTCAGCCTTGTGGATCAACCTCTTGAGATCCGAGCCCAGCCGCTCACCCTCGAACAGGGCCTTCCTGAGCTCGGCGACAGTCCCTCCCTCGTGCCCACGCGGATCGTGGAACAGCACCAGCGCCTTCTCCGCGGGGTCGTGGATCCATGCCGCCAGCTTCGTCTTCCAGAACCGCTCGTCGTCCAACGTTTGCTCCTTTTCCATCAAGCAGCTTCTTCCAGGAGACGCTCGATCTCGCACTGGACCCAGTCGCGCTCCGGTTTGGTGCGCGCCATCGTCAGGATCCGCAAGCCCAGGCTCTCATCCCCACACCGGTACGCAGCGCGGAACTCCCCGCTCTCCGGATCGATGAGCGCCGTTCCCGAAGACCCGGAGTCAGCCGGAGAGGCCCGCACCTGCGAGACCCAGTCGAGCGCGCACAGCCTCTCGACCAGATCGTCCAGGCCGTGGGGTCGGTGATGCTCGAGACCCGAGAGGAGGTTCTTCTCGGGCACGGGGCGCGCGTCACGAAAGAGCGGTCGCACCGGACCTGGCTTGACCGTCGCCGCGGTGCACGCCTCCAGGAGCATCAGCCCCACCGGCGACAGGTAGCCGTGGCCGTCCCCCGGAAACTCGACGTAGGGTGCAAGATCCCGGGCGGATTTCAGTCTGCGCTTCACGTCTGCGGCCGGGCGCGGCTCGACCTCGATCCAGTCGACGAAGTCGCGGTTCTCCTCGATCAGCGTGGTATCCCAGGCGACCGGCAGAGGCGGAATGCGGACGAGGCGCGCGAACCGCTCGTGAACGTAGTAGACCGTCGAGCGCGTCAGGGCGCCGACCAGCGCGCAGTAGGCGCTCTCGGGCTTGAATCCTCCCGTCGCGACGAACGCCGTGGCACACGTGGGCCGGCTGCGGATCCGGTCGTCGCGGACGAGGTCGAACAGCACCCTCGCCAGCGACCGCAAGCCGTGCCGGCCGAAGTCCATCGGGTCGTGCGTCAGCCCGTCGACCGCCCTGAGCCGGACTTCCCGGATGCCGTGCGCGCGTCCCACCGTCTCGAGATGCTCGAACAGAGCCACGGCGCAGAAATGCCCGTCGTCGGTCTCCGTGTGGACGAGCGTCACCCGGTCGCCGGAGCCCAGGTCGCCCTCCTCGCGGATTCTGTGCAGGGTGTTGAGCTCTGCAGAGGCCTTGACCGGGTTCGACTGCCTGAGCCACGAGACCACTCCATGCCTGGCGGGAAGGTCCTCGCCTGCTCTCCACCGCCACGGCCGATCAGGGCCGGTGAGCAGCGACGTGCCGACGGTGACCACGAAGTGTACCGGATGACGAGGCTCCCGCTTCGCCTCCGCCGATTCACACGCTTGTGATGGCTTCACGGCTCCCTCCCTTGGCCGGGGTCACGACGCCCGGGGCTCGGACCGTTCCGTGGGCTGATCGAGCCAGATGACCTCTCCCAGCACATAGGGCTCCGCCCGTTGCTGCTCGGCCGGACGGCGATCGACGAGCGCCGCTCGCCGAACGGTCGCGCCCAGCCCGATCGCCCTTTCGGCGACTCGCTGCACCAGGTACTGCAAGGCGGTCGTCCCTCCGGTGACGTTGACCACGATCTCGCCCGCGTCGGCGAGCAGCTCTCGACACTCCCGCTGCTCGAGGAGCCGCTCGTGGTCGCCGAACGCCACGAACGGATCGTCGACCTCGAACACGTGTGGCTCGACGTCGACTCGCCCGGCCTTCTTCAACACGTCCGGGACCGCAACGGCCGCCTCGGCCGACGTCACGACGAGCAGCGACTTCGGCTCGAGGCGATGCAAGGCCGTGTAGAGCAGGCCGCTCGAGAGCCCCAGCGGCGTGACGAGCAGCCGTCCCTCTCGCGCACCGGCCCCGCAAGGGTAGCTGCGTCTCTCGAGCAGCTCCTCGCACCTTTTCAGCAACTCCTGCAACTTGCCGGCCGAGCTCCCCGCTGCCTCCGCGCCATGACCCACGTGGGCGAGCTTGTCGCGCCCCGCGGTGAGCTCCGCCCAGAAGCTGCCGAGGTCGCGCTCGCCACCGGTGGCGACCCCTTGCTTGCCCTTCCAGGAAAGGGTGTGAAGCGCATCCTCGACGCTCTTCCTCGCGGGGTAGTCGAGCCACCCAGCACAGCGGTCCTGTACCCAGAGCGCCCAGTTGATGACCCACTCTCTGAGCATCAGCAGCGCCTGGTGGCCGTTCCCTCGATCGACGTACCACCGGGCGAGACGGAGCTGGCGCTCGAGCTCGTCCCGTTCCAGAACGAGGCTCTTCTTCTCGGAGGTGCCGGACGCGACCGCCCAGCCGTCGGCCAGGCCTCTCAGGTCCTGGACCGCCCTCCGCGCCGCCGTGGACGCCGGGTGCCCGGTCGGCTCGAGCGTCGCCAGCGCCTCGACCAGCCGGCGAGAGTCGAGCCCGACCTCGAGCGGCAGCCCGCACGCGAGGGAGCTCGCGAGCGCGCGCAGACGGTCTCCCACGGTGCTCAGGTTGCGGTCGGCTTCCTTCGCCTTGAACAGCGCGCCCACGTCCGTGCGAACGACCTCGGCGACCCGGCGGAGGTCGCCATGCCGTCTGGCGCCGCCGATCGCCTCGGCCCAGTCGGTGAGACCGAGCAGCGGGGCCAGATCGACGATCGGCCTCGAACCA
Organism: Candidatus Rifleibacteriota bacterium; assembly: GCA_016213885.1. Lineage (GTDB taxonomy): Bacteria > Muiribacteriota > UBA6191 > JACPRK01 > JACQZM01 > JACQZM01. The sequence goes on along the minus strand of JACQZM010000652.1, from coordinate 1,449 downwards.
TCCGAGGCCGCGGCGTCCAGCGCTCCGTAGAACACGCGATCGATCACCACGTCGCTGAGCGCCGCGAGGTACCGAAGCGAGCAGAAGACGACGAACGGCAGATGCCTGAGTGCGAACGTGATGTCGAACGACACGCGCGCTCCGCCCGGCACCGCGTCGAGCAGTCGAGCGAACATCCTGTAGATCTGCTCCACCTCGGTGGCAGAGGGAATGTCGACCGCCTGGACCTTGAGAGAGGCTTCCTCGAGCGCGCGGGAGAAGGCCGGCAGCGCCTGTTCACGCGCCTCCTTCGTCACGAGGACGAGCGCGATCGCACCCGCGAGATCGGGGCTCAGTCGCGCCAGCGCGACTGACGGGTACGCGGTGACCACCGGAGGCAGGTTCGTTCCCCTGAGGGTCCACGCCGCCTCTTCGTATGGCCGGATCCCGATCGACGTGACCAGGACCGAAGGTCCGCCCGACTGCGCCATCCGCCTGCACCTGCCTCGCGGAGGCACCGCCCCCGCTTCCAGTCACTTTCGCCCCTCGATATCGCAGAATACGCGAGCGTTGTGCACAATTCCACAGTGGTAACGTTACGCTCCCGGAGAATCGACGCCCGTCAGCCCTCGCCCGCCGGGAGCACGATGGCGGCGCCAACGAGCGAGACCCCGTAGCGATGGTGGCACCGCCGACCGAACCCCGACACGGCCACGGCTCCGATCCCACCCGCGCTGATCCCGGCGTCCTTGAGCTTGCGTCGAATGCGTGAGCATGCCGACCGAAGGCTGGCGGCGGTCAGCTTGGGATCGCGCTCGTCTATCCACCTCGCCCACTCGGGCGGCACCTTCTCCGGTTCGACGGAGCAGCGCTCGCACGGCACCTGGCCAGTGCACGGGCACAGCTTCCGCAGGTGGGCGAGCCTCATCCAGAGCTGGGCATCGCCGGGCCGGCACCCGATCTCCCGATCGTTCACCTTGACCCTGACGTGACCGCGGTCGTCCCGCCGGAAAACCAGCTCCGGGAGGGCCGGCGCGGATAGCCTCGCCTGGAGGGCCTGAAGGATGGAATCGAGGTGTGGCTCATCGAGAGCGAGAGTCCCTGCGAGCTGCCGGAGCCTGAGGTAAGGGAGCGTCGCGAGCTCTACGCTGTGGCCCGATCCCGGCAGGGGAAAGAAGAATGAAGGGTCGCGTTCGAGTTCGGGCTCCACCAGCACGTGGTAGAGACGATCGTCAGGGCGCCCGTAGATCTGGAAGGCGAGAGTGAGGTAGAGGGCGAGGGTGCGCCTGCCGCCCGCGACCAGCCCGTGGAGCACCTCGGCCCTCTGTACCAGGGCGTTCACGATGCGGACGATCTGGTGTGACGCCGCGGAGTTGTCGTCATTCGTGCGGATGTCGTCGAGAGCCTTGCCGGAGCGTCCCTCCAGAACGTTGACATGAACGCCCCCGGGCACGGCGACTCGATCCACGT
>JACQZM010000651.1 GCA_016213885.1 Candidatus Rifleibacteriota bacterium | reverse complement strand
GAGGAGCTGGACCGGTACGCGGAGTGGGACACCGAGGAGACCATCCGGGCGGTGGAATCGGCACTCGCCGAGGAGCACCAGGTCACCCGTGTCGTCGCCAACGACGTTCGAGAAGCATTCCACCAGCTGGAGCTGCTCCGTCCCGACATCGTGTTCAACATGGTGGAGGGGCTGGCCGGGATCAACCGTGAGTCCCAGATCCCGGCGTTGCTCGAGGCGTTGGACATCCCGTACACCGGCTCCGATCCGCTGACGCTCTCGATCTGCCTCGACAAGTCGAGAGCCAAAGAGATCCTGTCGTACCACGGGATCCCCACCTCGGGGTTCCAGGTGGTCTCCCGGCCCAGCGATCTCATCAAGCTCAAGAGCTTCCCGGTGCCTGCGATCGTGAAGCCTCTCTGCGAAGGTTCCTCCAAGGGAATCTCCAACGACTGCCTGGTCAAGACCCAGGATCAGCTGCTCCAGAAGACCAGGGACGTCGTCTCCTTCTACCGGGAGCCGGCGCTCGTGGAAGAGTTTCTCCCCGGGCGGGAGTTCACCGTGGCGATGCTGGGCAACGAGCTGGGAATCCGGGTGCTGCCGCTGGTGGAGATCTGTTTCGATGCCCTGCCGGCCGAGGCCAGCCCGATCTACTCGTTCGAAGCCAAGTGGCTGTGGGACACCCCCGATCAGCCCCGGAACATCTTCCGGTGCCCCGCCGACGTGGACGCCAAGCTCCGCGCCCAGATCGAGGACACCTGCAAGCGCGCCTTCAGGATCCTGAGATGTCGCGACTGGTGCCGCATCGACGTGCGGCTCGATTCGCGGAACCGCCCCAACATCATCGAGCTGAATCCGCTGCCTGGCATTCTGCCCAAGCCGGAAGACAACTCGTGTTTCCCCAAGGCGGCCCGCTGCGCGGGCATGTCCTACCCGGAGATGGTGAACCGGGTGCTCGAAGAGGCGTGGTCCCGATATGGGAGAGACTGACCAGCCGCCGCAACGCATCCTCGTCATCCACAACACCCCGGCCGAGACCCCGATCAAGGGAGAGAGCGTGGACTCTTTCTCCGAGTGCGAGGTCGTGGCCACCGCCAGGGAGGTGGCGCTCGCCCTGCGCGAGCGGGGGTACACGCAGGTGTTCGAGCTCGGGGTGACCCGCGACCTGACGGCCTTCCTGGAGGCGCTCCGGGAGATCGGGCCGGACGTGGTCTTCAACCTGTGCGAGGGGATCGACGGCGACGAGCATCACGAGCCGTTGATCACCCACCTCATGGAGTTCCTGGGCGTGCCGTTCACCGGAGGCGACACCCGCGCTCTGGCGGACTCGAACAACAAGTACAGGGCCAAGCAGATTCTGGCCGCCGAGGGCGTGCCCACGCCCCGTTCGGTGCTGGTCCGCGATCTGATCGATCTGGGCCGCTTCGACATCAAGTTCCCCGTGATCGTGAAGCCGGTCCAGGAGAACGCCAGCCTGGGGATCACCCAGGAGTCCGTGGCGTACGCGCCCGCGGACCTCGTGGGGCCCGTGACCCAGGTGCTGGAGAAGTACCGCCAGCCGGCGCTGGTGGAGCAGTACATCGAGGGGCGCGAGTTCAACGTCGCCATCCTCGGCGGGCGCAAGCCCTGGGTGCTTCCCATCTCCGAGGTGGACTACTCCTCGCTTCCGGAGGGGTTGCCGCGGATCCTCTTCTACGAGGCCAAGTGGATCGAGGACAGCCCGCTCTTCCAGAAGACGCCCATCGTCTGTCCGGCCCGGCTCACCCCGCGCCTTGCGGACGAGATCAAGAAGATCGCTCTCGAGGCCTACGTCGCCCTGGGCTGCAGCGGCTACGCCCGCGTGGACATGCGCGTGTCCAGGCGAGGCAAGCCGTACGTGATCGAGGTCAACTGCAACCCGTCGCTGGCGCCGGAGGCGGGGCTCGCCCGGTCGGCCCGCGTCGCAGGGCTGACGTATCCCATGCTGGTGGAGACCATCGTTCGACTCGCCGTGGATGTCTGTTCCCCGACGTCCCACGCCGTGGCGACCGCGTCGGTTCGTGAGGAAGGGATTCTATAGGCGCCCGCATGGCCGGGGGATCCCTCAGCCCTTTGGCCGGCTTTCAATCACCTGAAGTAGAACGACAGGCTCGTTGGGCCATTTCAATCCAACTTGCGCGAAGGAGGCGCATCTCGATGAGCGACGAGTGGAAGCGGATCCTCCGCGACAGCGTCAGGACTGCCGCGGACCTGAAGGAAGCCTTCCCGGAGACCTTCGTGTCCCCCCGCCTCGAGCGAGTGATCAGGGAGTTTCCGATGAGGATCAACCGGTACTACGCCGGGCTCATCCGACGCGAGGGAGACCCTGTGTGGATGCAGTCGGTCGCCGACGAGCGGGAGCTGTCCGATGCTCTCGGCGTGGAGGATCCGTTGAACGAGGAGGGGGACAGCCCCGTGCCTCACCTGACTCACCGGTACCCTGACCGGGTCCTGTTCCTCGTGTCCAACCGGTGCGCCATGTACTGCCGGTTCTGCACCAGAAGGCGCAAGGTCGGTCGAGAGCACCCGATCACTCAGCTCACGATCCAGGCCGGGATCGACTACATCGCCGCCCATCCCGAGGTGCGCGACGTGGTGGTCTCCGGGGGCGATCCGCTCATCCTGGCCGATGAGGAGATCGACTCGATCCTGGCCCGGATCCGGGCCATCCCCCACGTCCAGATCATCAGGGTCCACAGCAGGGTGCCGGTGGTGCTCCCCCAGAGGATCACGCCCCAGCTGTGCGGCGTTCTCAGGAAGTACCACCCGCTCTACGTGAACACCCATTTCAACGCGCCCCAGGAGTGCACCGAGGAGGCCAAGCAGGCGTGCTGGATGCTGGCCGACACCGGGATCCCCCTGGGCAACCAGTCGGTGCTGCTCAGGGGCGTCAACGACGATCCGGAGATCATGAAAGAGCTCTGCCACAAGCTCCTGATGATGCGGGTGAAGCCCTACTACCTGTTCCAGGCCGACATGGTGAAGGGGACGGAGCACCTCAGGACCGCGGTGGACAAGGGCGTGGAGATCATCCGGAGGATGCGGGGGCACACCACCGGGATGGCGGTTCCCACCTACGTGGTCGACACCCCCGGCGGCGGCGGCAAGATCTCGATGGCGCCAGACCCGGTGGTGGAGCGCGACGGCACGAACCTGATCCTCGAGAACTTCGAGGGCAACCGGTTCGTCTACCCGGACGTCGCACAGCGGGACGAGCGGCGGCCGATCATCGAGCTGGACCGGCCGGAGCGGATGGTGGCGCTCTCCGGCACGGCCAGGCGCGTCGCCTACCGGCGGTAGATCGAAGAGGCGCCGGCTTCGGCGGCGATCTCGGGTGGTCCGCCCTTGGGGGGGGGCGGACGGGGAGCTCGCCACGCTCGCTCAGGGCAGCCCGAACTTCCCTCGCGGCGGCTTCTCCAGCTTCATCTGCCGGTAGAAGCCCAGCGGGGAGCCGGGATCGGGGTGGCCCATGGTGCTCTTCAGCTCCTCCTTCACCAGGTGGCCGAGGCGCTCTCTGCCAGCCTCGTCGAGCGGGGTCGGGGAGAGCACCACCACGTGCTCGAACGGGGCGAACACGGCCAGGAGCTTGTCGGGCCCGGGCAACGGGGCCGGAGGGCCGTCAGGCGGGTGGGCCGCCCAGTGATCGAACGTGGCCTTCACGAGCCCGCGGGCCAGCCCCTCGTCCACGGCCACCGTGGAGACGTCTTGGCCGGCCACGTAGGTGAGGTTCGAGTCTCCCACCCTCACGAGCCCCAGCGTCGCCAGCCCGAAGGCGACGGAGCCCGCCGCCTGGTCGAACGCCTTCAGCGCCTCGTCGAAGCCGCGGAACTTCTCACCCACCGTGAGGTACTCGATGTGGTCGGGGCACTCCCACACCGCGGCGAGCACCACCCCCTGCTCCTCCCGGGCCACCAGCTTCTTCGCCACCTCGGTGAGCAGACGCCTGGGTCTGAGCTTGACCCCCAGCGTCACGGGCTGACCGCAGTGGCAGAGCCCTTTGGCCACCTTGGCCTCCCGGAACGTGCCGGTCTTCGGATCGAGACCGATGGTCTTCCGGATGTTCCGGTCGACCTCTTCGGGCGTCTTGGCGTACAGCTTGAAGGCCAGGCTCGCCAGGCTCAGACGTTGCACCTTGGCGCTCTTGCCCTCGCCGATGGTCACGACCAGGACCGAACCGTCCTCCACGGTGGTGGTGGCCTTGCCCCTGACGAGCGCCATGATCCGACCGCCCACACGTTCCATCGCCACCACCCGGTTGACCTCTTCCAGGAGCGGTGCGGCCCCCTGCTGGAACGACTGGCCCTGATGGACCATCCTCAGCAGGGCGGCCACGCAGTTGACCTTGGTACGCCACGGCCCCCGGGTGAGAACGACCTCCACGGCGCGGGTCGACGGGATCGTCGCCTCCACACCCAGGGCGCGGGCCTCCCGGGCGAACGTCGCGACGAACGTGGGCGGGTGGACCGCGGCGATCGGCTGGACAGCGCCGGAGGCGATGGCCAAAGCGAAATCGGGAAGCCAGTCGTGGTACGTGTCCTTGGTGAACGGCCGCTTCTGGTCCTCCAGGTCCTTGAGCGCCTCCACGTGCAGGGCTCCGACCTGGGACGTCAGGTTGTTCAAGATCGTCACGGTCTCTTTCTTGATACGTTCCAGCTCCTCGTCCTTGGCGATGAACGGCCGGACGATGAGGAAGTAGCCATCCTGGACCCGCCGGAAGACCGGATGATCCCCGCGAGCGTGCCGTTCGAGCATCGATCGCCACAGCGCCCGCACGGAGAGCGGCGCTCCGACCTGCTCCTGGAAAGCCTCTGCCGTGATCGGCCAGGGCAGCGACCGGGCCTTGCCGTCGATCCGGGCCAGCTCGAGCGTCACCTTGGGGTCGCTCTTCGGCACCAGGTCCACGGTCATCTCCAGGTCGCCGTCGGCCTCGAGGAAGGTCAGGCTGGGCAGCAGCCGGGTCACGAAGCCGGTGCCTGCGGGGGTGGCCTGACACTGCGGGCAGGGGCCGTGGAGCATCTCCTTGGAGGTGAGTTCCAGCACTCGCTTGAGCCAGTGCTCCGGGCTGTCCGGGCGGGCCCGGTTGGGAAAGACCGCCTGGCGCGCCGCCACCCATCCACAGCGGCGGCACTGTCGAGCCATGAGCATGTCGTCCCAGGTCGCGGCTCCGTGCTGGCCCAGCATCTTCAGCCTGAACTGTCGGTTCTTGGCCGCGGTCGGAAGCTCCATCTTCCGGGGAGCGGCAGAGGGTCTGGGCTGGGCCGACGACGGCGCCGCCGGAGGGTTCGGCGAGGCCGACGGGGTTGGCCGGGCGGTCTGGGCCGAACAGTCGAACGCGAGGACGAGCAGCAGCAAGACGAGAAGTTTGCGAATCATGAGGCCATTATAGCGCACCCGGGCCGCCGGGCAGCGGTGACCATGGTACACTCGGGCCGAGCTGTCGGATCCCCTCCACTTCCACCGGGGTCTGGACCCGGGTCGATCATGCCGAAGGAACGCTGCCCCGCCTGCCAGACCGAGATCGAGCACGCCGCCGACTCCACCCTCCTGGAGTGCCCGTCCTGCGGGGTGTCGTCGGCGGTCCCGGACGCGGCCCAGGCGCCGCTGCTGACCAGGTCCGGGGCCGACGCTCCCCGCATCTCCGGCCAGGTGCCGCTCCCCCGGCCGTTCCGGGACCGGTACAAGACTGGCCGGGTCATCGGAGTCGGCGCCATGGCGACGGTCTACCTGGCCCGCGACACCGTCACGGGAAACAAGGTCGCCATCAAGTTCCTGAGCCGTCTCGACAGCCCCGATATCCTCGCCCGGTTCCTCCAGGAGGGGCGGATCCTCATGGAGCTCCGGCACCCCAACGTGGTGCGCGTCACGGAGGTCTGCGAGCTGGGAGGCCATCCCTGCCTGATCTGCGAGCACCTGGAGGGCGGGACCCTGCGGGACCGGCTGAAGGAGAAGCGGCGGTTCGCGCCGCTGGAAGCGTCGCTGGTGATGCTCGACGTGCTGGCAGGGCTGGAGGCGTGTCACTCCCGCGGGATCGTCCACCGGGACCTGAAACCGGAGAACATCCTGTTCACCAAGGCCGG
>JACQZM010000161.1:665-29783 GCA_016213885.1 Candidatus Rifleibacteriota bacterium | reverse complement strand
GCCGGGATCTTTCGTTGTAGTGCTAGGCCAAACCCCGCCTTGACACGGGGCGTCGCGCTCTGGGAACCTGAAGTTCCACCATGACCATCGACGGGTGTGCGACCGACAGGATTCGCCGGACGATCCGGGGAGCGTACAGGGACAGACCGGACTGCTGGAAGCGCGACTGCACCGGCCTGGATGACCCGCTCGTCCTGGTGGCAGAGCGCGACAGCACGCTCGAGTGGTCCATGGCCGCCCGGTTCCTGGTCTCCCACGGCCAGGCGCTGTCGTTCGAGGCCGAGGAGGCCTGGGTCAGAAACCTGAGACGGCTCGGCAGGCTGATCAGGACCCTCGCCCTGATCAAGCTGGCCCGTGAGGGAGCGCTGGTCTCGACCCAGGCGTGGCGGGCCGCCCGCGAACGGGAGGCGCCCGGCGACTCCCTCAAAGACCTGGACGGCGCCCTCGAGCGAGCCCGGTCGGAGCGAGACCGCATCTACCGCTTGGTCTGGGACGCCCTGGGCGAGCCGGGGGCCAACCTGGCGCGGCTCCTGGCCGCCGGCTCGCCGCCCGGGCGAGCCGGAGGGGGGGGTGGGGGGCAGGATGAGCCGAGCGAAGGGCCCCCCGACCCGGAAGGTGCCGCCCGGCTCCGGTGGATCGTCCGGAGGGTCCTGGGGTTCCATCCGGGCGGCGCTTTCCTGGACCAGCACGTCCTGGGAACGCTGGGCGATCTGACCAGGGTCGACGGCCTCTCGTCGGAGCTCTACCGGACCCTGGCGGGGTCTGCGCGACCCGGCGGCGCCGGGCTCCACGAGCCGTCGTTCGACGCCTTCCGGGAGCTCCTGGTCCGGGCGTGGCCGCTGGTGAGCCGGAAGCGCGAGCCGGTCACGGACCGCACGGTCCGGAGGGTGCTCAGCTTCTGGCTGTTTCTGATGGACCCCGATCACTGGCCGTTCCTCAAGAACCAGACCTGGGTGACGCTCCTGTCGCCGGACCCGGAGCTCACCAGGGAGCCGTTCACCGCCGCCAGGTACCTGGCGATCGCCGATCACGCCAGGAGGGCCGTCGTGACGCTGCGCGACGTGGGCGCCCGGGACATGATAGATCTGGCCACCGGCCTGTACCTGGCCTCCCGATCGCGGGAGGAGCCGGGCCGTGCCGGACGGTCCGGAGCGGGGCAGAGCACGCGAGGCGCAGCGCAGGCTCGGCCGGCTTCGACGTCCCCCGGCGGGGCCCAGGCGGGGCCGCCGGACCCGGAGCGCCCGTCCGCCGGGCCGGCGCCGGCGGTCCCCGAGGTCGCGGCGCCCGCGGCCGGTGCCGATCGCCCTCCGGAGCCGCTCTGCATGGCCATGAGCTGGACGACCCAGCTGGAGGCGGCGCTCGGGGTGGCGCTGTCGACGCGGCAGATCATCCTCCATGGCGTCCCGGGCACCGGCAGGACCCGCATGGCCCACTTCCTGGCGGCGGCGCTGCTCGGCGGCGAACGGTGGCTGAGCGCCGGCGACGAGGAGGTCCACCGGTTCCTGGAGGAGGAGGGCAAGCAGCGGGATTCGCTGGCCCGACGGTCGCAGCGGTTCGGCCTGGTGGTCTTTCCCCGCTGCTGCCCCTGCGAGCGGCTCGTGGGCGCCGCCCTGCCCAGGACCGTCTCGGAGACCGGTCGCCCGGAGATCCAGGAGGGGCCGTTCCTGAGGCTGTGCGCCGCCGCGAACCGGGAGGCCGATCCGACCAGACGATACGTGCTGGTCGTCGACGAGATCGTCCGGACCGGCCTCTCCACGTTCCTCGGGGAGCTTCTCTACGCCCTCGAGTACCGGGGGCTGCCGGTGGAGCTGCCGTGCCGGAGACCGGTCGACGGTGGCGCCGGGGAGAGCCCGTTCAGGGTTCCCCGGAACCTGTTCATCATCGGGACCATGGGCGCGCTGGACCGGGCGGACGGACCTGTGGACCTGGCCGGTTGCCGCCGGTTCGCCCTCTATCCGGTCTGGCCCGACCCGGACGCCGTGCGCTCCCTGTGGCGCGACCTCGGCGACGCCGCGACCGGAGAGCGGCTTGCCGCCCTGATGACCGGCCTGAACGAGAGGCTCGCCAGGGTGGACACGAGCCTGGGCGTCGGCCAGTCGTACTTCTTTCCGTACCCCGGCTCCGATCGTCCGCGAGATTCGGTTCTGACCAGGATCAACTACCAGCTCCTGCCACTCCTGGAGGGGTACGAGCGACTCCACCCCGGGGCCGGGAACCTGGCGGTCCCGCGAGCGCCGTTCGTCGACCTGGACCAGGTGTTCCGGTGGATGGAGTCCTCGAGGCGGGCCGGCCCCCCATGAGATTCCTCTACAAGCTCGTCCTGGCCGCCCTGGCCGGCGCGGCGGTGCTGGTGGGGATGACCTGGTTCCTCGACGCCCGGGCCACCGCCGCGGCGCTCTCGTCGCTGTCGTGGATCATCATCCCCTGGCTCGCGATCCTGTCCCTGGCCGGCTACTACCTCCGGTTCCTGAAGTGGCAGTACTACCTCAAGCTCATCGGTGCCGACGTGCCGAAGCGGGTCTCGGCCGGGATCTTCTTCTCCGGGTTCATGATGGCGGTGACGCCGGGGAAGCTGGGGGAGGTGCTGAAGGCGTACCTGCTGAAGCGCCTCTACGGGATCAAGATGCGGATCACCACGCCGGTGGTGCTGGCGGAGCGCCTGACGGACGTCCTGGCGCTGCTCGCGCTCAGCGTGGCCGGCGCGGCGACGCTCCACTACGGCCGGCGAGCGCTCCTGGTCGTGTCCACCCTGACCGTGCTGGGCGTGGCGATGCTCTCGTGGCGGACGCTGATGGTGAAGCTGATCGTCCTGTGCGAGCGCCTGCCGCTGGTCGATCGGGTGGCCCACAAGCTCCACGAGGCCTACGATTCCACGGCGACGCTGATCGCCCCCGGCCCGCTCGTCTGGGCCACGCTGCTCTCCATACCCGCCTGGGCCGCCGAGGGCGTGGCGTTCTACGCCATCTTCTGCAACCTGCACGGCCCGTCCGGCCAGGCCGTGGCCCCCCCGCCCCTGATGGGGGCGATCTTCGTCTACTCGTTCTCCACGCTGGTGGGCGCGCTCTCCATGCTGCCAGGCGGTCTCGGGGCCGCCGAGGCGGGGTTGGCCGGCCTCACCGTCACGCTCTTCGCCATCCCCCGCGGCACCGCTGCCGCGGCCACGCTGGTGATCCGGCTCGTCACGCTCTGGTTCGCCGTTCTCCTGGGCACCATGACCTTCGCCGCGTTCCAGTCGAAGTTCGGGCACAGATTCGCGGACGTGGAGAGCGTCAAGCAGGAGGAGGGCGACTCCGGGGCGCCGGTCGGCTGACGGCTCGCGGTTGCAGTCGTGGCGTCACCCCGCTACCATGGATGCCGATGGCTGACAGGGAAGACCTCGGGACCACCCGCCGCATCTCTCACCGGGACGGCTGGGCTCACGTCGTGGAGCTCCCGGCGGCGCACTTCGTCATCGTCGACGGCCCCGACAAGGGGAAGGCGTTCACGGTCCTGGTCTCGACGATCCGCATCGGCACCGCCGCCGACAACGACATCGTCCTGTCCGACGACGCGGTCTCCCGGTATCACGCCAAGGTCGTCGGCACCGCCGAGGGGTTCTCCCTGATCGACACCAGGAGCAAGAACGGGACGTTCGTCCGGGGAGTCCGCGTCGCCGAGGTGTTCCTGGAGCCCGGTCTCGGCTTCACCGTGGGCCGCACCACGATCCAGGTCCAGGCGAAGAAGCGGGAGTACCTGGCCATCCCGGAGGGAGACTCCCGGCTGGGCGCCCTGGTCGGGAGGAGCGCCCCCATGCAGGAGGTGTACGCCCTGATCCGGGCCGTCGCCCAGGTGCCCACGACGGTGCTGGTCGAGGGCGAGTCCGGCACCGGCAAGGAGCTGGTCGCCAGGGCGATCCACGAGCTCTCGGGCCGGAAGGGACCTCTGGTGGCGTTCGACTGCGGCAGCACCAGCCCGGAGCTGATCCGGAGCGAGCTGTTCGGCCACCTCAGGGGGGCGTTCACCGGGGCCAGCGAGGCCCGCGAGGGAGCGTTCCGGCGCGCCCACAGGGGAACGCTGTTCCTCGACGAGCTGGGCGATCTGCCGTCGAACCTGCAGGTGAACCTGCTCAGGGTTCTGGAGACCCGGGAGGTCCAGCCGGTCGGGTCCGACGGGGCGATCGCCGTGGACGTCCGCGTCGTGGCGGCCACGAACCAGGATCTGGCGCAGCGCGTCAAGCAGGGGCAGTTCAGGCCGGAGCTGCTGCACCGGCTGAGCGTCATCCGGATCCGCCTGCCGGCCCTGCGGGACAGGCCCGAGGACATACCGCTCCTGGTGGACCACTTCCTGAAGACCCTGGATCTTCCGGTCCAGCTGTCGCAGGCCGCCCTGGAGGCGCTGTCGAGGTACCCCTGGCCGGGCAACGTGCGCATGCTGAAGAACGTGGTGGAGCGTCTCGGCGTGCTGCACCGGGGCGCGATCGTGACGCCGGCCCAGCTGGACCTCCCGCAGCCAGCCGAGCCGCCGGCCAGGGAGACGGTGCGGCTCGAGGAGCTGGAGCGAGATGCCATCGTCAAGGCGCTGGAGAGAGCCCGGGGCAACCAGGCCGCCGCGGCCAGGATGCTGGGCATCGGCCTCACCACGCTGAAACGGAAGCTCAAGGAGTACCGGGCGAAGACCGATGCCGGGGAGCGCTGACCGCCCGGTCAGCGCCGCGGAGCCGCCGGCGCCGAGCCATTCGTCTCCTGACATCCGAAAGCCGGGGACGAGCGCACGGAAAACGGCTCCAGAAGCCTGATTCTGAGGTATCGCCGCTCCCCCTTTCGGGTTGACTCCGTCTGTCCCCAGCTGGTACACTGGCCGGGCGTTTCTCTGCCCACACCGGTCTCCGTCGACCCAGGGTCCACGGGTTCCAGGGACCCTCGCTCGAGGGAGCACCACCGGGGTCCCGTGGGCGCCGACCACTCGTGGCGGGGGAGAGGGGAGCGATGGCCATGTCCAAGACCCAGACAGCAGAGCTTCTTCCGAAGATCGTCGGGGATCTTCCCGGCCCCCGAGCCCGTGAGCTCCTGAAGCTCGACGCGACCTACGTCTCCCCTTCGTACACCAGGACGTACCCGCTCGTGGCGGACCGCGGGGAGGGCTGCCTGGTCTGGGACCCGGATGGCAACCGCTTCCTCGACTTCGCCGCCGGCATCGCCGTGTGCGCCACCGGCCACTGCCACCCCCAGATCGTCAAGGTGATCCAGGAGCAGGCGGCCCGGCTCATCCACATGAGCGGCACCGACTTCTACTACAGGGCCCAGGTCGACGCGGCCAAGGCGGTCGGCGACATCGTCCCGATCCAGGGCGGCAAGCGAGCGTTCCTGTGCAACTCCGGCGCCGAGGCGGTGGAGTGCGCCATCAAGCTGGCCCGGTACCACACGGTTCGCAGGCACCTGATCAGCTTCCACGGGGCGTTCCATGGGCGCACCTACGGCGCCATGTCGCTCAGCTACTCCAAGGTCATCCACAAGCGCCGGATGGGCCCCTGCCTCGCCGACACCACGGCGATCCCGTACGCCTACTGCTACCGCTGCCCGGTCGGCAAGACCTACCCGGGCTGCTCCGTCGAGTGCCTCGACGTGCTCGAGAAGGTCGTCTTCACCAAGGGCGTTCCGCCGGAAGAGGTGGCGGCCATCTTCGTGGAGCCGATCCAGGGAGAGGGCGGCTACGTCCCGGCTCCGATGGAGTTTCTGCGGCGGCTCCGGGAGATCGCCACGAAGCACGGGATCATGCTCGTGTTCGACGAAGTCCAGAGCGGAATGGGCCGTACCGGGAAGTTCTTCGCGTCCGAGCACACCGGGATCGTGGGCGACATCTACTGCATCGCCAAGGGCGTGGCGAGCGGCATGCCGCTCGGGGTCACCGTGGCCTCGTCGTCGGTGATGTCCTGGGCCTCCGGAGCCCACGCCACGACCTTCGGCGGCAACCCGCTGGCGTGCGTGGCGGCGATCAAGACGATCGAGCTGCTCGAGCAGGGCCTGCTCGCCCATTGCGAGACGATGGGTGAGCGGCTGATGGGAGGTCTGGCCCAGCTCGCCAAGGAGTCTCCCATCGTCGGCGACCTTCGCGGCAAGGGGCTGATGATCGGCATGGAGATCGTCACGGACCGGGCCACCAACGACCCCGACGCCCAGACCAGGGACCGGATCGTCGACGAGTGCTTCAAGAGGGGGCTGCTCCTGCTCGGCTGCGGCCCCAACACGGTGCGGTTCTGTCCGCCCCTGGTGGTGAAGCCGGAGCAGATCGACTGGGCCGTGAACACCATCGGTCAGGTCATGGCCCAGCTGGCCTCCCACGGTGGTGGAGCCAAGGCCGGCCGATGAGACTCTACGACGTCCTCACCCGACAGTTCCAGGAGTCCGACCCGGAGATCAAGAAGCTCGCCCTCCACCAGCTGGAGGGGCTCTCCCTCGATTTCGAGGCGGAGGATGTCCTCACGTTCCTCCACTCCGTGGCCCAGCACGAGAAGGGGGCGCTGGCCTACCAGGCCCGCCGGACCCTGCGTCGGTTGATGCCGCAGTACTACGCCGTGCGCTACCGGCTGCGGCAACCGCCCTCGTCGGCCAAGGCGGGCACCTGGACCGAGTACAACATCGACCGGGCCGAGATCGACAAGCTGAAGAGGCTCGGCCAGGCCCAGACCCAGGACTTCACGTCGATCCAGATCGAGCAGTTCCTGAAGAGCGGTCTGCACCTGCTCTTCGCACCGGTGACGAAGCTGCTGGACCGGTTCCCGTCGCTGCCCGATCCGGTGCTGCCCGACGCGATCCAGTGCCTGGCCAACCTGGGCACCACCGAGGCGGTCGAGGCGCTGGCCCAGGTGGCGGGCCGGTCGCCTCACCTGGCGCGGCTGGCCGCCGGCGGGCTGGCGGAGATCAAGACCGAGCTGGCGTTCGGAGCGCTGGCAGGGCTGCTGGCCTCCATCAAAGACCCGGAGCTGGCCGGCGACCTGATCGCGGAGCTGCGCCACTTCCCCACAGCCGAGGCCCGGGACCTCCTCCTGAAGGTGATCGACCAGGCCCCGCCGATGAGAGCCGGAGCGGCCTGCGCCCTGGCCTCGTTCGGCAAGCTCGGCGCGGTCGGACATCTGGTCCGGCTCCTGAAAGACCCGGACCTGCGGGTCGTGCTGTGGGCTCTGGACAGCCTCGGACGGATCGGCGACCGGGCCGCCCTCGGCGACCTGGAGCGATGCTTCGCCGACCGGAGCGACTCGTGGATCCAGCGGCTCGCCGTGACCGCCGCCGGCAACACCCGGGATCGGCGCGCCATGGACTTCCTGAAGCACGCCGTCACCTCCACGGACGGACGGATCAGGGCCGCGGCCGCCAGCAGGGCCGCGGCCATCAAGGCGCTGATCAAGATCCATGCGACGGAGCAGGAGCTGTTCGACCTGGTGTTCAAGCTGATCAACGACTCCAATCCGGAGGTGGCCACCAACGCCGTGCTGGCCGTGGCGCCCATGGATACCGGTCCGGTCTTCCACCGGATCAAGGGGCTCCTGGAGAAGCGAGACGTCCAGACGCGGCTGTACGGGGTCTGGTGCCTGTCGTACGTGCAGTCGCCGCTCTCGCTGGCGCTCTTGAAGCAGGCGATCTACTACGACGACGACGAGCGGGTCGTGCTGTCGGCGGTGAAGGCGCTGGGCAAGTACGATTGCACCGATTCGGCCTGGCTGCTGCTGTCGATCATGAGGCATCAGAAGTGGATCGTGAGGCTCAACGCCGCGCGGATCCTCGGGGAGTGCAGGGACAGGGAGCTGGCACGAAAGCTCTTCCCGCGGCTGCAGCAGGCGCTCCCGGCGGAGAGCGATCCGAGGGTCAAGGCGTGCATCTACAGGGCGCTCTCCCGTCTGGGCGACCCGAGCCAGTACCTGGTCATCTCCAAAGGGCTCAAGGACTCCGCCGAGGAGGTGGTGCTCGAGGCGATCGAGGGGCTGGACGTGCTGGGCAACATCGACTCCATCGCCCTCCTGGAGCCGTTCCTGGCCGATCCGCGTCCCATCGTGAGGTCCCACGCGGCGCTCGCGCTCTGGAACCAGGGCGAGATCCGGGTGGCGAGGCGCCTCGCCGAGGGGCTCGACAGTGGCGACGACCAGCAGCTCCTGGGATGCCTGAAGTCGCTGGCGGAGATCCTGGCGTCGCTGAGGCGCCTGGAGCACTCCGCCAAGTACGTGCTGCTGTTCTCCGAGCTCAAGGCGAACCTGAAGACGCCGGACTTCGCGGCGTTCGAATCGAAGGTCAAAGACATCCGGACGCTCTCCGGGGCCTCCGTGGCCCACGCCGAGGCGTTCGAGTTCCAGACCGTGGTCGACCGGTCCGCCGGACCGGATTCGAGCCACCCGGGGCAGCCGGCCCTGGCGGTGGGCAAGCTGGATGAGCCGCCCCCGGCGATCGGCGCGGGGCCGGCGAGTCAGCCCGGCGCGCCGGCGCGGGGAGAGGGCAGAGCGGCCCCGCCGGCCGACGCGGGCGCCGAGGTGCCCGCCGGCCCCTCCGGATCGGGCCAGAAGCTCACCAGGGCGATCAGCGTCTCGGAGCGCGACGAGGTGATGATCGAGCCCAGGTCCGACGAGCACCGGCTGGCGTTCATCTCGAACCCGGGCCTGGCCGAGGAGCCGGCAGGGGAGGCCGAGCCGCCGGCCCAGCCCCTGGAGATCGAGCTGGAAGAGATGCTGGGACGCATCAGGAACGGTGAGGGCCGGGGAGTGATGGCCCGGCTGCTGGAGCTCAACAGGGAGCACGGCGGCGCGGTCACCCATCTGCTGACCGCCCAGATCCTGACCGAGGCGTCCAGAACCGACACGCCGGAGCGAGAGTCGGTGGCGAAGCGGGCCCTCGAGGAGCTGGAGAAGTCGCTCAAGTGCGACCCGGAGCTGGTGGAGCCGTCGCTGAGGCTGGCGGAGCTGCACCGGGACAGGGACCGGAGGCGGGAGCACGTCTTCCATCACTACCTGACGGCGGTGCAGACGGCGCTGAGGCTCATCCACGCCGAGATGGACAGGGCCCGGCAGCTCCTCTCGGCCAACCAGTTCGACGAGGTGGCGCCGGTGGTGGCCGGGTTGATGCGGCAACTCCCCTCGATCTCCCAGGCCAACGCGATCCACGGTGAGGTGCTCCACCGCCGCGGAGAGAACGAGCAGGCGTTCTCCCACCTGCACGGCTCCCACATGGCCGATCCCGCGAACCACGCGCTCACGTATCTGTTGGCCCGGGCCGCGTCGCAGTGCGGCAAGCAGGCCTACGCCCGCCGACTCCTCGACGGACTCGCCCGGGACCCCGAGGTCGCTTCCGAGCTGGCGGACAAGGCCAGGCAGCTGTTGAAGAAGCTTTGAGAGCTCACGGGTTCCTGGTACTGGGGCTCCTCTCGATCCTGTACCTCGTACAGGCCCAGCGGACCAGCATCCTCTGCTACACCGGCGGCGGGGACTCGCCCTACTACGTGCGGATGGCCAGGAGCCTCGCCCGGGACTTCGACCTGGTGATGACGCCGGCGGAGCTCTCCCACGACGGCTACTTCGAGGACTGCCCGGTCTCGCTGGAGCCTCGGCTGCTGGCCCCCAAGAACCGGTACTGCTGGCACCCCATCGGGGCGCCGATCGTGTTCGCCGTGCCGTACGCCCTGGCCGGTCGGCTCGGCATCCTGATCTTCACGGCTCTGCTCGCCGCCGGAACCGTGGCGCTCCTGTGGGTGTACCTGGCCCGGAGCGCCTCCGATCCTGCTGCCGCGCTGGCCGCCACGGTGACGATCGGGCTGTCGGCCCCTTTCCTGGCGCTGGCGGTGAACGAGTACACGGAGATGCCGGCACTCCTCCTGCAGGTGGCGGCGTCGCTGGTCCTCCTCGGTATCCCGGACCTGGCCGGCAAGCCCGGGCTGGCCGGGGAGCTGCGGGGACGACTGCTCTTGCTGGGGCTGGTGCTCGCGGCGCTGCCGTGGTTCCACCTGCGCTACGCGTTCATCTCCGTGGCGCTGGCCGTGGCCGCTTCGGTCCGGGCCCCCGCCGGGGAGCGCCGGGTCATGGCGTGGCTGGCGGCCCCGCTGGCGCTCTCGGTCATCGGGATCTACGCCTGGGGAGCCCACGCCACGGGAACGCTGTCGCTGTTCGCCCCGTTCCTCACGTCCGGCTCGAACCGACCCGGGTCGGTCACGATCGCCACCCTGGTCACCAACGGGCTCTGGGGCCACCTCACGGATCAACAGGGGGGGCTGCTGGTGCACGCTCCGCTGCTGGCGCTGGCCGTCCTGGGCTTCGCTGGCATGCCGGCGCTCTTCGCGCGGGAGGTCCGCATCAACCTGGGCGTGTCCGTACCGTCGTTCCTCCTCGTGGCCAGCTACTACAACTGGTCCGGCCACTGGGGAGTGGCGTGTCGCTTTCTCACGCCGCTGCTCCCTCTCATCGGGCTCGGGCTCACCCGGGCCTGGCGCCGGATCTTCGACCGGCTCCCCGGGAGCCTCCTGCCGCTGATCCCGTTCGCCACCCTGAACGGGTGGGTCTCGTACTGCTGGATCGCCCATCCGCCGCTGGCGCTCTCCCTGGAGAACCCGAACGTCAACCTCGACTCGGTCTTCGTGTACCTGTTCAGACGGTCCGGAGTGAGCCTGCTCTCCTCGTTCCCCCGGTTCATCTACACCCCGTCGATCAGGGACTACGGGCTGGCCCTGTCGCTCCTCGCGCTGACCATGGCGTGGCTCGTGCTGCTCCACCGGGTGCTCGAGAGGCAGCGCTGGCAGCTGGCGCTGGTCGTGGCCGTCTCGTGGCTGCTGATCCACTTCGAGGCCGCCGAATCGACTCGACCGATGCGGGATCCGCTCTCCGAGGACGCCCGCTGGCTCAGCCTGGACCACCGGTACCTCCTGACCTACCCGCGGTTCTTCGACCTCGTCGCGGCCCAGTCGATCCTGCAGAAGAAGCCCGACAAGGCGATCCGGGCGCTGGAGCGCCTGATCGAGGTCAAGCCGGACCACCTGGACGCGTACACGCCGCTGGTGGATCTGCTGGCGGCCAGGAGGCCGCGCCGGGCCGAGGAGGTGTGCGAACAGGGCATCCGGGTGGCCACGGCGAGGATCGGCGTGGACTCCAACGCCCTGTACTACAGAGCGCTGCTGCGGTTCCTCGCCGGCCGGTTCAAGGAGGCGAGAGACGACCTGGAAGAGTACCTTCGAAAGCCTGGGTTCCGGGAGCGCGAGGCGAGGACGCTGCTGGGAAGATTGTCTCCCACTCGTCGGAGAACAGAGCGTTGAGACTGTGGCCGTGGTGGATCCGGTAGATCGCCGACGCCAGCAGGGGCGCCACGGACAGCACCTTGATCTTGGTGCTGACCCGCCCCGGCGGCAGCGGCAGCGTGTTGGTCACCACCAGCTCCTCGAGCCCGGACCGCTCGATCCGTTCGAGGGCGTCGCCGCACAGCACCGGGTGGGTGACCCCGGCGTACACCTTCTGGGCGCCGGCGTTCTTGAGCACCTCCACCGCCGAGACCAGGGTGCCGGCGGTGGAGATCTCGTCATCGAAGAGGATGGTGTTCTTGCCCTTCACGTCGCCGCTGAGGCTCACCACGTGGGCCCTGTCGTCGTTGGAGGTGCGCCTCTTGTCCAGGATCGCCATGGGGATCGCCAGCAGCCGGGCGTACTCCGCGGTCCTCCTGGTGCTGCCCGCGTCCGGGGCGACGGCCACCAGGTCGCCGATCGCCTTCTGCTGGATGTACCGGCAGATCACCGGGGCGGCGAGGAGCTGGTCCACCGGGATCCTGAAGAAACCCTGGATCTGCTCCGCGTGGAGGTCCATGGTGAGCACGCGGCTGGCCCCCGCGGTCTCCAGCAGCCGAGCCATCAGGGACGCCGTGATGGGGATCCGCGGCTGGTCCTTCTTGTCGGAACGGCCGTAGGCGTAGTACGGCATCACCACGGTGATCGACCTGGCCGAGGCTCTCAGGAGCGCGTCGAGCATGAGCAACAGCTCCACCAGGTTGTCGTTCACCGGAAAGCACGACGGCTGGACCACGTAGCAGTCCATCTGCCGGACGCTCTCCAGGATCCGGACGAAGCTGTTGTCGTTCTTGAACTTGAAGCTCTCGGTGCGGCCCAGCGGCACCCCCAGGTACTCGCAGATGTCGCGAGCCAGAGCAGGATGGGAACGTCCAGAGACGACCTTCATGGTGCTTTGCACCTGCCCCACCGTCCTTTCGGCTCCGAGCCTAGCATCACCGGGCATGATCGGCAAGCGAAGGGTCACCCAGGATCCCCCGACTGGTTCGCGGAGTCGGGCCTGTGATCAGGCCTCGGCCTGGTTGCAGGAGTCGCAGAGGAAGTGGAGGGGGTTCATTTGAAGTCGCGCTCGGGGGAAAGAAATGAGGAGAGGATCAGGTTGGAGGTCGCGCTCGGGAGAGAGAAACAAGGAGAGGATCAGGTTGGAGGTCGCGCTCGGGAGAGAGGAAGAGGAGGGGATCCGGATTGAGGTCGCGCTCGGGGGCGCGACTCGGACCCGGCGAGGCGCCGGGTCTTATCACTGTCCCAGGAGGTAGATCGACAGAGCCACGGAGTTCCGGCTGGCGCTGGGCATCGGGTTCCCGCGCATGAAGCGGACCAGACACGCGTTCTGGGCCTGCTCCAGGGTGGCGATGGTGCCCAGGAAAGGGTTGTACCGGGGGTAGTCGCGAGCGATGATGATCATGGCCGCGGCCTGGTGGCAGGTGGAGCACGCCACCGGTCTGCCCCCGAGGGTCGTCGAGGAGAAGAGGGTCCGTCCCCTCTCGCGGGCCACCACCTCCGGGCCGACCATCAGCTCGTCGAGGACGCGGAAGCTCACGGTTCCCCCGCCGGCCGCCGGAGCCGCCGGAGCCGGGGCTGCCCCGCCGGGCGACGCCTGCTGGGCCGGCGACCTGGGCGCCGACTGACCGGGCAGCGCTCCGGCCGGAGGCGTGGGCAGGCCAGCCGGCGGCAGGAACGCCGGCGGCAACGACGGCCCGGTCTGACCGACCGGCTCCGGCGGTGGCGGCCCCGACGGTGGGGGGGCCTGCCCCGGGCCGCCCACGTAGTTGACCGGTGGCCCCGCCGGCATCGGCGGGACAGGCGGCTCCGCTGCTGCGGCGGGCGGCGGGTACGGGGCCTCCTGGGCCGATAGCGGCGCGAGCGACAGCCCCACGACCAGGAGGGTCAGCAGGATTCCCGGCAGCAGGTCGCGACTCAGGGCTCCACCTCCTCCGGCGGCCGGGGGCCCGGCGTGCTAGACTGGCACATTGTAGCACTCCCCCGCCCCCAGGATCCCATGGAAACTCGAGCCCAGAACCCGGACCCGGGACCGGAAACGGTCCTGGGCAAACGGTGGCTGCTCGGTCTGGCGATCGGCATCATCCTGGTGCTGGTGCCGCTGACGATCTGCGCCTCCAGGGAGCAGAGGGCTGTGCTGCGCCGGGCGACGGCGTGCCAGGAGGAGGCCAGGAAGCTGCGGCAGGAGAAGCGGTTCGTCTCCGCGGAGCAGCCGCTCCGGATGGCGCTGGCCCTGCTGGAGAAGATCCTCGCTGCCCCCCATCCGGCTCTGGCCGACGCGCTCGACGCTCTGGCCCTCGATCTCTGGCGACAGGGCCGGTGGCGCGAGGCGCTGCCGTACGCCAGGCGCTCCGGCGAGATGGCCGAGGCGTGCGGCTCCTGGATCAAGGCGACCCAGGCTCTGGAGCAGGCGGCGACGCTGGCCAGGAAGCTGGGGTTCGCCCCGGAGGCCGAGGCGCTCCACGCCAGGTCCGCGGCGCTCTCCGGCGACGGGCCCGGGGAGTTCGCGTGGCACGACCGGGATTCGGCCCGGCTGTGGACCGCCTTCGTGATGGCCAGCCGGGGCAGGGTGAACGAGGCTCTGGCGCTGGCTCGCCAGGTCGTGGAGGGCGTCGCGGCGGACTCCACGCGCAGCGCCTCGCGGCGTCGACACTTCCAGGCCCGGCTCGCGGCGCTGCTGATCAATGTGGAGCAGCCGGCCAGGGCCCGGGAGATCCTGGGGCCGTTGCTGGCCGCCTCGGCGAACCACGAGAGGAGGGAGACCAGGGCCTGGTTCGCGGCGCTGCTCGCCGTGGCGCTGGTGGATCTGGGCGACCCGGTGGAGGCGCTGCGCACGACGGCGCCTCACGAGACCAGCCTGACCACGGAGGCGAACCTGCAAGATCGGGCGTACTACCTGGGGCTGCTGGCCCGGGCGGCCTGGGAGACCGGCGACGTCGCGGCTCTCCGGCTCCTCCGCGGAAAGCTCCTGGCCGTTGCGGAGTCGAACGCTCTCACCGTTGCGAGGGGGCTCACGGACTGGATCGACACCTGGATCGAGCTGGGGCTCGGGGCTCGGCTGGAGCCGCTCTTGAGAAGGGCCATGGGAGAGGATCTGGCGCTCCACGGCGACGATCTGTGCCGGGGAACCCTGGGGCTGGCTCTCGCCAGGGTGCTCATGGCCCGGGGCGAGCTCAGGGAGGCCCGGAGCCTGCTGGACCAGGCTCTGGGCCTGTTCGAGGCGGCTCGATTCGACCAGGCGCTGTACGCCCTGGTCTGTCGGCGCGCCCTCGTCGACTGTCTCGAGCGCCTGGGCGACCTGGAGGGGGCGCGCAGGGTCGCGCTGGTGACGCTGGCCCGGGCCGGATCGATCCACGGGAGACAGAACCGTGTCGCCGGCGAGATCCTCGTGGCGCTGGGGCGCATCGCCGCTGCCCGGGCCGACCTGACAGGGATCGTCAGCCGGGCCGACCGGGACGAGGCGGTGCGGCGCGTCCGGGCCGGCGTGACCGTGCTCGCGACGCTCGAGCGCGCGCGGCGCTGAACGTGAGCGCCGGTCCGTCCCCCGCGGGACGCCTTCTGTCCTCACGGGACCATCTGGACCCCCAGCACCAGGGCGTTGTACAGGGCGTGGGCGATCATCGGCGCCAGGAGGCGTCCGGTCCGCTCCCGGGCGATCGCCGCGCACACCCCGAGCGCGAAGACCGGCAGGTACGACATCGGAGGGTGGCAGATCATGAACGCCAGGGAGCTCACGGTCGTGGCCGTCCAGAAGCCGTGAGAACGGCGGACCCCCCCGAACAGGAGCCCCCGGAAGAGGAACTCCTCGAACAGCGGCGCTGCGATCACGGCGACGGCCAGGCCGAGCGCCCGGGCCAGCGGATCGTTCACGGCCACGAGAAGCTGATCGCCTGCCATCCGGGAGCCGAGCACCAGGCCGACGACGACCAGGCCGAGGGCGGCGGCCAGCAGACCGGTGTGGATCCCGACGCCAAGCGCCTGCCGCACGTCGCCGCCGAACACCCGGGGCGCATCCTGCATGCCGCCTCGCCAGAACACGAACTTCGATCCGGCCCAGGTCAGACCGCCCGCGATGACGAAGGCGATGAACAGTCCCTGCACCGGGTTGACGGCGGCCGACGAGGCGATCGCCGTCACCACGGCCTGGATCGAGATGAACACCTGGGAGGCGATCATCCCGTGGCTCATGGACACCCGGGGGGGAGGGTTGGCCACCGGATCCAGGACGAACGGGGCGTAGTCCACGGTCCGCTGCCACGTGGCCGCTGCCACCAGGACCAGGAAGAGGGTGGTGGCCATGAGCTGCCAGGCCTGACCGGCCAGGATCGCCGCCACGTAGGTGTAGAAGAGGAGCAGGCAGAGCGACCGGGACGTCGGGTTGACCCGGGCCTGGATCAGCTCGGCATGGGGGTCGCAATCGAGGAGGCCCAGACAGATCGCCGTGAAGCTGAACGCCAGGATGGCCACGAGCGAGCAGACCAGGGAGATGGTGCTCTCGAGCGAGACCGGCAGCGCCACGAGATGGGCCGCTCCGAAGAGGGCCGCGATCCCCACGGACAGGAGGCCTCCGATCAGGCACCAGGCCTGCGCGACCAGCTCCTCCAGCCGTCGAGGGACCGTGTAGAGGAGCCAGATCGAGGGGCCTTCCTGGGCCATGGCGTTCATGGCCCCGCCCAGACAGTAGAAGGCCGGCAGGGAGAACGCGACCGCCCCCACTGCACGGGGGGAGGCGCACAGGGACTGCGCGAGCTTCGCCACCGACCCCGGTCCACCGGGCATGATGCCGGCCAGGAGCACGGCGCCGAACGCCGTGAAGCCGAAGATGACGAGGCCCACCGCCGAGGCCACGAGGAGCAGCAGCCAGCCGGAGCGGGCGCCGACCAGCGAGGCCCCCAGCTTGGCCTGGAACGGCGTCAGCCACCGCCGGGGCGATGGGGCCGGGGGGATCCCGGGACCCTGACCGGCCGTGGAGCTCCGGACCCCTCCGGTCCGACCGGTTCCCTCGACCACGCCGCGCCGGAGCAACAGCTCCATCAGGTCGACGGAGACCCTGAGGCAGAGGACCGCCTCGAGCCAGAGGAGTGTCGTTGCCAGGATCAGGCCCGGGGTCGTCGGGGAGGCCAGCACGACGCCCACCAGCCCGGGAGGCGTGAAGAGCGTCCATTCCGGGAGCGCCCGGACGGTCGCGAGGATCGGATGGCCCGGCTCGTGAGCCAGCAGATGGCAGAGGTACAGCATGAATCCGGTGATGGTCAGATCCCACAGCATCAGCCCGTTCAGGATGCTCCCCCTGGCCTCGCGCCCCAGACCGAGCCGGAGCATCGTCTCCAGCGCGCCGTGGAGAGCCGCGACGATGATGCCGAGCGGCAGCGCCACGAGGATCGAGACGACCGGGGCCGACCACCGGAAGCCGAGCTTCCACGCCATCACCATGATGAACGGCAGCAGGAGCAGCTGGGAGGGCAGGCTCGTCAGAGCGCGATGGGTCACCCGGCAGATCTGGATGCCCCGCGCCGGCAGCGGCAGGGTGGACAGCCACTCCAGGTCCCAGTCCGACTCCTCGAGCTTGTGCACCCGGAACTGGCCCGAGAGGAACAGCATCAGGGCGAGCAGGATCAGCACGCCGCCCCCCCGCAGCGCTCCGCCGGGCAACCGCGATCCGCCCGTGATCCGGGGCAGCTCGAGGGACGTTCCGTCGGGGAGCGGCGGAGCCGTCGCCGGATCGGCCACGGCCCCGGTCCGGATCGCCGCGGGGTGGCCCAGGCCGGAGCTCAGCAGATCGAAGAGAAACCCGCCGAAGATCAACCCCTGGGCCATCACCACCAGCACCAGAAACACCAGGGCGACCAGGCCCACCGGCTCCTTCCGGGCCGTTGCCTCCCGGACGCCCGGCCGGGTCCGGCCGGACCACAGGGAGAACCTCCTGAAGAAGCGGCAAAGGTGGAGCTTGGTGAGGAGCCAGGTGGCTCGAGCGACGGCGACCGGACGGCTCATGGCGCCCCCGGGCCGGTCGTCCCGATCGGCTCGGCCGCCCCGCCAGCCTGCGTCGACGGCTGTGCGGGGGCGATCGGCTGGGCCGGCGCCCCGGTCACGTGGAGGAACACCTCCTCCGGGGTGCCGCCGGCCACGAGCTTCTCTTTCAGGTCCACGGCGGTGCCCACGACCACCAACCGCCCCTGGTGGATGATGGCGATCCGGCTCGACAGCTTCTCGGCCCTGTCCAGCAGGTGCGTCGACAGGAAGATCGTCTTGCCGCGGGCCACCTCCTCCCTGAGCCGGTCGTCCATGTCCCGGGCGGCCCGGGGATCCAGACCGTTCGTGGGCTCGTCGAGGATCAGCACCTTCGGGTCGTGCATCATGGCCGCTGCGAGCGCCAGCTTCTTCTTCATCCCCGTGGAGTAGTTGACGGCGTACTCCTCGCTGGCCTCGGCCAGGTCGAACTCCTCGATGAGCTGCATGGCCCTGCGGCGGGCCTCGGGCCGCTCCTGGCCGTGCATCTCCCCGAGGAACTCCAGGAGCTCCCGGCCGCGCATGTAGTCGTAGAAGATCGGGTTCTCGGGAAGGTAGCCCACGTGGCGCTTCACCTCGGCCCGGTCGGCGAAGCAGTCCAGCCCGCAGACCGTCGCCGTCCCCGACGTGGGGACCAGGATGCCCATCAACAGGCGGATCGTCGTGGTCTTGCCCGCCCCGTTGGGCCCCAGGAACGCCACGATCTCTCCCTCTCCCACCTCCAGGTCGAGATCGTCCAGAGCCGGAAACTCCCCGTACTTCTTGGTCAACCCACGGATCTCGATCATTCCGGTCTCGCTCCTCCCGGGTCTGCCGGCCGGCCCCCGGACGCCAGAATCTCGAAATGGAAGATCGTCACCCCGCGGTGTCCCAGGGTGGGACAGTCGATCGCCAGCTCCTTGACTCGGCGCAGCACGCCGGTCGGGTGACGGTACGTCTCGCCGTCCCATGGTCTGACGCCGAGCCGATCGTTTCCGAAGATCACCAGATGCCCGATCCGGTACCGGGCAGCGAGCTCGAAGACGGCGTCCAGGCCCGGGTCGCGCGGCTCTTGCACCACGCAGGCGCCGAGGAGACCCACCAGCGTCAGCGAGTCGTTGGACATGAACGGAGAACCGGGTGCGCAGCCGGAGCACGATCTCCGCCACGACGCGAGCTGGGCCTGGAGTCTCGCGGTCTCCAGGGAGGCCCGTCTCACCGCCCCGTCCGGCGACAGGCCGCCCAGGCCGTGGAGCGCCGTGTACAGAACGATGAGCCACGGCGCCGGGCCCAGCAGCGTCCTGCCGAGCCAGCGGCCGGGGGTACCCCGGGGCCGCCGGGACAGCCACGACATCAGCCGGTCCACGCCCAGCATCGATGCGGCGAACATGAACGGGAAGAGCGCCGGCAAGGAGTGGAGCAGGCTGCCGTGGGCCGACTGGAAGTTGAAGCAGAAGCTCATCGAGGAGGCGAGGAGGACGAAGTAGACGAGGAACGGCCTGGCGAAGCTACTCCTGAGGAGCCGGGGAACCGCGAAAGGCACGAACAGGACGAGGAGGATGTTCTCCACGGCCAGGAGGGTCTTCACGTTCTCGATGAGCCCGTCCACCTTGTCCGAGACGATCCTGGCGGCCCCCTGGGCCAGGTAGGTCTCCACGGAAGGGCGGGTGTGGATCTTGAACAGTTCGGAGTAGTCGCGGATCGCGATCGACTCGGCGATCGAGCTGGGGAACGGCGTGCCGAACGCGACCTGGTTGCGGTGGAGCCACACCGACCACGCGCCGAGGTAGATCACGACCAGGAGGACGAACCAGCGGCGGGAGACGGTGCCTCGACCCAGGTGCACGGCGGCGAATCCGAAGAGGACGATCGGCATCAGCAGGCCGTCGGCCCGGGTCAGCTGGGCCGCCAGAGCCCCTGGAAGCGCCAGCATCAGACCGGTGGCCGGCGGAAGCGCTCCGCAGTGACAGAGCGCCAGCGGAACCAGGCAGAGGTTCACGAACAGGGCGAACGGAACGGGGGTGTCCAGCGTCACGGAGAAGTAGCAGAGCTGGAGGTGGAGGGCGAGAGCCAGGCCGGCGGCCACGACCAGCCGCCGCTGATCCGTGACGCGGCGGGCGATGAAGAGCCCCAGCGCCACCAGCGCCAGGGCCAGGACCATCATGAGAGCCTTGCCCGCCATGGGCGACGGGCCCAGCAGGGCGTACGCGCCGGCCAGGAGCGCCGGGACCCCCGGCCCCCAGTAGCCGCACGCCGGGTAGGGGATCGACCGGGGAAGCTGCACGAGGTTCCACAGACAGCGGCTGGTCAGCCCTTCGCCGCGCGCGCAGGCGTGGGCCACGTCGTCGTAGTAGTAGGCGTCGCCGATGCCGGGTCCGGTGATGTGCGCGGCCAGCGCCAGCCTGACCGCGCACGCGACGGTCAGCACCAGGGCCAGTGCGGGGAGCCCGGGTGCGTCGGAGGTGCCCTGGTTCGAGGGGTTTTCCACGGCGGGCGGCGATTCACTGGAACGGACGTTCCAGCCCCAGGAGCTCGCGAACCATGCCGTGGCGGATCCCGTTGTCGGAGACCACGGTCTCGCCGATGCCCAGCTTGTCCATGACGAACAGGTGCAACCCCGCGCCGGCGAGGATCACCTGGGCGAGCGCCAGGGGCAGCCCCGGGAACTCGGCGCGCTGGTTGACCGGCGTGCGCGCCAGCAGGCAGTACCATTCGTAGATCGTCTCGAGGCTCAGGGTCGATCCGTGGACCCTGGAGCGGTCGTGGTCGCTGGAGCCCTGGGCCATGTTCACCAGAGCGGTGATGTTCCTGCCGGCGCTCACCAGCGTGAACGATCGGCTTCCGATGGTCTTCTTGACCGCGTCCAGGTTCAGCTTCTCGTTGAGGAACTCGGAGAGCTGCAGGCAGTCTTCAGGCGATGGCGCCAGGGAGTTCAAGAACTTCCGGGTCAGCGTGGAGGCGCCGTGGTGGACCGTGAAGACCTCCAGGAGCCTCTCCCCATCGCCGACGGCGATTCTGGTCCCGTCGCCCCCGACCTCCACGGTGACGAGCATCTGCCCCGGCGAGGGCGGGATCGTGTCGTGGTTGGCCAGGTAGCTGTACGCCACCTCGTCGTTGGCCGAAAGGACCGTCGCCGGCACGTCCACGGCCTGCTGGACCCTGTCGAGGAACTGCTTGGCGTTGGGAGCCCGACCCAGCCCGGACGTGCCGTAGACCTTGAACTGGTCCAGCCCGGTCTGCTGGCGGACGATGTGCCGGAAGCTCTTCAGCCCGGCCACGACCACGGCGACCGACTCGGGGTCCAGGTGCCCTTCCCGGGAGATGCGCTCGGAGATCCCGGCGTCCTGGCAGAAATCGCCGAGTATGGCGATGGTTCCGTCCTCGGCGAGCGTGGCCAGGGTGAGCTGGAGCGAGTGGGAATCGATGTGGATGACGGCGACCTTCACGGGCTCATTCTAGCGCATCTCGGCGCCCGGTGCGACCGGTTGTCACCTGGGGCCGGTCCTCGGCGCGCCCGCGTCCGCGAGCCCCGCGGCCGGGCCGGTCGGCTCTCCAGATCAGCCAGATCGCACACAGCGCCACGAGGCTCAGCACGCTGACACCGACCCCGATCTTGAAGCTGAGCGGCTCGTATCGCACGACCAGTTCGGACCGTCCTGCGGGGACCGGCACCGCCTGGAGCGCCCCGTAGGCCGCCCTGATGGGGACGGCCGCCCCGTCGACGGTGGCTCCGAAACCGGGGTAGAACGGGATCGACACGACCACGTACCCCGGCCGGTCCATCGTCACGACCGCCCTCAGCCGGTGGCGCTCGACCTCGATGGAGCGGACCTCCCCACGGGCTCCGGCGGCTCGCGCCGGATCCGGGTCGCCCTCGACGATCAGCGTACCGAGCGGATCGAACCGGCTGTCGGCCAGGAGCTCGAAAGCCCGGTCGGCCGTGGCCACGAACCGGAC
Organism: Candidatus Rifleibacteriota bacterium; assembly: GCA_016213885.1. GTDB lineage: Bacteria > Muiribacteriota > UBA6191 > JACPRK01 > JACQZM01 > JACQZM01. Next base: position 8,561 of record JACQZM010000161.1, on the reverse strand, counting down.
GCGGGGGACCACGAACACCCGGTCCCTGGCGCTCTCGCGCTCGTAGATCCAGACCTCGCGGCCAAAGACGAGCCGGAGACCCGGGTCCCGTCGACGCTCCGGGTAGAGGTAGTAGCGCACGTTCAAGAGGTCGAGGACCGGGCTGGCGCCGATCTGGAGCAGGCTCGCCTCGAAGCGCCAGGGGGCCCAGGCCTTTCCGGCCAGGTCGAGCAGGCGGTGGTAGCGGTGGATCTCCAGGGCGTCGTAGCCGCGGACGTCCTCCAGGCCGTGGACCATCGCCGCGTTGGGCATGCACGTTCCGGCATGACCGACGATGCGGAACGGTCCGGGTCGGGACTTCAGGTACTCGATCGCCGGGGTCTCCGGAAAGACCCATCGTACCGGCACCGCCGGGTCCCACCCTGAGGCCCAGTGGATGTGTCCCACGACGACCAGGCCGATGAGGACCGGTCGGGCCGCCGCCACTGCGACGCGGCCAGAGGAGAGCCCGGCGAGGAGCGCCGTCGTGACGAGCACGAGCAGCAACGGAACGCGAACCGCCCGGGAGCCCTCGCTCAGGTACCTCCGCACCCGGTCTCGCCGCCAGTCCAGCGGCGAGTTCCTGGCCTCGTCGGCGGAGGCCTTCTGGAAGCTCGACACCACGAACGGGTCCAGCAGCGTGGCGATCCGCTCCCTGGCCGGGCCGCCCAGGAGCCAGGCGCACGCGAGCGCCGCGAGCGCCGCCGCGGCGAGCAGCGACCAGGCCGCCGTTGCCCATCGCGACCGCCACCCGGGAGCTTCGCCCAGCCTGGTCACGCCCAGGCCGGCCAGACAGGCCGCGCAGAACGCGGCGAAGCAGGCGAACCGGTCCGGCCTGTAGGGCACGAGGACACCCAGCGTGGCGAGGAGCGGGGCCTCCTTGCCCACCCCGAACGAGAGGACCGCCAGCGCCGCCAGGAACGGCCCGACCGTCGATCGGGGCCGCCGGAGCACGGCGACGATCGCCAGGAGAACCGTCGGCGTCGCCACCCACGCGGCGAGCTCCGTGTTGACGCTGCGCCCGGTACTGAGTGCGGCCACGCCGTCGAGCCCCCGGGCCCCGGACCCCATGAGGTCGGGGAAAAGGAAGACCGACACCGACCTGAGGAACCGACCAGGCTGTCCCGTGACCGGCACCTGGTCCGTGACCAGTCCGTCGTGGTGACGGCGGGCGCTGTTCGCGTGGTACTCCAGGAACGGCACCCACTGGACCGAGGAGATGCCGAAGGCGAGAGCCATCGCCAGGCCCCAGGTTCCGACCGCGGTGGTCCGGGCGGTCCAGGTGCCGCCCAGCTCGACGAGCAGATGCCACAGGACGTAGATCGCGCCGATCCAGAGGACGTGGGCCGCGGTTCCCAGGTGGCCGGCCAGGAGGACCAGCGCGCAGGACACGACGAGGCCGGCGAACGTGGCGCCCCGTGGATCCACGAGGAGCCGGAGGGTGGAGTACAGCACCCAGGGAAGATGGGCCAGCACCGTGGCGACGTGATGGCCTCGCCACACCACCAGGGCGCCGGACAGGGCGAACGCCACCGCGGCGGTGAGAGCTCCGGGCCGGTCGGCCCCCCAGGCCTCCAGCAGGAGGTAGGTGAACCAGGCGGCCAGCAGAGCCTGCAGGAACACCAGGATCACGTAGAACCGGGGACCGGGGACCACGAGGGACGACCAGAAGAAAGGGTGGGCCCAGCTCACGCTCACCAGAAAGGGCGTTCCTGAGAAGGCGGCCGGCGACCACAGGGGCAGTTCGCCTCGAGAGACCGCCCTCGTCAGCTCGACGAAGTACGGATAGAAGTGGAAGACGACGTCGGACTGCCCGGTCTTCTGCTCGGCGCCCGGCCCCGCGACGACCGACGAGTACGGGGCGATCGACGCCAGCAGGTTGCCGGCCACGGTGGTCATGCCGGGCCGCAGCGCCGCGCCCAGCGTCCAGGCCACGCAGACGGCGACGATCGCCAGCGCCGCGAGCCGGTGCCGGAGATCCGCGCCCCGGGGTTCGGTCCTCCTGGCAGCGCCGTCTTCTGCGCCGTCCACCGGCTGTTCCATGGGGCTCTCCTGGGATCGGGCGCGCTCCGGGGAAGCGTGCCGCCCGTCGCCGGGCTCAGGGCATCGTCGGCCCGGCGGGCGGCCCGCCCTCCGGCCGGGACGCCGCCTCCACCTCGTAGCCGATCTGGACCGCGACCTGATGGATCACCCCGGCGAGGTTGCCTGCGAGCTTTTCGGCGGTCCCGCCGACGTCCAGCTCGAACGTGTAGAGCTGCCACTCCGCTTCCCGGTCCAGGTAGCCGGCGAGCGTGTGGGCCCGGGTCTGCCCCAGCTGGCGGACCTCCTCGAGCTCCCGGTCGGTCATGCACAGGATGAGGTTCGCTTCCCGGACCAGCTCGGCGGTGAGCTTCACCGGCACGGGCTGGTCCCCCTCGATGCCGAGGCTGGCCAGCGCCTCCAGGGCGACCCGGTCCACCCGCGGGTTGTCCATGGTGAGGCTCGCCGGGATCACCTCCACGTCGTGAATCCCGAGCAGCGCAAGCTGCGCCCGGAGCGCTCCTGCCGCGACGGGAGCTCTCAAGGTGCCGCAACTCGAGACGACCACGATCCGATTCATGCCTGCACCGTCCCGACGTCAACTATTACCACGTTCATCCGGCGCCTCGCCGGGTCCGGGTCGCGCCCCGCGCCCTCACTCGAGCTTCCGGGCGATGCGGAAGAGGTAGAGACACCCGGCCATCAGGCCGAGGATGCACCCCGCGAGGGCGAGACCCGGTTCGGTGCCCAGCTTCCGGTCCAGGTAGCGACCGAGGTAGCAGGCCCCCACCACGGCGACGAGCAGGGTCGGAGGGGCGATGTAGGCCAGCTCCAGAAGAGCGAGCCGACGCCGACGCTCCTTGTCCGGGTCAGACGGCGGTTTCTGGTTCTGGTCCATCTCGGTCGAGGCACCCGTCGCGGGCCGGTCGCCAGACCGGCCCATCCCGTCCGTCGCCGGCACCACGCCGCATCAATAGTTCAGGCCTCCCACCGGACGATCATCGGGGAGGCGATCTGGGCGGCCTTCTCGTCTCCCAGGAGGTGCTTCACCAGCGTCAGGGCAAACGCCATGGCCGTACCCGGACCCTGGCTCGTGACCACCTTGCCGGAGGTGACCACGGGCTGAACGCGCCAGTCCGGGACCCGTTCTTTCATGGACGGATGGCCGGTCGCCGGGATGCCGGCGAGGAGGTCCAGGGGGGCCAGCACCATCGCCGGCGCGGCGCAGATCGCCGCCACCCACGCCTCCCGGTCGCGGGCGTCCCGGATCAGCTTTCTCACCCTGGCATCCTCCCCGAGGGTCCGGGCCCCGGGCATCCCGCCGGGGAGGACGACCAGGTCGAACCGCCCGGACGCCACCTCGTCGAGGGTGGCGTCGGGGACCATGGTGACCCCGCGGGACCCTCTGGCCGGTCCGGCCTTCAACCCCGCCACGGTCACGGTGACGCCGGCGCGGCGCAGCACATCCACGGGCGTGACAGCCTCGATCTCCTCGAATCCGTCCGCCAGGAGCACTATCGCATGCACAGCATCCATGAAGGACCTCCTTGCCGTCGAAGCCGGCCAGGCGATGGGCCGGCAGACCGCCGGGCTCGACGCTGGACGGTCAGCGCCACGTCACTTCCGAGAGCCTGGCCAGGGCCAGCATCAGCGCATGGGTCCCCTTCCTGCCGTGGCCCTGGGCCTGGAGCGCCACGTAGAGCTGGTGCGCCAGGGCCAGACCGGGGAGCGACAGGCGCATCCGTCGAGCTTCGTCCAGGGCGATGGCCATGTCCTTGATGAAATGCTCGACGAGGAAGCCCGGGTCGAAGTTCCCCTCGAGGATCCGGGGGCCGTAGTTGGAGAGCGACCACGATCCGGCCGCGCCGCTGGCGAGAGTGTCCAGCAGCTTCTCCAGATCGAGGCCCGCCTTGTAGCCGTAGAGCAGAGCCTCGCAGAGCCCGATCATCCCGGTGGCTATGACGATCTGGTTGACCATCTTGGCATGCTGCCCCGACCCGGCCGGACCCTGGTGGCCGATCGTCTTTCCCATCAGCTGCAGGAGCGGGCGCACCCGTTCCAGCACGTCCAGGTCCCCGCCGACGAAGATCGAGAGCCGGGCCTCCCGGGCGCCCACGTCGCCTCCCGAGACCGGCGCGTCCAGGGCGTCCACCCCCTTCTTCCTGGCCTGTTCGGAGATCGTGAGGGCCAGCGAAGGCTCGCTGGTGGTCATGTCCACGATCACCGTCCCTGGCCGGGCGACGGCGATCGCCCCCTCCTCGCCCAGCAGGACCTCCCTGACGTCCCCGGGAACTCCCACGATGCAGAACACCACGTCCGAGGCCGCGGCCACGGCTCCGGGGGAGGCGGCCCATTTCGCCCCCCTCTCCAGCAGCGGCCTGGATCTTTCCCTGGACCGGGAGAAGACGGTCGCCGAGTAGCCCGCCGTCATCAGATGACCACACATGGACAGCCCCATCACGCCGGTCCCGATCCATCCCACCCGGGTCTTGCCGGGGGCCACGGCCGCGTTGGACATGGTCGACCTCCTGCGTCTCGCGTCAGCTCCCGAGTCTAGCAGCCCGCGGCCCCGGAGTCACCGGGCTGGCCGGTCGGGATCCCCGGCTCGTTTCTCCGGATCCGGCTCGTGTCCGGGCCGGGGCGGGCTTCCGGGCTCGGAGAGCCGGACGCAAACACCGGGTTGACAGCCGGCTCAGGGCTCCTATAATTGATGGGCTACAGCACCCCGGAGAGCCCGGCAGGGCTCGTGCAAGAGGAGTGATCAACCGTGATGTCCGCCGCCGCCGGTCTGTCCACGGTCGCCGCAGGAGCGTCCGACCCGTCGTGGATCCGCTATCTCCTGATCACGGTCTCCGGGGCGTTCACGGTCGCCTTCTGGGCTGCGGCCACCTGGCGCTTCCAGCTGGCCCGCCGGCTCGGCGGTCGGATCGAACAGGCGTTCTCGCCGCGGCCGGCCACCGTCGTTCCCGTGGGGACCGAGCTTGCCGACGAGGTCCCGTTCGAGGCCTGACCTCCTCCCCGCGGAGGCTGCTAGGTCCCCTTTCTCGACAGCTTCGCGAATTCGTTGAGCACGAACTCCAGATCGTTCAGCCGCAGAGCCGCCTCTTTGACCAGGCCCTCGTCGGGGAACAGGGTCCGGACCTTCGCGAATCTCTCCTGCAGAGGCGGAAGGTGGGATCGAGTCTTCTTCACGAAGACATCCAGCTCGCGCCTGAGCACGTCGAGAGCCGACACTTCCACCGGAGCCGTGTGAGGCATCGGAGACGCCGGAGACGCCGAAGACACCACGGACAGCGGAGGGGGCCCCGCGAGCGCTCGGGCGAAGACCTTTTTCAGGTGCACCGTGTCCACCGGCTTGATCAGGTAGTCGCACGCCCCGAGGGCGCGGCACCGGTCCACGGTCTGGCTGTCGCTCACGGCGGTCAGGACGATCACCGGGAGGTTCCTCGTGACCGGGTTCTCCTTGATCTTGACCAGGGTATCCATTCCGCTCATGCCGGGCATGAGCAGATCCAGAAGCACCAGGTCGACGACGCCGCGGGCCAGGATGGCGAGCGCCGCCAGACCGCCATCGGCGGTGATCACCCGGTAGTCGCTCTGGGCAAGGTACCACTCCAGTGTCGTTCTGATGTCCTCGTCGTCGTCGCACACGAGGACCGTGACGGGTCGATCCGGCAAGGCTCCTCCCTGGACGATGGCCGCACAGCGGTCCACGGCACCGCAGCCCGGACCGGTGGGATCGTCGATGAACGACTCCAGGCTACACCATGCACGGCGCCGACTCAAAGAGAGATCTCACCGGCCCGGGGACGGATGAAATCGTCCCATCTTCTCGATGGCCGGGGGCGTATATAATATGGTAGCGGTTCGTCTCGACCAGAACCGGAACGGGGTAGTCCAATGGCTTTCTCAAGCGACAGGCTCGTCGCGGTCCTGACCCTCTGGCTGGCGCTCCAGGTCGGTGTCGCCCTGGCCCAGGACCCCTACCTGGACATCGTGACCGACGGGACCAGAACGCTCTCCACGACCGTGCGGGGCGAACAGTCCATCCTGCCGGGCTCTTCGGCCAGCGCGACCCTCGCCGAGGCCAACACCGGGGCGGCCTACCAGCAGGTCCGGAGCCTGGTGCAACAGAGCGCCGGGCTGTCCCTGGACCGGGTCATGGAGATCAACGGGACGCTCCGGCAGGGACTCACCTCCAACGGGGAGACCGGCGGGGGGGGCCTGCGGCCGTCGAAAGGGTGGATCCGGGACTACTTCATGCCCACGGCGGACGACGTCGGCACCACCAGGATCGCCTACCCGGACCCCAAGGCGCTGCCTGCCGAGGCGGCCAAGCTCGACGCCTACCTGAAGGGGATCTCCTCCGGTCCGATGACCAGGGCCCAGGCGATCCGGGCCGCGGCGGACGTGCACAGCTTCATCGTCCAGAACCATCTGTTCGCCGACGGAAACGGCCGGACCGCCCGGATGGTGGCCGACTGGATCCTGATGCGGAACGGCCTCCCGCCAGCCGACCACTCGGCGCTGCCGAAGGACGAGTACCTGTACGACCGGCGCCTCTCCCCGGACGAGACCCGGGCCAGGTTCCGCGAGTACATGGAACGGGCGGTCGCGGCGGCCGAGACCCGGGTCGCCAAGCTCCCTCCGGAGGCTCGCAGCCGCATCCCGACGCCCCCGGAGCCTGTCGGCGGGCGGACCGTGGGGTCCGAGCCTCCGGGAGCCCGGCCTCTCAACCCGGAGGCGCCGGCCGGCGGACCCGCCGAAACTCGACCCGCCGGACCGGTCGAAGCCCGTCCAGGCGGGCCGGTCGAAGCCCGTCCAGGTGGACCGGTCGGAGAGGTCAACCCCGGGGGCCGCCTGGCAGCCCCGGGCGAGCTGGAGCTCTTGGGCGTGCGGTCCGGCGTCGCGTACACCAGGCCGGCGATCAGCGCAGCCACCGTGGCGGGGGGGTACTACGCCGGAGCGATCGCCCACCAGTGGGCGACCGGTCAGCCGGTCGATCTCTGGCAGCCGGTGAAGGATCTGGGGACCGTCGAGGGCGCCTGCGGCCTGGTCGGCGGCGTCTCCGGCTTCTGGCTCGGTGAGTACCTGGCCGCCACGGCTCTCTCCAGCGCCATTCCGATCCCGATCATCGGCAAGGCTCTGGGGCGGCCGCTCGCCCAGGCGATCGTCCGGAGCACCGTGGGCGCCGCGGCGGGGTACACCGTCGGCTCCGTGGCGCGGGGCGGCGGCATCGACTGGAAGGACCTCGCTGGAAGCTCCGTGGCGAGCGGCGTCGGCATGGCCCTCGGCTCCCTCTGCTTCCCGCCGGTCGGCACGATCGTGGGAGGCATCGCCGGTCAGGTGGCCTGGGACCTGGCATACGGCTGGTGGAGGCGCCGCGACAAGACCACGCCCGCCGTGGATCCGCCGGCTCGCTAGCGGATCCCTGCCACCGATGACGCACCGCGGCACAGCTCGCCCCGCGGCCCTGCTCGTCGTTGCCGTGGCTCTGCTCGCCCCGTCGATCGCGCCCACCGGGTCGCGATCGTCCGATCCGGCGTCCGGGAAGCTCCGCCGATTGCTCTTGGCCTACCCCGACTTCCTGGACCACGAGTCCGGCGCCAACGCGGTCGTCTTCAACGACGGGACTCGCATGACCTTCGACGACGGCCGTCCCAAGAACGGCCCGGAAGCGCTGATGAACGACGCCGATCTGGAGGACCAGATGCGCATGGACTATCCGCCCGGCCGCTCCTGGCGAGAGCCGGCCATCGATCACGATCCGGGCAGGGCGCGGTACGAACCGTTCTTCAAGAAGATGTACGGAGCCACCGAGCGGGAGGTGCGGAGCCACCTGGTGGCGGTGGAGTGGCT
>JACQZM010000161.1:0-646 GCA_016213885.1 Candidatus Rifleibacteriota bacterium | reverse complement strand
AGCTCTACGTGACCAGGGTCAACGGGGTGAACAGGGCTCTGGAAGAGGTTTCCAGAGAGCTCGACGATCGCCCGGACCTGAGCCGGTTCGTGGACCATCCGGCCGGGGCGTTCAACTGGAGACCGGTGAACGGCACCACGAGGCTCTCCACCCATTCGTACGGCATCGCCCTGGACGTCAACCTCCGGAGCTCCGACTACTGGGAATGGAAACCCAGGAGGCGGGGGCTCGTCACGTACGTCAACAGGATCCCCGGCGAGCTCGTGGAGATCTTCGAGCGACACGGGTTCATCTGGGCCGGGAAGTGGTACCACTACGACACGATGCACTTCGAGTACCGGCCGGAGCTCCTGCCGCTGTCCGGCTGTGCGCCCGGGTCGGACGCCGGGAAGCGCCCGGCCTCCACCCGTCGATGACCGCTGCCGCGCCGTCCGCCCTCGACCTCTGATCCGCCGATCGGTACCGGTTCGTCCTTGGGCGAGGGACGGCGACCGCGCCGGGTTCACCCAGAGCCATCGCTTCAAACCATAGAGCGTGCTTGGACTGCGAAACGGCACGGGATCTGGGTTTGTTCCAGTTCGCGTGGAAGGCCACCGGAATGGAGTAGTGCTTCTTGGGCTCTACTCGCTGCTTTTCGGCCTGGTGC
>JACQZM010000619.1 GCA_016213885.1 Candidatus Rifleibacteriota bacterium | reverse complement strand
TGCGTCTTGGCCCCCACCCCCGTCTGTGTCGCTCTCCTGTCGGCGCCGTCCCGCACGTCTTGCAACGTCGGCCGTGCCGGGCATTCGAACAACCCTTTCAGCCCCGCTACCGGCGCGATTCTCCTATACTTTTTGGCTTCCGGATCCACCGCGCCGGCGGTCTTTCTCGTGAGGAGAGCAATTATCTCAAAGGCACACTGTTTTGTCAATTGGACGGCAGCACTTTTTTGCGGAAAAGTGTCGTGGAATCCCGCCGGTCTCCCGGCGCTTGCCCATGAGCGTCAGGACGGCGGTCGCGTCGTCCGGAGCGAGGCGGTCATGGTCGCACCCTGTACACCGAGGCGCGACCCGGTTCGACGAACAGCCTGTCGAACAGGTCGGGCCGATGCAACGCCCTGGCGGCGACGCCGGCCGTGTACAGCGGCAGGTGACCCGCCATCACCTCGTCGACGAAGACGTGCGAGATGCCGCGGCGCGTCAGTCGAACCCTGAACTCCTCCTCGGTCGGAGCCTCCGAGAGGTCCCGCTGGGCCGACGACTCCAGGGGGACCGCGGGCCTCGACAGGAGGTCCGGCAGCCCTCCCACGGTGAGCAGCCGCGCACCCTCCGGCAGGTGGGCGTCCATCCACGGATACTCGAGCCGGTCCGGGTCGTACCGCAGGTGCGCGACCCAGCCATGACGGGAGATCTTCTGGGTCATCCAGCGCAGCTTGTCGGCGCACTGGAAGATCAGCGGACCGGAGAGGACCAGCACCAGGAGCGCCTGGCTCCGCTGGCTGTGGAGGCGTCGGTTCAGCAGCAGCGCCAGGGCGAGCCATAGCGGCTGCACGTCCCGGGCGAGGAACCCGACCAGACGGTACAGCGCCTTCCCGGACAGCGCCCCGGCGGGCAGCGGCTCCTGGAAGGCACCCCAGCCGAGCCACCCCACGCCGATGAAGTACAGAGCCTGGAACGTGGCGAGCCCCACGGCCACCACGAGCAGCGGTCTGCCGTTCTGGGCCGGGAACCATGCGAGGCCCTCCCAGAGAGGCGCGGCGAGCCAGGCGGCCACGGCGACGACGGGGAGCAGAAACCGCTCCGGGTGGGAGAGCGGCTGGATCCAGAGCACCGTCCAGATCGCGAGGAACGAGACGATCAGCGTGGCGAAGAACCGGGACACCGGATCGCGCCGGCCCATCCGGGACCAGTCGCGGCCGGCGACCAGGAGCCAGAACGCAGGCACCAGGCCGAGCATGATCAGGCCGGTCGCGATCCGCGTCCACCCCGGCGGCGCCTGGACCACGCTCACCAGGTTGTCCAGGGTCCACCGGTCGAGCCCGATCCCGCCGAGAAGCTCCGGAAGCGCCGGGTAGACCGGGTTGCCGAACAGCATGGCGTTTCTGGCCAGGAAGGGCACGAACAGCGCCAGGGCCACCAGGTGCGCCCCGACCAGGCGTCTTCTCGCGCCTGCCGGCAGGCCGCCGGCGGTGACGATCGCGGCCAGGCCCGCCACGAAGAACGTGAGCGACTGGTACTTCGTCCAGAGCGCCAGCGAGAGGTGGAGGCTGGCGAGGACCAGATCGGAGCGCCGCCCTCGCTGGAGATGAGAGTGCACCAGCAGCGCCCAGGCCAGGCAGAAGTAGGCCATGGGCAGGTCGGAGCCGATCAGGTGGAGAAAGGCCACCATGGGCGGGCTGGCTGCCAGGAGCCAGCCCGCCGACAGCCCGCGGCGCCCGCCGCCGGCCCCGGCCATCACCAGGGCGACGATTCCCAGGTGGAACGCTATGGCCAGCGCCCTGGGCGAGACGTGCTCCCGCCCTCCGCACAGGACCCAGCAGCCCCCGTAGGCCATGTAGACCAGGGGCGGGTAGGCCCGGGTCATGTGGATCAGCGACCCGGAGACGTCCGTGGGCAGGTGACCCGTTCGCGCCAGCTCCTCGGCGAACGGCAGGTGGTACAGAAACAGGTCGTACGAGAACAGCGGGCTCAGGGCCCAGAAGATCACGACGGAGAGCAGCAGGAGCTTGAGCCCGGTCGTGGCCGGATCGAGCGGTAACCGCTTGACCCGCTCGGAGCTCCTCTCGACCTCGTCCGCGGTCCGCCGAGCGCCCGGGTCGCCGCGGTCCCCTGCCCCGGACCGTGGATCTTCCGCCGCCCCGGCAGGCCCCGGCATCAGGTGCGTGACGATGGCCAGCGCCGCGGCCAGGCCGATGAGCACCGAGCGCCCGATCGGGACGCCGCCGAAGCTCTCGAGCACGAAGGCGATCGGAAGCGGCACGAGCGGCGCCAGGGGAAGAACGAACGCCGCTCCTTCCCAGAGCCTCAACTCGCCGGGTCTGTAGAGGGAGCGAACCAGCCCGCGGCCTGCGATCAGGCAGAGCACGACGTAGATCGCCACAGGCCCAGCCGACATGTCACGCTTCGCCCCGGCGTCCCGCCGGAGACCCGACCGGCGGAGCTACCTCTGCCCCTTCGCCTGAAGGTGCTTCTCCAGCTGTTGATAGCATTCCGTGATGATCTGGCTGATCCGGTTCGCCGCCTCCTGGTTGGTCTTGTTGTCCGTGTGGAGGTCCGGATGGAACTTCTTCATCAGGCGGCGGAAGTGGGTCCGGACCGTCTTCAGATCGGCGCCCACCGGGCACTCGAGGTTCCGGTAGCACTGCTCGATCGTCCGCTCTCCGGTTCTCCGTCGCGGGCCCTGGTCCTCCCACTCCTTCTTCTGGTGGCCCTGGGACTCCCTGTACTGGCGCTGTTCCTCCTGGAACCGCTCCCACTGCTTCTCGAACTCGTCGTCGGACATGCCGACGACCTCGTCATCATCGGTGAACGTGACGTCGGGATCGCCGGGACGCTGTCTCGGGGCGCTGCGGGCGCTCTCGATGAAGGAGTTGAGGTAGCTCTTGGCTATGAACTTGAGGCGGTCTTTGATGCCCATGACGCCTGCCGTGAGATGCGGAACCGCCCTCCATCGCGGGCCGGACGATGGCCAGCGCGGCCCCGGTCAATCTCATCATAACACACGGCGTCCGGGCCAGCGACCACCACTGGACCTCGTCCTCGAGCCCCGTTCCCACGGCCTCTGGGGCGGTTGAAACGACACCGTGGGTGGTGTATGCTCGCCGCGGGTGAGCTCCGGGACGAGAGGCACTGGAGGCGGTCGTGAGCCGGGAAGAACGCAAGCTGTTGGGACTGTCGCTGATCGAGGCCGGTTTCATCAACCGGGAGCAGCTCAACAACGCGCTGCGCAGGCACAGAAAGACCGGAGACACCCTGGGCTACACGCTTCTCAAGCTCGGCTACCTCTCGGATCATCAGCTCCTGAACTTCCTGGAGTCCAAGCTGGGGTTTCCCCACGCCAACCTGGGCAACTACGTGGTGGACCGCAACGTCATCAACCTCCTGCCCGAGGACATCGCCCGGAAGTACCAGGTGTTTCCGCTCCTGAAGGTCCGGAACACGATCACCGTGGCCATGCTCGATCCGCTGGACACGTTCGTGATGGAGAGCATCAAGTACACCACCGGATGCGACATCAAGCCGCTGGTCTCCACGAAGGACGAGATCATGGCGGCGATCGACAAGTACTACGGGACCGGCGCGGTCGCGCCAGGCCACGAGGACGACAAGGAGGAGGGGCTCAAGGAGCTGCAGGACTTCGCCTCCAAGCTGCAGGGGATCACCAAGCGCGAGGGCGTCCACGACCTCAACGAGGTGACGCTGGCGAACACCCAGTCGATCATCCAGCTGGTGAACCGGATCATCACGGACGGGATCAAGTACAAGGCCTCCGACATCCATCTGGAGCCTGATGCCAAGGGCTTCCGGGTCCGGTTCCGGATCGACGGCCTGCTGCAGGAGGTGATGAGCCTCTCCACGGAGTGGGGCGCCCCCACGCTCTCTCGCGTGAAGGTCATGGCGGAGCTCGACATCTCGGAGAAGCGCGTCCCCCACGACGGTCGCGCCGGGCTCTCCCTCGACGGTCGCGAGATCGACCTCCGCGTGTCCACGTTCCCGGTGGTCCACGGCGAGAAGGCCGTGCTCAGGATCCTGGACAAGACCAGCGTCGTCTTCAGCCTCGCCGATCTGGGGTTCGAGGAGGACGTGCTGCGCCAGTTCGGAGCGGCGATCCGCCAGCCACACGGCATCATCCTGCTGACCGGTCCCACCGGGTCCGGCAAGACCTCGACGCTCTACGCCGCCCTCAAGGAGATCAACTCCATCGACAAGAACATCGTGACGATCGAGGACCCGGTGGAGTACCAGCTCTCCCTGGTCAACCAGTCGCAGATCAACGTGAAGGCGGGGTTCACGTTCGGCGGAGGTCTGAGGTCGATCCTCCGCCAGGACCCGGACGTGATCATGGTCGGCGAGATCCGCGACCTGGAGACGGCGGAGACCGCGGTCCGCGCCGCCCAGACCGGCCACCTCGTCTTCTCCACGCTCCACACCAACGACGCGGCCGGCGCCGTGACCCGGCTCATCGACATGGGCGTGGAGCCTTTCCTGGTCGCCTCATCGGTGCTGGCCACCATGGCTCAGCGTCTGGTGCGGCTCACCTGCAAAGACTGCAAGGAGTCGGTCCACATCTCCGACGAGGTGCTCGAGCGCCTCGGGGTGCCCCGGGAGAAGCGGGAGCTGTGGAAGTTCAGCGAGGGCGTCGGCTGCACCGGCTGCAAGGACTCGGGGTATCACGGTCGCCTCTGCATCACGGAGCTGATGCAGGTCAACGAGCCGATCCGGAACCTGATCGTCACCAAGTCGCCCTCGTCGAAGATCAAGCTGACCGGGCTGCGGCGTCCGTTCTCGTTAGCCGAGCCGATGGTCCACTGACCCTCCTCGTCACGGCCCGAGAACCGGAAAAGGTGCGGAGGGAACTTGATGTTGGCCGAGGTCGGATCGTTCTCGCCGCGGCTCATTGTATTGAAAGAGCCCGTAAGGCTCACCTCTTTCAAGAAGCGGGCCATGTGCTCGGGATGGTTGACGAAGCCTCCGGCGATGTAGCCCGACTCGAGCCAGCAGGTGCCGTTACCGCCCTGGTCCACGTTGGTTGGGTCGGCTGCGTGGAAG
>JACQZM010000639.1 GCA_016213885.1 Candidatus Rifleibacteriota bacterium | reverse complement strand
GATGTTGGCGACCCGCATCTCGAAGACGTTGGGGCGCTGCTGCTCCAGCAGCGCAGCGCCCTTGCCCTCGCTCTTGGCCTTCCGGTAGGTGGCGGTCGCCGCGGAACGCTCCATCACCTTGGCCACCCGCACCCGGCCGCCGATGGTCATCCGCATGGCGTGGACCGCCGCCCTGGTCGATCCGTGGAACACGTAGACCGCCTCGATCGGGCAGCTCCCCTCGTTGGCGTACTCCTGGGCGACCTTGACCCGGGCGATCGTCCCGGCGATCGCCACCTCCGCCGTGGTCGCCTTGAGCCCGAGCCTCTCTGCCCCCGCGCCCCCGATCACCCGGAAGTACGGGGAGAGCGTCCTGGCTTCGTCGGGCCCGCGGATCGCTCCGCGGGTCGTCGACGCGAGCGCCAGCAGAGCGACGAGGGTGGTCCACGCCGCGATCGTCCCTGGACTCGAGATGAACCTGGTCTCCACGGAGCCACCTGCCTTTTTCGAGAGTCCGCGTCCGGTGAGCCCGCGACGCTGCCGGGTCCCCCGATTCAAGCGTAGTGGAGCCGGATGAACCGCGTATGAACCGACCGTGAACCCGCCGTGCAGCGACCGCGAAGCCGCCGCTACCGGTACAGTCTGGCCATGGTGGTGCCTCGGTAGTCGTGGGCCAGGATCGCCCGGTACCCGAACCCGGCCCGGGCCGCCCAGCGGGACCCGACCTGGCACAGCCCCACGCCGTGCCCCCAGCCGGCGCCCCGGAACCGCCAGCTCACGACGCGACCGTCGGCGCCACGGCTGGCGTCCACCACGAAGAGCGCCGACATGAGATCGCCCAGCGCCTTCCGGATCGGAAGCTCCTTGTGGATCACGGTCCGGCCCCTGTCGCCCACGACCCCGAGAAGCTTGATCCGGCCGGAGACGCCGCGCTCCAGAGGCACCAGTTCTCGAACGGATCCCACCGGGAAAGACCGGTTCACGAGCCAGTCGAGCTGGGCTCCGGACATCTCGACGGTCCAGCGGTACCTCGGGTTGGGGCTCGATTCCGGGCCGCGGCAGAACGCGGGGGGACGGGTGGAGAGCCACCGGCCCAGCGTCGACTCGGAGGGAGCCTGGCCGGACGACCGGCTCGACGGACCGTCCAGGACGCCCACCAGGCTCGGATTGGGGGAGGCGGACCACACGTTCTCGATGCTCTCGGTGTGGCCGCCACAGGTGTCGCAGTAGACCGCCTCCACGAGCGACCCGCCGCGCTGCACCACCTGCCCTCGCGTGGCGTCCACGCCCACGTTGGTGCTGGGCGCCACGCGCTCGAGGCCGGCGTAGGCCTGACAGTGCTGGTCCCAGCAGAGATCGAACGGCTGGCCTCCGTGTCCCCGGGCGAGCTTCGCCAGCGCCTCGCTCCGGGCGGCCACGGCCAGGGCCCGGATCGCCTGGGGCGGGTCAGAGGCCGGGATCTCGGCGGGGACCACGCCCTTGAGGTACCGCTCCAGGTTGATCTCGTTCACCGTCGCCAGGAGCCCCTTCCGGTCGAACACGACGTGGATCGCCCCCTCGTAGCTCCTGGGGGGGCGCGGTCGCGAGGATCCGTCCGGCCCCGCGCCCGATTCGAGCAGCACGAGAGGCGACGCCGACCCGAACGTCACGGCTCGCGCCCGGCCCCGCTCCCTCCGGTCCGGGCCGATCAGGGCCACGACACCATCCTGCGGAGCCGCCACGAACTCGTGATGCCACGGACGGCCCCCGGCCGCCGACAGCCTGTCGATCCGCTCCCGCGCCCGGGCCTCGCTGGCGAGGCGGCCCACGTGGACGAGCACCGTCCGGCCGTCGCCGAGGATCCGCTGGCTCCCCAGCCCGTCGGCCCTGGCGCTGCTGGCCGGACCGGGAATCAGCAGCCGCAGGCCCACGGCGACGACTCCGGCGTCGTGCCCCCTGGCCCTCAGCCCTGCCACCAGCCGCTGGGCCTGCGCCGCCTCGGCAGGGGAGAACCGCTGCACCACCACCAGATGCTCGACCCGGGCCGCCCGGCCCGCGACGCGACGCACGGTCCACCGCTCCCCTGGCCGGGCCCTCACCACGGTCCGCCCGATCCGGGCCTCGAAGCGGCCCGCGCCTGTGACGACCACTTGCTGCTGCTCCACGGCCAGCCCGATGGCGACCCGGATCGGCAGGCCCACCATCACGGTGCGGGCGCCGCCCGGCCGGCTGAGGACCATGAACCGCTCGAACGGACCGGCCGACGGGGCGGCCTTCGAACCGGCCTGGACCGGACCGAACGCGGGGAGCGCGGCGACGACCGTGACGAGCAGCCTGATCGCTCCGCGGGCTGTGGAGGCTGGTTTCACAGGGCGCATCATAGCATCCGAGACGGTCGCGGTGAGCGATCGAGAGCCGGCCCATGCGACCCGTTGCGACGAGATCGCTCGGATCGGGAGCGGATCTGTTCGATAGTAGTTCATGTACAGGCGTTCGAACCGGGTCTTGCGACGACCGGCACTCTCATGCGACGGCTCCTTCCCCTGCTCGCCCTCCTCTGTCTCTTCGGCTGCGGCGCCCGGGCCGGGACCCATACGGCCTGCGGCGGCAAGCAGGCCTCGGCGCTGCTCTGGTTCCAGGAGCTCACTGGAACGCTCGGCGGAAGATCGGCCGCCGGAGCGGTCAGCGCCGCCATCACCGGTCGGAGCGACGCGGAGCCGGGCTTCGCCCTCACTCTCAAGACGCTGGGCTCCCTGTGTCTGGACCTGTCGTACACGCCGCTCTCCCTGGACACCCGGTTCAGCTCCTCCGGGTCGTTCACGTTCGGCAACGCCTCGTTCGGCACGGTGACGAACGGTCAGATGCGCTACCGGATGCCGGTGTGGGAGGGCGCACTCCGGTGGATCGCCCTGGACAACGACCTGTTCCGGGTGAGCGTGGCGGCGTGTCTCAAGATGGCCGACGCGGACGTCCAGCTGACCGCCAACGGCATCCGGGGCACGTTCGACCACCTGGTGCCGATCCCCATGGCGGGCATCTCGGGGCAGGCGAACGTGACGCCGTGGTTCAAGGCCTACGGCTCGTTCAAGCTGCTCGACATGGACGTCGGTCCGGTGCAGAGCAAGGCCCACGACTGGGAGCTCGGCGTGATCGCCGACTGGTCCACCAGCTTCAAGACGATCCGGGTCGCCACGGGCTGGCGGGAGCTGGGGATGGACCTGACGGCGCAGGCCGGGCAACCGGACGAGACGCGAATCGACGTCACCCACAGCGGCCCCTTCGTGGAGGCGACCTTCTCGTTCTGACCGGTTGCCGGAGCAAGGCCGGTTGTGGTAGAGAGTGGCCGTGACGCGGTGCAACATCGGGGTGCCGCCCCTGGCTCGCTCCCCTCGCGAGTCGCTCTCGACGCTGGCGGCCCCGGACCGCCCCCGCGACAGATGAGCGGCCTGACGCCAGGACCCCGGCTCCGGGACCGGATCGGCGCCCATCCCTGGCTCACGCTGTACCTCGTCGCCTTGCTGGCCCGCCTGATCATCTGCTGCTCCACCAGCTTCCACCTCCAGGACACAGGATTCCTCGAGCGAGCCCGGAGCCTCGCCGCCGGGCAGGGCCATGTCCAGCACATGCGCTGGCCGATGAACGAGTTTCTCAGCGGCGACTACCGTTCGTTCACGCCGCCGCTCTACAGCGCCTTTCTGGCCATGGTGATGCCGCATCACGGGGCGGACACCTTCCGGATCGGGGTCTGCCAGGCGGTCCTCTTCTCCCTGATGCCGCTGCTGCTCTTCCGGACGGCGTCGCTGCTGTTCGCCTGTCCCGTGACGGCCTGGGGCGCCGGTCTGATCGGAGCGCTGTACCCGTCGTTCGTCTACTGCTCCAACCAGCTGATCGACACCGGGATGGCCGTGCTCCTGTTCTGTGCCTACCTGCTGGCTGTCGTGCAGGCGAACCGGACGTGCACGGCGGCCTGGCTGATCGTGACGGGCGTCGTGGGCGGGCTGAACCTGCTCGTCCGGGCGAACATGGTCACTGTGCTGGCCGCGCTGCCGCTGGGCTGGCTCGCCCTCTCACCGGGGCTCCCGCTCCCGGCCCTGATCCGGCGCACCGCGTCGGTGTGGGCGGTCACGGCGCTGGTCGTGCTCCCCTGGACGGTCCGCAACTGCCTGGTCCACGGGCAGCTGGTGGTGCTGACCACCAACGGCGGCTACAACCTCTGGCTCGGCAACAACGACGGCACCCGGGCCTACCTGACCGACGACCGGGTGGAGACCCTCGAGGTGATGATGCAGACGAAGCTCCCGTTGCCGGCCGCGACCGGCCTGGCCGAGGCGGACCGTGACGCCTGGCTCTGGAACACGGCCCGGGAGTGGATGGGCCAGCACTGCGGCGAGGTGCTGGGGAACGCCTTCTGGAAGGCGCGCCGGTTCTGGGCGCTGACGAAACCCGGCACACCGGGCCGCCCGGCCTGGAAGCGGACGGTCTACGCCCTGTCGTACGGGCCGCTGCTGGCGCTGGCCATCGCAGGGTGGGCCATCGCCTGCGTCCGGAGGGACCCGGCCGCGGGGCTGACGGCGCTCGTCGTGCTCTCGTTCATGCCGCCCTTCCTGCTCTGCTTCGGCACGATCCGGATGCGGGCGCCGCTGGATGCGGTGCTGGTGCTCATGGCTTCGGTGGCGATCGCCTCCGGGTGGACCTGGATGGTCAGTCGTGGATCGGGCTGTTCTGCTTGTAGACCATCCCGGTCTTCGTCTGACCGGCCAGGATCCTGTCCTTGAGCTTCTTCTGGAGCGCCGTCAGGAAGCGGCGAGGCGCCTCGACCTGGGCCTCGGCAGCGGTGGCGAACTTGCACTTGTACGAGAGCTCGGCCAGGAGCGGGTGGTCTTGCTTGTTCTTGAACCAGACGGCGATGGAGACGCCGGCGACGGGGCCCTTCCCGAAGTCCAGCACGCCGGGAGAGAAGACCCGCTCCTCGACCGTGACGTCGTTGACCCGGTCAAGCCTGGCCTGCGGTCCGAGGCTCAGCGAGGCCAGCGGAGGGAAGATCCGGGCGTAGTCCTCGAGCGTGTTCATCCAGGGTTCCTCCAGCTCCACCGTCCCGGAGTGGGAGAAGACGCTCCGGAGCGATCCGGCCTGGGCGATCACGTCCTCCTCGAACTTGGTCTTGCCGCCGCAGCTCGGGTCGGGGCTCACGGCCTGGTCGAACGCCTGACCCGGGTCGGCGCTGCGGAACTTCAGGGTCAGCTCGAACGTCACCTCCCGGTCGTCCTTGAACTTCTCATCCTGGCGCCGCCTGAGAACGAACCCGCGGGTGAACAGATCGAACGGCCTGGTGTCGAGGAAGAGAAGGTACCGGGTCTTCGGATCTTCCAGGCCGCCCGGGTCGTCGGTGACCTTCACGCCTTCGTTGCCGGCCACCTCCTTGACGAGCGCCCACAGCTCCCTGGCGCCGCGGCGGGGGTGCTCGAACGGGTCGGGCCGGAGCAGCATCTTGTACTCCCGCGAGTCGAGCCGGGGTACGCCGGCGTCGGCGGTGCCGGAGACCAGCGTGCCCAGGCCCAGCAGGCTGCTCACCAAGGCGATGATGACGATGATCCTCACTGTGGACGCACCTCCGCGGGGTTCACCACCTGGTGAACGGTTTCTTGATCAGGTTCGAGTTGAAATACCGCGGGTCGCCGGTGACCTCGTCGTGGACCCACGGGGGCCTGTCGAACGTCTGGCCCTCGTCGGTGAGCTCGACCTCGGCCACGATCAGGCCCTGGTTGTCGCCGAAGAACTCGTCGACCTCCCACACCAGGCCGCCGTGAGCGATCTTGTAGCGGTTCTTCTCGATGAGCGGCTTCTCGCACAGGTTCGAGAGGAGCTCGCTCGCGTCGGAGCAGGGGATCGGGTACTCGTACTCGGCCCTGGACGCCCCGGTGGTGATCCCCTTGATGGTCAGGAACCCCTCCTGACCCACGGTGCGGACCCGCACGGTACGCTCTTTGACCGTGGAGAGGTAGCCCTGGCGGTACGGCACGCCCAAGGCCAGCTTCCGCCACTCGTCCCCCCGGACCAGGAACTTCCGCTCGATCTCCTTGCCCATGCGTGAGACTCCTTGCCTCTGGATCGCAGGTGATTATACAGGACGACAGGACCGGTCGCCTCACCCTCGCACGATCACGGCAACGGCTCCATCCCGATGATGCGCTTGATCGCCAGGAGGTAGTTGACGTTCTCGTACTCCTCAAGGCCGACCAGCTCCTTCGCCTTCAGGATCGCCGGCACGTCCACGGACTCCACCGCCACGGTCTGGATCGCGGCTCCGTTGATCGACAGCTGGGCGAACTCCGTGATGCAGTCGTTGATGGAGAACCCGAACCGGCGCTTGAACACCTGCACCGCCACCAGCTCCTTGTGGGGCCGGATGATCTCGGTCAGGAACTGGTCGAGGGTGTACTCTTCACGGTCGAACCGGGGCATCGTCACGCCGAACGCCGGGAACACCTCCCCGGCGATGGTGCTGGCCTTCATGGGAAAGCTGCCCTTCATCCGGGGGTTCCACTGCTCCAGTCCCTTCTCCCGTGTCACGAACACCTTGATGTCCATCAGGTCGTCCCGGATCTTGGTGTTGTTCTCGTTGTTGCCGGCGGACACGATGTAGATCTCGCGACTCTCCCGGATCTTGTCCAGCGGGGAGAGCTGCCGGATCTTCGTCTCGACCAGGCCGAAGCCCTGGGCGAACGTCCGGAACTCGAATCGGGGTCGGATGTCAGGCATCGGTCTTCCCTTCCTTTCCAGGGGTGGCGACCAGGTCACGACAGAGCACGAGGTACAGAATAGAAAGTAGAACCAGCAGCACCAGCGGCCAGAGCGGTCGACGACCGCTCTTCATCCGGAACTTCAGGAGAACCCTGTCGCCGGTCTTGAGCCCCGCCGCCTTGATCACGAGGCACCGGCGCTCGAGCTCCATGGTCAGGGAGTACGGCTCCCCGGAATCGTCCTTCCCCGGTCTGGGCAGGTAGTCGTCCAGACCGGTGACGACCTGGCCCACCGGGAGAACCACGCGGGCCTCGAAGGCGTCGATACGGTGGAGGGCCGTGTTGGTGAACCGGTACACGACGACCATGGTTCCGAACGACTTCTCCGAGGCCTCCCCGGGCT
>JACQZM010000638.1 GCA_016213885.1 Candidatus Rifleibacteriota bacterium | reverse complement strand
GGTGACCTTGTAGTGGTACCGGACGTTGTTGACCAGCCCGTCGGGCACGCCGTCGCCGTTCAGGTCAGGGCCGAGATCCTCGAAGAACGGAGACTGGGAGATCCCGGTGGACCCCACCAGCTGGAACCCCTGCTGGGCCGAGGTGCTCCTGTAGATGTTGTACCCCACCAGCGCCGGCTCGGTGTTGGGGGTCCAGGAGACCCTGGACTTCCGGTCCGCCGGGAACGCCTGGACGTTCTTCACGGTGGCCGGCGCCTTGAGATCTATCAGGGACTGTATGTTCTGGTCGCCGCCGCAACCCCAGACGCTCACGAAGATCACGAGGGCCACCAGGACAATCCGAACGGACACCCGCATTCTGATGCCTGCCTCTGTCGATCCGGCTCCCAATCGCAGGGAAGAAGGCTGCGACCCTGCAACGGGTAGGTCCATCAATGGTATCGACGGGGCGAGCGATTTTGTTAACGGGCGCCTGGCGCGCAGGCCCTGCAGACCAGCGAAGGCTGCCCCGGGGCGAGGCACAGCGAGCAGAGCGGCCGCCCGCAGCGAACGCACGAGCCCTCGATCGGGCGATCCCGGTGGCTCGGGCAGGAAGCTGGATCCTCGTCCATCGCGTCCGAGACCGAGGCCGTGCCAGGCCCGACCGCGGGTCGCTCCGTCTCCCACTCCACGGCGTACACG
Organism: Candidatus Rifleibacteriota bacterium; assembly: GCA_016213885.1. Taxonomy (GTDB): domain Bacteria; phylum Muiribacteriota; class UBA6191; order JACPRK01; family JACQZM01; genus JACQZM01. Next base: position 8,877 of record JACQZM010000638.1, on the reverse strand, counting down.
GTCTGAGGTCGTGGGGACCCGGGGACCACCAGCGGCTCCTGTCCGGTCCACTCCGCGGGGCTTCCGGCCTTCTCGTACACGATCCCGCTGGCGAGGATCGACCCCGGCCGGGCGTGCACGGCCAGATGAGCCAGCACGCCGAGGGTGCGCCCGAACCGCAGGCACCCTCCCGCCAGGTCGACCCGGCCCTGGTGCAGCGCAGCTCGGGCCGGGGGAGGCGCACTGGAGGGGACCTCGCCGGCGCCCCCTCGCCACGCGATCCACCTCAGCAGGGCGACCACCCAGGACACAGCCTTCGAGGTCTCGTCGAAGCCCACCAGGAGCGACCGGCCCGCGCCCTGGATCACGTGCCCCCCCAGGGCGGGCAACGACTGCCGGATCTGCGCGATGATGTCCGGAAGAAGCTCCGGAGGTTGAGCCACGCCGGGGCTGGCGACGATCTCCACCTGGGCCAGCGGCAGGTCCTCAAAGCGGGGCGCCAGCGGCTGCGGCAGTCTGAGCCATCCCTCCTGGGCCACGAGATCCAGGGTGGAGTAGAGGCTGCCGGGTCTGGACTGGCGAACGAGCGTCACGAGCTCCTGGAGCCGGCCGGTCGTCACCGCGACCTCCGCGGTTCTCCTGACCCGTTCCTCGGTCTCGCCGGGCAGGAGGTCCCAGGTCATGCCCAGACGCGACGACAGCGTTTCGAGCTCCACGGCGTCGAACAGCTTCAGCAGGGCCAGGGTGAGCAGGTCGAGCGGCGTCGCCATCTAGCCTGCCCCTGGCAGCGGTCGACAGAGCCTGAAGCCGAGAGCGGCGCTCCTGACTCCCGGTCGGGCCCTGGACCGCCTGGAAGAGCGCAGGCTCGCCAGCGGCTCGGCCCAGCTCCCCCCCTTGATGACCCGCGCCCACCCCCGGGAAGGCCCCACCGGGTCCTTGTCGCGGGCGCCCAGGTAGCAGGCTGGATCGAACCAGTCCTGACACCATTCCCACACGGTTCCCACCATCTCTTCGCATCCCCAGGGCGAGGCTCCCGGCGCCAGCCGGTCCACCGGCTCGATCGTCCCGGGTCCGCTCCAGGTCCGCCCCGCGCAGGCCCTGGTGCCGTCAGGAACCTGGTCGCCCCAGGGGTACTTGGACCCCGAAGGATCCCGGGCCGCGCGCTCCCACTCCGCCTCGGTGGGCAGCCTGCCGCCGGCCCAGGCCGCGTAGGCGATGGCGTCGTCCCAGCTCACGTTGACCACCGGCTGCTCCTGGGTGCCGGGAACCGGGCCGTCGGCGGTCCAGAGGTTCAGCGGGTTACCGGCGGCTCCATCGCTGGCAGGCGCTCGATGCCCGGTCTCGAGGACGAACCTGAGGTACTGGGCCACGGTGACCGGATGCCGCCCCAGGAGGAACCGGGAGAGCGAGACCCGATGAGCGGGCTGCTCCACCGGATCTTCCCCGTCCGATCCCTGGACGGAATCCCCCTCGGGGATCAGCACGAGAACGGTCCCGTCCTTCTCGTTGAGCAGCTCGAGGTACCCCTGGCCGTTCTTCCCCTTCCGGGCGAGGCCGTCCACCCCGGCCAGGTCGTCCATGTCACCCATGTCGACCTCCATCATGGCCTGGAGGTACGACAGCTCGCCGGGACCGACGTGCACCTCGGCCACGAACGGTCGATGGCCGCCCAGCGCCAGCTCCACGCTGACCTGGCCGGAGGGGATCCGGTCGAACGACGTGGGGGTGAGGTGGCCGGTGTCTCTGCGTTCGGCGCCGAGGAGGATGCGAGCGCCCCGGGGCTGGCTGTCCACCACCAGCGCCCCCGGAGCAGCGCTCACCGGGGCGGTGGCAGCGACCTGCGAGACCGTGGGGTCGCTCTCATCGAGAATCCGGGTCAGCCCGGACACCACCAGCGGCGCCTGCTGAGGACGGTCGGCGGCACTCTTGGCCATCAGCGACTGGACGAGGTCCACGAGACCCGCCGGCACGTCCGGCGGAAAGTCCTCCTGGATCGGGAGCGGGGATTCGAGGTGCATCTTCGAGACCTTGATCACGTCGGTCGAGTGGTAGGGCGGGTGCCCCATCAGCATCTCGGCCAGGATGATGCCCAGCGAGTAGAGGTCGCTGCGGCCGTCGCCCGGCTCGGTGCGGATCTGCTCGGGAGAGGTGTAGAGCGGCGTTCCCAGGATCATCCTGGGCGCCGTGATCCGCTTGGCCCCCTCGACCCTGATCAGGCCGAAGTCGGCGATCTTGGCCGCCCCCGATTCGGTGAGGAAGATGTTGGACGGCTTCAGATCCCGGTGACAGATGCCATGCCCGTGGAGCTCCACCAGCGCGCCGGCCACGTCCCGGGCGATGGCGCACGCCTCGCGCCAGGGCACGCCGGCCCCGCGGGCCAGCCGGGCCGCCAGGGTGGTGCCGGCCACGAGCTCCAGGGCGATGTAGTGCTGGACGTGCCACTTGCCGTGGTCCAGCACCCTGACGATTCCGGGGTGCACGATCCGGGAGAGGACCTCCGCCTCCTGGAAGAAGCGCTGGAGCCACTCCTGCTCCCGGGCCACGTGGGGCTTCAGCACCTTGAGGGCCACCGCCGTCCTGGTGACGTTCGAGATCGCCTTGAGCACGACCGCTGTCCGGCCCCGTCCGAGCAGCCCCTCGATCTCGTAAGGGCTCCCCTCCAGGGAGAAGCTTGCGGTGATCGTGACCCAGTCGCTCTGGACCGTTCCTTCCATGTGAGTCTCCACGGCGAGGTCAGTATACCAGACCTGTCCGGCAAGACCCGGCGCCTCGTCGGATCCGAGTCGCAAGACCCGGCGCCTCGCCGGGTCCGAGTCGCGCCCCCGAGCGCGACCTCAATCCGGATCCCCTCCTCTTTCTTCTCGCCCCCGAGCGCGACTTCAAATGGTTGTTGTGGGGGGGGGCCCGGCCCCCACCCTTGCCAGCCTCCGTCGCACCGGAGCTTCTTCTTCGTCGTGGGGCCTCGCGGTGGACGGGGTGTGGCGTCGTGGTGCTAGCGAAAGAGCCGCTTGATGAAGTCCAGGAACCTCTCCCAGAGCCCTCTGGGCGGAGGGTCGGCGCTGTGGACGGCCAGGGCGTGGAGGAGCTTGCGCTTCCTGTCCATCGCGGAGTTCACGCTGGATGGCTCTTCCATGGAGAGCTCGTCCGCGATGAAGAGCGCCGGCACGGTGGCCACATCGTCGATCGACGAGCCCATGGACGAGCTCACGTCCGGATCGGCCAGCGCCCTGTCCGGGTCGATCTTCTGGAGGACCGCGTGGAGGCTGCGGAACAGCCCTCGCTTGTACACCAGGAGCTCCTGGGCTGTGCGGGCCGTGCCACCGGCGGACGCCCCCACGGGCGCAGCCGGGGACGCTGAAACGGTCGGCGGCCCGGAGGCCGATCGCTGACCTCCGACCGCCGGGACCTGCAGCTCTTCCCGTATCGCCAGAGCCAGCCCCTGGCTGATCGCCGCCAGCACCTCGGCCTCGCTCCTCTCGCTGAAGTCGAAGTACTGATGCTCCCGGCAGCCGCACGCATAGATCGAGCACTGGCCGTTGAAAGTCCAGCAGTCGTAGTGGTGGGGCGTGAAGCACCGGGAGCAGCACGCCACCTGATCGGCGATCCTCACGCCGCAGATCTTGCAGATGATCATCGGGACTCCGTGCCCTCGGACCCGGCCTGCTGCGCCGGCGCTGGGTCCTCCGCCGGCGGGGTCGTGGCGTCCGGGGAGGCCTCCGGTTGCGGGGAGCTCTCCTCCGGGGCCACACTCGACCGGTCGTCCGTCCCGGCTTCAGGGCCGGCGGCCGGCTGCGGCGAGCCGGGAGCCTCACCGGCCTCCTCGACGGTTCCTTGATCCGATCCGGCCGGCCGCCCCTGCTGGCTCTTGCCCAGCTTGGCCTCCTCGTCGCTCTCCCTGTCGGGATCGAGCCCCCTGGACTTCAGGGCGGCCAGGGCGTACCGGGCGCCCCGACGAACGTGGTGGAGCGCTTTCTGGTACTGGCTCACGTGACGCGGCGTGGTCTCGGCCCTGGGCCTCTCGATCCGCCGGGCGATGCTGATCGGCCTGCGGTGCGGCGCTCTGCTCCCCCGGGCCCGCTCCTGTTCCACCCCCCGGTCCAGCCAGTTCTTGGCCTTGCGCAGCTCGTCCCGGGCGTGCCCGGCGCAGTCTCGCTCCCAGCGGTTTCTGGCAGCTCTGGTGGCTCTTCTGGTCAGCATCTGGACCCAGGTCATCTCGGCGGCCACCTCGGTGGCCGTGACCGCTCCCCGCCTGAGCGCGAGCGCGGCGGGTCCCGTGGTCTGACCGGTCCGCTCCGCCGGGCCCGCCGTCCCTGCCGTCGCCCCCGTCCAGACCAGCATGGTCGAGACCACGGTCACCAGGGCGACGTGCGCGACCTTTCCTTTAGTCATGGTGGTGTCCTCATCGTCGTGCCTCGACAGATCTATCGGCACCGGCGGCGTTCTGGCGAGCTCCAGCGCCGCGGACCCGACGTTTCCGGCGGCGCATCCAACGGAGCTCGTCGCGGATCCCCTGCTTGACGAGCCTGGCCACCGGTGATAGCATACGGCCCCCATTCGTGGCCCCTGGACCCAGATCATGACGAACCCGATCGCCAACCCCGACATCCGCAACATCGCCATCATCGCTCATGTCGACCATGGCAAGACCACCCTGGTCGACGGTCTTCTCAAGCAGACCGGCTTCTTCCGCGCCACCGAGCAGATCCAGGAGCGCATCCTCGACACGAACGATCTGGAGCGGGAGCGCGGCATCACGATCTTCTCCAAGAACATCTCGGTGATCTACCAGGGCGTGAAGATCAACATCGTGGACACGCCGGGGCACGCCGACTTCGGCGGCGAGGTGGAGCGGATCCTGAGGATGGTGGACGGGGTGCTGCTGCTGGTCGACGCCTTCGAAGGCCCCATGCCGCAGACCCGCTTCGTGCTTCGCAAGGCGCTGCATCTCGCCCTGCACCCGGTCGTGGTGATCAACAAGGTCGACCGGCCCAACTGCAGCCCCCTGGACGTGCTCGACAAGGTCTACGACCTGTTCATAGATCTCAACGCGTCCGACTCCCAGCTGGACTTCCCGGTGCTGTTCACCTCGGCTCGCGACGGCTACGCGGTCGCCGACATGAAAGAGCGGGACGCGGCCAGCGACCTGAGACCGCTGCTCGACACCATCGTGACGAAGGTGCCGCCGCCCGTCGGCGACGGTTCCGCGCCGTTCCAGATGCTCATCACCAAGGTGGAGTACGACGACTACATCAAGAAGGTGGCCGTCGGACGGATCGCCAACGGTACGGTGAACCTCGGGGACACCGTCGTGGTCTTCTCCCGGAAGGGGGAGCGGCGCACCGGGAAGGTGGCGTTCCTCTTCGATTTCCAGGGGCTCGAGAGGAGGAAGGTGGAGCGGGCCATGGCCGGCGACATCGTCGCCGTGGCCGGCATCGAGGAGGTCACCCTCGGAGAGACCATCGCCTCGGCGCTGGACCCACGACCGCTGCCGGTGCTGGAGGTCGATCGCCCCACGCTCTCGTTGAAGTTCGCGCCGAACACCAGCCCACTGTCCGGACGGGACGGGTCGTACGTGACCAGCCGTCAGATCCGGGAGCGGCTGTTCTTCGAGGCGCGGAACAACCTGGCGCTGAGGGTCGAGGAGACCGATCGACCGGAGGTCCTCAAGGTGTCGGGTCGCGGGGAGCTGCACCTGGCGATTCTGATCGAGACGATGCGCCGGGAAGGCTACGAGCTCGAGATCGGGAAGCCGGAGGTGATCCTGGACGAGATCGACGGCGTCACCTGCGAGCCGTTCGAGTACCTGATCATCGAGGTGCCCGACGAGCATTCCGGCGTGGTGATCGAGCGGGCGGGCCGACGCAAGGGGGTCATGGTGCGGATGGCCCCGGTGTCCACCGAGTCGGCCACGCGACTGGAGTTCGAGATCTCGACGCGGGGCCTTCTCGGCCTGAGGAGCGAGCTGCTCACGGAGACCCGGGGTACCCTGGTGATGCACCATTCGTTCCACGAGTACCGGCCGTTCAGCGTCGATCTGAAGCTCGGAAGGCGCCGCGGAGCCATGGTCTCCAAGGAGTCGGGGCCTGCCCTGAGCTATGCGCTCAACAACCTGCAGGAGCGGGGCACCCTCTTCGTCTACCCCGGCATGGACCTCTACGAGGGGATGGTCATCGGCGAGAACTCCCGGGACAACGACCTGGATGTGAATCCCTGCAAGGGGAAGCACCTCACCAACATCCGCGCCGCCGGGTCCGACGAGAAGATCATTCTGACCCCGGCCCGGATCCTCTCCCTGGAGCAGGCGCTCGAGTTCATCAACGAGGATGAGCTGGTGGAGGTCACGCCGAAGTCGATCCGCCTCCGCAAGCGGATCCTCGACTGCACCAAGCGGCGCGTGAGCGCCCGCGAGACCAGGGCGTCGACGGGAAGCTGACGATCGAGCCGGCCGGAGCCTCCCGGATCGCCGTGGCCCGGCTCGCAGCCAGAACGAGACTCCGACAGGCTCCGGAGCGTGGTCGCAAGACCAGGGCAGGGCGGTCGTCGAGAAGCCCGGTCGACCGGGCTCCGGGCCTCCGGACCCCCGACCTACTTCCGCCGAGGGCGGGAAGCCCCGCGCTTGGGGGCCGGCTCAGGGGCGATGACGTCGAGGCGCGATTTCAGCGTCCGGATCTTCTCGTCCAGGCACGCCAGGTCGCTTCTGGTGACCAGGCCGGCCGACCGGATCGCCTTCTCCACGGCGGACTTGAACTGCTCCTCGATGTAGGTTTCCTGCTCGCTGAACTTGGACTTGACCTTGTCGAGGAACTCCTTGTGCATGTCCGCCACTTCGGCCAGCGACACCTTCCCGGCCTTGGCGGCGCGGGAGACCTTCCGGTTGATCTCCTTCTCGGCCCGGTGGGCCACCTCGACCCCGGCCGCCCACGATTTCTTGATGTACCCCATCACGGTTCGTCCCGATTTCTGGATCAGATCGGTCAGGAACGAGGCGGGCAGAGAGCCCCCATCCGCCATCTCTTTCTCGAAGACGATCTTGGACAGGGCGGCCTTGGTCACGTCCTTGCCCGTGCGGCTGTCGACGACCTGCACGGCTTCGCCCTTGCCGATGATATCCCGGATGAGCTGCAGCGTCACGTAGTGACGCGCGGTGGTGTCGTAGAGCTTGCGATTCGGATAACGCTTGATGACGCGCATGGGGTCCATCTCCTCTTCCAGGCCACGGGGCGACTCCGCGTGTTCGGACCAGCGACTGGGCCGCTGGCTTCCGGAGTTCGATCCCGTGCCCCCTTCCCTCGTTCGCCGACAACCGGGCCGGATGGCGGCGAGGATCCCAAGATAACGCACCGCGTCAATCAAGTCAAGGGGGAACCGATCGCTGGCCGATCTCGTCTTCCAGTCGCTGAAGGAAGTCGTGCAGAAATCGAGAGCGCCCCTCGGCGAGGCGGCGCGCCGTGGCCGTGTGGAGCCTCCCGGGTATCTCGAGGAGCTTCCGGTAGAAATGGTCGAGTCCGAACCGCCGGTCATCGGGCTCTCTGACTCGGCAGAACGGATCCTCCAGGTCGTAGAACGGCCGTCCCATGGAAGACGTCGTCGCGAAGCAGCGGGCCACCCCGATCGCGCCGATGGCGTCCAGTCGATCGGCATCCTGAAGGACCTTGGCCTCGAGAGTCCGGGGGACGATGCCCGTGGAGAATCCGTGCACCGTGACGCAGTAGGTCACCCGGTCGATCAGGTCACGGGGGCAGCCCTGGGCCTCCAGCACGGCGGCGGCCTGACGGGCGCAGACCTCCCCCGAAAGGTGGGCCTCGGGGTGCCCCTTCGGGTAGTTGAACAGCTCGTGCAGCAGCGCCGCCGGGATGACGACCCCCGGGTCGGCGGCCTCCGACCGGGCTATGGTCCGACCGGTCTCGACGACTCGCACCACGTGCAGAAAATCGTGCGCAGGCTCCCGACCGCGGAGCCGATCCCTGACGATCGAGACGAAGCGCTCTTCCAGCGATTCAGGCACGGCGTGCCGGACGCCCGGCGCGGGCCTTCTCGGAGGCCCGGCACCGGCGAGTGCCCAGGATCCGGCGCCTCGCCGGATCCGGGTCGCGCCCCGAGCGCGACTTCAAATGAATCCCCTCCACTTCCTTGGTGACTCTGCAGCCAGGCTGAGGCCTGAACACAGGCCCGACTCCTCGAAACAGGTGGAGGATCCTGGGTGCCCGGCTCACTTGACTTCCAGGAGCTCCACCTCGAAGATCAGCGTGGCGTTGGGCGGCACCTTGGTCCCGGCGCCGGTGGCCCCGTAACCGATCTCCGGCGGGATCGTCAGCTTCCTCTTGCCGCCGATCTTCATGGTGGCCACCCCTTCGTCCCAGCCCTTGATCACCCTGCCCGCTCCGATCGGAAACTCGAACGGCCGGCCCCGATCCACGGAGCTGTCGAACTTGGTGCCGTCGGTGAGCCAGCCGGTGTAATGGACCACGGCGGTCTGCCCTGGGTTCGGGGAGGCGCCGTCACCGACCTTCAGGTCCTCGATCTTCAACCCGGACGGCATGGTCTGGACAGCGCCGGCAGCCGTAGAGGGCACGACCACGCCGGGCGCCGCAGCAGCCGATACGGTGGGCACCGGCGTCGCTGACTCGCTCGGTGCGGGCTTCTCCTCGCCGCAGCCGACCACGACAAAGACCGAGACCACCACGAGCATCAGGACCCAGAATCTTCTGTTCACGAGCGACCTCCCATCTGCCTGTCAGGCAAGAGGAACTTACCACGTCGGCTCCCCCGTGTGAAGGCGGACGTGGCGCCAGGATCCCCCGCCTGTTCCGCAGAGCTTGGCTTGTGACGAAGCGGCGGCCTGGATCCAAGGTCACGATGGAAGTGGTGGGGATCAATTTGAGGTCGCGCCCGGGAGAG
>JACQZM010000637.1 GCA_016213885.1 Candidatus Rifleibacteriota bacterium | reverse complement strand
GGTCTCGCCGGAGGCCCAGGCGATCGCCAGGGACCACCTGACCGAGGTGCTGGGCCCCCGGTACATACCGGCCCAGCCGCCGGTCTACAAGTCCCCGAACGCCCGGGCCCAGGACGCCCACGAGGCGATCCGCCCCACCGACGTGCGGCTGGAACCCAGGGAGATCAAGCACCACCTCTCCCCGGATCAGTACAAGCTGTACAGCCTGGTCTGGACCCGGTTCATGGCGAGCCAGATGGCGTCCGCGGAGTTCCTGCAGCGCACCGTGGACGTCGCGGCCGGCCGCTACGTCTTCCGCGCCGTCGGCCGCGAGAAGCTGTTCGTGGGCTATCTGAAGATCTACGAGGGCCACTCCGTCGTCACGAAGAAGGCCAAGGAGACTTTCTTGCCGCCGCTGGCGGAGGGCGAGAAGATCGACCGGCTCGGCGAGAAGGCCGAGCAGGGATTCACCCAGCCGCCGCCCCACTACACGGAGGCGAGCCTGGTGAAGACGCTGGAGGAGAAGGGGATCGGCAGACCGTCGACGTACGCCACCATCATCTCCACGCTGCTGGAGCGGGGTTACGTGGACCGCGACCAGAAGAACCTGATGCCCACTGAGCTTGGCGGCATCGTGGTGGAGCTTCTGGAGGCCAACTTCCAGAAGATCATGGACGTGGAGTTCACCGCCGGTCTCGAGGGCGAGCTCGACGAGATCGAGAAGGGGAAGTTCCGCTGGCAGGAGGTGCTGGGCCGTTTCTACGACGACTTCAAGCAGGCTCTCTCCACGGCCGAGAAGCAGATGAAGAACGTCAAGAAGGAGGTCGTGGAGACCGGCGAGGTCTGCGAGAAGTGCGGCAAGCCCATGGTCATCCGCCGCGGCCGGTTCGGCAAGTTCATCGCCTGCTCGGGGTTTCCGGAGTGCCGCAACACCCGGGAAGTGCCGAAGGAGGGGCAGCCGGCCGCCCCGCCGCAGGAGCCGCCGCAGATGCTGGACGAGACCTGCGAGAAGTGCGGCAGCCGGATGCAGCTCAGGAAGGGCCGGTTCGGCCAGTTCAAGGCGTGCTCCAGCTACCCCAAGTGCAAGAACACCAAGCCGGTGCTGGCGAAGCTCGGCGTGCCCTGCCCCGAGAAGGGCTGCTCCGGCGAGATCGTGACCCGGTTCTCCCGGAACCGACGGATGTTCTACGGCTGCTGCGAGTACCCGAAGTGCACGTTCACCTCCTGGGTGCGGGTGGCCAAGGGGAGCTGTCCCACCTGCGGCAGCTACGTCGTGGAGAAGCGCACCAAGAACGTCCTGGAGGCGATCACCTGCGCCGCCAAGGGCTGTGGCTGGACGAGACCGCCGGACCCGGAGACGGAGAACAAGGCCTGAGGTCAGGGGCCGGGTCCCGCCGGACCGGCTACTGGAAGTCCTTCACGTCGATCCCGTAGCTCGTGAGCTTCCGGTAGATCGACGTGCGCGGTATCCCGAGCTCGTTGGAGACGGCGGTGATGTTGCCGCGGTGCTTCTTCAGCGACTCCAGGATCTGGTGCTGCTCCGAGATCTCTTGCGCCTGGGTCAGCTCGCCCACGTCGATCTTCAGAAGCTCCATCTTGCGATAGAGGGTCTTCCGGGGCAAGCCGATGTCGGAGGCGGTGGCGGTGATGTTGCCCTTGTTGCGTCCCAGCGCATCCTGGATGAACATCCGCTCGAACACCTCGCGGGCCCTGGTGAACTGCTTCGGATAGGTGGTGCGCGGTGGCTCCGCCACCTCCACCCTCGGGGCTCCCGCGGCCTTGAGCAGGTTGAACGGAAGGCTGTCCAGGCCGATCCGGGAGCCGGTCTCGAGCACGAAGGCGCGCTCCATCACGTTTCTCAGCTCCCGGATGTTCCCGGGCCAGTGGTAGTTCACCAGCGCCTGCAGGGCGTCCGGCGCGACCCCCTGGAGCGCCCGACCCATCTGCCGGTTGAACGCGTGGACGAAGTGATCCACCAGCAGCGGCACGTCGTCGCGCCGCTCCCTGAGCGGCGAGAGCCTGAGCGACATCACGTTGATCCGGTAGTACAGGTCTTCCCTGAACTTGCCCGCCGGGACCGCCGCGTCCAGGTCGATGTTGGTCGCGCAGAGGAGCCGGACATCGATGTCGATCGGCTTGGTCGAGCCGACGCGCTCGATCTGGCGCTCTTGCAGGACCCGGAGCAGCTTGGCCTGCAGGTCCTGGGGCAGCTCTCCGATCTCATCCAGGAAGATCGTGCCTCCGTCGGCCAGCTCGAACCGCCCGACGCGGCGATCCACGGCGCCGGTGAACGCGCCCCTCTCGTGGCCGAACAGCTCCGACTCGATCACGTCGCGGGCCAGCGCCAGGCAGTTCACCGCGACGAACGGTCTGTCGCGGCGCCGGCTCGCCGCGTGGATCGCCTTGGCCAGCAGCTCCTTGCCGGTGCCGGACTCGCCGAGGATGAGGGTGGTCACATCCTGACGCGCCACGGCCTGGGCCTGCTGGATGATCCGCCGGATCGACTCGCTCCTGCCGATGATCGCGGAGAAGTCGTCGGACTCCACGGACTGGGTCTTCTGGATCGCCTTGAGGGCCAGCACGTCCCTCCGGAGCTGGTCTTTCTCCACGGCGTTCTCGATGATATGCGTGGCGTGCTGGGCGAACGACTCCAGGAGCTTCAGGTCGTCGGGGCCGTACGCCCGGGCCCGCACCTGGCTGTCGAGGTACAGGATGCCGACGAGCTTCTTCTCGTGGACCAGCGGCGTGCAGATGATCGACCGGATGTCGCCGCGCTGGATCGACTGGGCCAGCCTGAGCTGGGTCACAGCGTCGATGTCGGTGATCAGCATGGGCTGTCGGCTCTGGGCGACCTTCTGGGCCACGGTGAAGCTGATCGAGCCCGTGTCGGCCGATTCGATCCTGCGGCTGATGGCGGGTTTCAGCTTACCGGACTTCTGATCGTGGAGCAGCACGAAGCCGCGTTCCGCCTGGAAGATGTCGAGGAGGCAGTCGATCATCTTCTCCATCAGCTCGGCGAAGTTCACCAGGGAGGTGAAGTTGGAGGAGAGTACGAACAGCGACTGGAGCTTGGTGTACGCCGCCTCCACCCGGGCGGTGTCCACCGGCCTGGGGGCGCCCTTGCCCTCGTCCTGGAAGTGGACCGTGAAGACGCCCACCTCGATCTGGTCGCCGTGGTTCAGGCTCGCCTTGATGATGACCCGGCCGTTGACCTTGATCCCGTTGGTCGACCCCTCGTCGATGACGTGCCAGCGGCCGTCCACGTCGAAGATCCGGGCGTGGGTCCGGGAGACCGACGGGTGGTCCAGAACGACGTCCGAGTCCCCGCCGCGGCCGAAGACGATCGCCGAACGATCGAGCGGGATCGTTCTGAACAGGCGCCCTTGCAGGAAGACGATCAGGTTTCGCATGGTCCGACGAGGCGCCAATGATAGCAGACCGCGGGGCGGGGGGCCAGGGGGTCGGGTCGCAAGATCCGGCGCCTCGCCGGATCCGAGTCGCAAGATCCGGCGCCTCGCCGGATCCGAGTCGCGCCCCCGAGCGCGACCTCAATCCGGATCCCCTCCTCTTTCTCTCTCCCGAGCGCGACTTCAAATGAACCCCCTCCACGTCCCTGGTGACTCTGCGGCCAGGCCGAGGCCGGATCACAGGCCCGACTCCGCGATACAGGTGGGGGATCCTGGGTCGCCCGGATCCGGCGGTCGGGTCCCGAAAGCGGCGCCCTGGCCACCGAGCGTCGCTGATGTCGCCCCCCCCTGGCCCCCGGACAGGAGTTGACAGCCTCCACGCCAGTCGGTAGTATTTGCAGTGGCTCTGCAAATGTTCCTATAGTCTGGTGATGAGTGAGAGGGTACTTTCCCAGGGCGATCGAGGACGCGGTCCGCCGTGCCGCATCGTCGTTCCCTGCCCTGGTCGTCACGGGGCCGCGACAGTCCGGCAAGACCTGGCTGCTACGGCATCTGTTCGATGGGAGCCACAGCTACGTCTCCCTCGACGATCCCGACCTCGAGCTGTTCGCGAGCTCGGATCCGAGGGGATTCCTGGAGGACCATCGTCCTCCGGTGGTCCTCGACGAGATCCAGCGTGCGCCGACGCTGTTGCGTCATGTCAAGATGGCGGTCGACGCGGCTCGCCACGAACCGGGCCGGTTCATCCTCACGGGCTCCCAGACCTTCTCGCTGATGGCAGGGGTCACGGAGTCGCTTGCGGGCCGCTCGGCGGTGCTGCACCTGCTTCCGCTGTCCACGGCCGAGAATCCGGGTCGACGCGCGCCTCCCGTGCGCGACCGGGAGACCTACGCACGCTGGGTTCTCACCGGTTCGTTTCCGGAGCTCCACCATCGTCCCGGTCTCGACGCCCGGACGTGGTATGCGTCGTATCTGCAGACGTACCTGGAGAGAGACGTGCGGACCCTCGCCAACGTCGGAAACCTCCGCGACTTCAACCGGCTGCTTCACCTCCTCGCGGGCCGCACCGGAGGGATCGTGAACCTCTCGTGGCTGGCCAGGGACGTCGGGGTCGCCGTGAACACGATCAAGTCATGGCTCTCGGTCCTGGAGGCGAGCGGCGTGGTTCACCTCTGTCCCGGCCACCACGGCTCACAGGGCAAGCGTGTCGCAAAGAACCCCCGCATTCACTTCCTGGATCCGGGAACGGTGGTCCACCTGGCAGGGATGAGGGACGTCGAACAGGTCTTGAACGGTCCGATGGCGGGCAGTCTGTTCGAGACGTTCGTGGCGGGTGAGATCCTGCGTCTTCAAGCGAGGGATGGGCTGAAGCCGACGCTCTTCCACTGGCGTGACTACGGGGGTCATGAGGTGGACCTCGTTCTCGAGTCGGGCGGCCGTGTCCACGGTATCGAGTGCAAGCTCGCCTCCAGCGTGTCCGATCGGGACACCAGGGCGCTGGAGCTCTTTCTGTCCACGCTGCCAGCGAGGCTCCGGGGCACCGGGCTCCTGATCTGCACGGCGCCGGCAGCCGGCCGGCTGCGCGACGTGCGGGTGCTGCCCGTGACGGCCTTGAGCGACGCCAGCAGCATGGACGACCTCCTGAGGTGACCGCCGTCTCCGGCCGAAAGCGCCAGGACAGGACTTCACGGTCGGCCAGTGTGCCGAGACCATCCGGACAGTCACACCAGCGCAGCATCGAGGGAGTGCTGCGCCGGGGATCGATCTCCTCGAAGACGCCTTCACGCCAGAGTGGCGATCTCTCGTCGTGGTGCTGGCGGACCACAGCGGGGCGAGAGCCCCTGTCAGACAACTCGGGCTACAGATGCGGCTCGTCGAGGCTGGCGAGGAACCGGGCCAAGGCGAGCTCCTGCTGGACCACGAGCGCGGCACCCACGACCAGGAGCGCCGCCGCCTCTTTGCGGATGTCCGCGGGCACGCCCGGCTTGACGGAAAGCACGGCCAACCGCCTGACCGCCGCCGGGTTGCGTAGCAGCGTCAAGAGCGTTCCGGCCGAGAAGACGAGGACTCCGCGTTGCAGCTTGCCGTCGGTCGCGGCAGAGCCGGCCAGCGCCGCGCCGCTCGCGCCGGCCAGGGTGCGGATCAGGGCGAGATCTCGGGCTTCGAGCTGCGTGATGAGTGTGGCGAGAAGATCGGCTCCGAGCGCCTCTCGCTGCGAGGCGAGTCGCGGAATCCGGGCCAGCAGCAGCGGCCAGAGCGCCTCGGGAACCGTGGGTTTGAGCGGGCTCCGGTCGCCGAGCTCGAGCAGGGAAACGGTGGCGCCGGTGCCGGCGAAGAGGGCGAGCCGCGCCGGAAGCGACAGGTCCGGGTCCGCCGTCGGGAGCACCGTGGCCCGCCCGGCCACCTGGACCGAGGCGACGACGTCGTGGACCACCATCTGGGGTCTGAGCGTCACCGCGGAAGAACCCGGGAGCTCCCGGGCCTGGGCGGCCACTCCCGTCATCAGCAGGATGAGAGACACCAGAGTGAACACGGTTCGCACGACTCCGCCTCCCGGATCGAAGAGATGCCTGATGTGGAGCGGCATTCTACCGTGTCGGTGTCGGCATGGTCAAGCTCCGGGACTCGCCAGGATCCCCACCTGTTTCCCAGGTGGAAGGATACGTTCGCTGGACGAGATACCCACGGGTGGGCCATGTACGTCACGGGGAAGGAGCTGCGAAGACGTGAGGGGACGATCTGGTTCGTCATCACGTTCGAGGTAGGGCTGCGTGATCGGGAGCAATTGCTCTCGCCGCGAGCGAGGGGTGCGCTTCCTTGGGGGTGCGCCGCTGATGCCGAATTCGGCATCAGCGTCATCATACCTTCTCCACACTCACGTCGTGTGCGTACAGAGCGAGGGCGTTGACATCATCAGGGTCAGAGGTGAGCACGGTACCGCCCGGCTCCGCCAGAGCGACCACGAGCGCATCGACAGCCGAACCTCGACGTGCTTGCCTCCGCAGCAGTGCAGCCCGCCGCGCCATCGAGGACCAACACGATGGTCAGCCCACCCGTTGAATCGGTCGTCGCGCCAGCCGCCGCGCGAGGGCGCCAGCGCGCGAGCGCTCGGTTGCGGTAGGAGGGCCCGTCTCTGCGACCAGATCCGCAACGTAGCGGTCGGTCTCGGCAAGCAGGTCCAGCCGACGCAGCTCCGCCCGTACAGCCTTCTGGAGCAGCTCGGAGGCGGGTAGACCGCGTGCCTTCACCGCAGCGTACAGATCGTCGGGGAGGTATACCTGCATGCGAGCCATACGCCCAAGTATACACCCGCCGGCCGAGCGGTGGCGGTGAAAGTCGCATCTGCTGTCGCCGAGCTCGATGAAGACCGCGCGCCCTCGGCTCGCGGCGTTGCCCCGGGATCCACGAAGGTCTCCAGGAACCAGATGGGGTGGCCGTAGACATCCTGCCAGTCGGAAGAGATCCGGCGTGCGCTCTGCCCGAGAGGGGGACGTCACCTGGCTCTGAAAGCGACAGGTACTACCCTCGCGCTCGACCTTGAGCCCCAGGATCGAGAACACCTTCGAGGCTGTGCGGGTCAGCCCAGGAGGCGGCTGGTCTGAATCGACGAGCCGGAGGCTCTCCTCGTCCGTCAGGTCCAGGTTCCGGTTGCCCGCGAGCACCACGTGCTCGACCGGCTCCAGTGGCGACGGCAATGTGACTTCGAGCGTGGCCTCTCCACTGATGGAGAGACGCGTCGTGGCCATGTGCGCCTGGATACCATGAACCGATCCGCTGGCAACCGTCGAGTCGAGCGTCCTGGGAGCTCTTCGCGATGTGCCCCGGAAGCACGGGAATGGAGACGCTGCCGGCGGAGTGGTATGCTGCAAGAGGCCGGTTTCGGCCAGGAAGGCTCCGCGTGAACCTGCTGATGGAGAACGAGCCCGTACCGCTGGGCCTGGGCGCTGACGGGTGCGTCCGGGTGGCGCTTTCCGATGTCCAGGCGGTCATCGCCATCCTCCCGCGCCGGGTCGGTCTTCCACGGATGGCCGAGTCCCCGATCCACGAGTCCAACCGGCGCTGATCATGGCCGACGAATCAAGCGGGCGCCCGGGTCTCAAGACCAGGGTGTCCCTCACCGAAGCGGTTCTTCCGTCGTTTCGCGAGGGGTGCCGCAGGTCGTTCGGAGCCGACGAACCGTTCGCCCCCTGCGTCTTGATCGATCAGCTCGCTGGCCCCTGGATCGAGCGAGTCGAGTCGCTCCACGAGGACCCTGACCGGCACCTGGCGGATCGACTCCTCTCCCTCGGCCGGAGGCTGCTTCGCGGACAGGTGTCTCTCGGAGAGGCCATCGACGCCCTGGGGCTCCTCGAAGAGTCGCTGATCGCAGCCATCGAAGACGCGGACGCCACCTCCGACACGAAGCTCGCCGACATCATCTGGGCGGGTCGGCTGTTCCAGCGGGGGACGGTCCTCCTCGCTTCGACCTACGAGGATCTCGCCGACGAGATCGACCGTCGTCCCCGGAGGAGCCAGGATGATCCGGGCAGCGGCCTGGGCCGGGAAGGGGACGACCGATGCGTGGGCCTCATCGGCAAGAGTCCGCCGATGTGGAAGGTCTACGACCGGATCCGGCTGGCGGCCCGCACCCGGATGAGTGTGCTGATCACCGGCGAGAGCGGCACCGGGAAGGAGCTGGCCGCCCGGGCGATCCACGCTTTGAGCGGCGACTCTCCGGATCGTTTCATCCCGATCAACTGCGCGGCGATCCCCGGCGACATCTTCGAGAGCGAGCTGTTCGGCCACCGCCGCGGCGCCTTCTCGGGAGCCTCGACCGACCGCAAAGGGCTCTTCTTCGCGGCGAACCTGGGCACGCTCTTCCTCGACGAGATCACGGAGCTCTCGGCCCAGCGGCAGGCCAAGCTGCTCAGGGCGATCCAGGAGAAGGCGGTCCGTCCGATCGGAAGCGATCGCGAGGAGCCCGTGGACGTGCGCATCGTCGCCTCGACCAATCGCAACGCCGCCCTGGCACTGGACCAGGGGTTGCTGCGCCGCGACCTGTACCACCGGCTCCAGACCTTCACGATCTCGTTGCCCCCCCTCCGGGAGCGCCCCTCCGACGTGGAGCTCCTGGCCCGCCACTTCTTCGACACCTGGTCACGTGCCGTGGGCCTCTCCACGGCCGCGATCAGCCATCTCGAGAACCTCCCGTGGCCCGGCAACGTCCGTGAGCTGCAATCGGCGGTGTGGGCCGCGTGCGCCTCGTGCCCGGGGAGCCTGGTCGAAGTCTCCGATCTGCCCGATTCGGTCCTCACGGCCGCCGCGCTTCCGGCCCGACCCGTTTCGGGCCCGGTCTCTCTGAAGGACGCCGAGCGGGACGTCATCGAGAAGGCGCTCGTGCAGACCGGAGGCAACAAGACCCAGGCGGCGCTGATCCTCGGAATATCCAGAAAGCAGCTCCGGGTCAAGATCCGGAGCTACGGCCTCTAGCACGCAGCCGGCCGCGCCGGGGGGCGGGTCATTCGGTTCCACCGGAACGAAACTCCCCGGACCCGGCACAACGGCTCTCCCGGGCCCGCGCGCTCGCCGGAGGTGGAACCTAAGGGACCGGTCCACCCGGCGCGAGGCGGTCGCCCGACGGACGCTCGCCCCGGCGATGGGCATCGACGCTGCAAGCGGAGGGTCGCGACTCGACCTGGCTCTCGTCTTGCAACCGGTCGTACGCATGGCATCGGAACCGGGTCCTGCCGACGTTGTCGACGCGGTCGACGATCCATCGCTCCCCCCTGCCCAGGATCCACCCCCATGCCTGGATGCGGGTCTCTCCAACCGGACCTGGCTGGAAACGAATTTCCCGTGCCGGGCCGCGTGCCCGGTCGGGACCAACGCGGGAGGCTACACCTCGCTCGTCGCCGCCGGCCGGTACGAGGAGGCCTACGCCCTGGCCCGGGGCCCGAACCCTCTGGCCTCGATCTGTGGGCGGGTGTGCGCTCACCCCTGCGAGGCGGCGTGCAGACGGCGGGCGATCGACGCGCCCGTCTCGATCCGCGCGATCAAACGGTTCGTCACGGAGCGGTACGGCTGCGAGAGCAGCCGCAAGTTCGAGGAGATCTACAAGGTCGTCGAGAAGCCCCGACCCCGGCTGGCCGACGGCCAGGCGCGCCGGGTCGCCGTCATCGGCGCCGGACCCGCGGGGCTGGCCTGCGCGCATGATCTGGCCCTGATGGGCCATCGCGTCACCATCTTCGACCTCGCTCCGGTGGCGGGCGGCATGATGACCATCGGAATCCCCGAGTACCGGCTCCCCCGCGAACTCGTCCAGAGCGAGGTCGACTTCGTGCGCTGGCTCGGAGTCGAGCTCAGGCTGGGAAGCGAGATCGGCAGGGACCCCTCATTCGAGGAGGTCGTCCGCAGTCACGACGCCGTCTTCCTCGCCACGGGGTGCCGCAAGGGGAAGGGCCTGCCGATACCGGGAGCCGACGCGATCGGCGTGCTCACGGCGGTCGACTTCCTTGCGGCGGTCAACCTCGGGACCCCGGTCGAGATCGGCGAGAGCGTGGTCGTGATCGGCGGCGGGAGCGTGGCCTACGATGCCGCTCGATCGGTGCGGAGATTCGGCGGCACCGTCGAGGCGGACGAGCAGCACCACAACCTCGTGTTCGACGCGGCTCTCACCGCGGCTCGCACCCTGCGTCGGAAGGTGACGATGGTGGCGCTCGAGGCGCTCCACGAGATGCCGGCTGACGCCGACGAGATCGCGGAGGGCCGCGAGGAGGGGATCGAACTCCTGCAGAGGCGCGGGCCGAAGGAGATCGTGTGCGCAAACGGACGCGCCCGCGGGCTGGTGACCCTGCGGGTCGCCCGGGTCTTCGACGAGAAGGGCAAGTTCAGTCCCGTGACCGTTCCCGGGTCGGAGGCGGAGATTCCGGCCGACACGATCATCGTGGCGGTGGGCCAGGTCGCCGATCTGTCGTTCCTGGGGGCGGATCACGGGTTGAGGGTCGGCCCGAGACAGACGATCGACGTGGACCGACAGACGCTCGCAAACTCCCGCCCGGGTGTCTATGCCGGCGGTGACGTGGCGTTCGGGCCGAGGATCATCATCGAAGCCGTGGCCGACGGGCGCAGGGCCGCGACGTCGATCGACACGTTCTTGACCGGCCGGACCGACGAGCCGGTGAAGCTCCGGATGAAGCGGTTCCCCACGTTCGGGTACGACCACCCGTTCGCCCGGGGCGACTACGAGTGCATCGGCCGCAGTGAGATCCCGACCATCCCGGTTGCGGGAAGGGCCG
Source organism: Candidatus Rifleibacteriota bacterium (assembly GCA_016213885.1). Lineage (GTDB taxonomy): Bacteria > Muiribacteriota > UBA6191 > JACPRK01 > JACQZM01 > JACQZM01. Next base: position 4,791 of record JACQZM010000637.1, on the reverse strand, counting down.
GCCAGGCGACCGTGGAGATCGGCTATTCGGAGGAGCAGGCCAGGGAGGCGGGCCGCCGCTGTCTCCACTGCTGGATCAACACGATCTTCGATTCGTCCCGCATGCGGGGAACCGAGTGCATCCAGTGCGGTGGGTGCGTCGACGTCTGCCCGGAGGAGTGTATCGATCTGGTCAAGCTGGTACGCCTGGCCGGCCGCGCCGAGGACCAGCCCCTGAGGATGCCCGACGGATCGCCTCTGGAGCTCTCGGTCCACGCCACCGGCGGGGCCATGGTGAAGGATGAGACGGCGTGCATCCGATGCGGGCTGTGCGCCCGGCGCTGTCCGACCGGCGTGATCACGATGGTGGGGTTCTACAGGGCCGACGAGGCCGAAACCGTGGCCGGGTGCGAGGAGGTGCTGTGATGCTGGTGGACGACTTGCGAATGGAGCTCACCCCCGAGGAACTGAGCCGGAGGAAGCTCCTGGGGCTGGTGGGCTCCGGTTGCCTGGCCGTCTTCCTTGCCGGGTCGGGTGCGGCGATCGGACAGTTCATGTGGCCCAACGTGCTGTTCGAGGAGCCCAGCAAGGTCCCGCTGCTGAGGCCGGAAGACGTGGCTTCCGGTGCCCTCACGACCTTCGCCAGGCACAAGGTGTTCCTGGCGAGGGCCCCGGGGGGGTTCTTCGCGTTCACGTCGGTCTGCACCCATCTCGGATGCGTGACCAATTACGACCAGGCTCTGGGCAAGATCCTCTGCCCCTGCCACGGAAGTCAGTTCGACCTGTCCGGCCGCGTCCTCGGCGGACCGGCTCCGCGTCCGCTCCCTCGCCTCGAGTTGACGCTCGAGAAGGGCGTCCTGGTCGCCGACACGCGGAAGTTCGTCGAGCCCGACTGGGTGTTCAAGGTGTGAGGGCACCCCACCGGGCGGACAGTCCCTTTCGATACCGAAGAGGAGGAACCGTGTTCGGGACGTTGCTGAACCGCTTGATCGAGAACCGGGTGTTCCGATCGATCGTCAGGCACGGGTTTCCCGACTCCAACCGGAACCGGTCGCTGGCGTCGTTCACCAACTTCTTTCTCCACCTGCAGCCGGTGAAGGTGCGCCTGAAGGCCATCGAGTTCACTCGCACCTTCTACCTGGGCGGGCTCAGCCTGGCGTGCTTGCTGATCCTCTCGATCACCGGCGTGCTGCTGATGTTCTACTACCACCCGTCGGTGCCGCGAGCGTACGACGACATGAAAGACCTGGAGTTCGTCGTCAGCCAGGGAGTGTTCCTCCGGAACATGCACCGGTGGGCGGCCCACCTGATGGTGCTCCTGGTGAGTCTCCACATGATCCGGGTCTTCTACGCCGGGGCCTACAGGCCGCCCCGGGAGTTCAACTGGGTCATCGGAGTGGTGCTCCTGCTCTTCACGGTGCTCCTGTCGTACACCGGCTACCTGCTGCCGTGGGACCAGCTGGCCTACTGGGCGGTGACGGTCGGAACGAACATGGCCCGGGCCGTGCCGGCCATCGGAGAGGAGATGCGGTTCTTGATGCTGGGAGGGCACACGGTCAACGAGAACGCCCTGATCCGCTTCTACGTGCTTCATTGCGTGGCCCTGCCGGCGGCGCTGTTCCTGGGGATCGCCATCCACCTCTGGCGCGTGCGGAAGGATGGAGGAGTCTACGTGGAGCCCGGGGAAGGGGGCGAGGTCCGTGGCTGAGTTCGAGCTGGAGCGGGGTGCCGATGCGCGGAAGGTCCCGCTGCGCCTCCTGTTCGTGCAAGCGGACGAGCGACCGGCCGTGGAGGAAGAGGATGCCCAGGTCGTGATGAGCTTTCCGCATCTCGTGCTGCGGGAGCTCATCGCCTTCTTGGCCCTTCTGCTGTTCCTGGTGGCGATCTCGCTGCTCTTCGACGCACCCCTGGAGGAGCTGGCCAATCCCGATCGGACGCCCAACCCTGCCAAGGCGCCCTGGTACTTCCTGGGCTTGCAGGAGCTCCTCCACTACTACCCTCCGGTCGTGGCGGGCGTGCTGCTCCCCGGGCTGATCGTCGGCTGCCTGATGATCATCCCCTATTTCGTCGTCAACCTCGAGAGAGCGCCGCTGTGGGCATCCGGGCGGGTGACCAAGGTCATCGCCATTCTCCTGGGCAGTGTCGGCCTGGTCGCGGTGCTCGCCTGCTCCGGCGCCCACCCGCTCTGGCCGGCGATCGTCCCCACCATCCTGATCGCCCTGTTGATGGTTCTTCCGGGGCTGCTCGGGACCGGCACGAGAACTCTGGCGTGGATCGGCTCCAGGAGCCTGCCGTTCTGGATCTTCACCTGGTTCCTCGCGGTCGGGTTGGCGCTCACCGTGGTCGGGATCTTCTTCCGTGGGCCGGGCTGGACGCTGACGCTCCCGTGGCGCGACGGGATCTACTACTGACCCGGGGGTCGTCGATGCAGACCGTCGAGAGAGAGTCCACGGAAGGCGTGGGGCGAGAGCTCCACACCGCGCGCCTGCTGATGCTGTTCGCCGGCCTGTCGGGCCTGACGCTGTTCGTCTTCGCCCTGGTGCTGGCCAGGGGACACTTCTCCGAATGGCGTCTCATCCAGGGACGGTACAACTCGCTGGCCGCCCAGTCGAGGCTGCCGCCGATCGACACGGGGATCTTCCAGATCTGGAAACCGGAACTGGGCGCCGCCGACCGGTGTGTCACCTGCCATCTCGGGGCCCACGTCGCGAAGCCGGTCCCGGGTGCGCGGCTGTTCGCGGCCCATCCTCCGGTGGCGCACGACGCTGCGACCGCAGGCTGCACGGCCTGCCACGGAGGTCAGGGGCGGGCGACGACGGCGCGGGCTGCCCACGGCGCGGTCGCGCACTGGGAGGACCCGCTGATCCCGAAACCGTACTACGAGGCGGGATGCGGCGGCTGTCACACCCATCTCAAGCTGTCCCACGCGGGCAAGGCGACCCGGGGGCGGCAGCTGTTCGAGCAGAAGGGCTGCCTGTCGTGCCACACGCTCGACGGCGCCGGCACGTCGCAACCAGGCTCTCCGGACCTCTCCCGGGTGGGTCACAACGGACCGGCGGCCGGCTGGCACGACCTGCACGTCAGACTCTCGGAGACGGCCCGGGAGAGCTCGAAGTTCCGGTTCAAGCCGCTCGCCGGCGCGGATGTGGAGGCGATCGGGGAGTTTCTTCGCGAGAAGGTCGGTGCCCCGAAGCTGATGGCCGGCAAGGCCGTCGCCCACCGGCTGGGCTGTCGAGGCTGCCACAAGGTGAACGGAGTGGGCGGCGACCTGGCGCCGGATCTGTCCCAGGAAGGCCGGAGGCGGCCGGCGGACCTCGACTTCTCATCGGTCAGCGGGCCACGCCTCTTGCCCAGCTGGCTGGTCGCCCATTTCAAGAACCCCAGCCGGGTGGTTCCGGGTTCGGCGATGCCTGACCTGGCGATCTCCGATGCCGATGCCGATGCCCTCACGTACTACATGCTGTCGCTCAGGAGGCTCGACCTGCCGCAGGCGCTCTGGCCCCGGGACCGGGTGCGGAGCGAGCGGCTGGGAGAGCGCGAGTTCGCCGTCGATGGAGAGTCCCTCTACGCAGTCTTCTGCGCGGCGTGTCACGGTCTTCGTGGTGAGGGTCGGAGGTTCGGACCCCAGGTCGAAACGTTCCCGGCCATCGGCGGGGCCGACTTTCTCGCGCTCGCCAGCAACAGGTTCCTGGCCCGGACGATCGCCCAGGGAAGGCCTGGCCGGAAGATGCCGGCCTGGGGAGCCAAGGAGGGAGGGCTCAGGCCGGGGGAGGTCGATTCCATCGTCGCCCATCTGAGAACGCTGCCCGGAACGGCGAGAGCGGAGAAGGAGGTCCTGGCCGCGACGGGAAACCGCCTCGTCGGCGACCGGCTCTACGCACGGGAGTGCGCCGTCTGTCACGGGTCCAGGGGCGAGGGGGCGCTCGGCCCGTCCCTCGCGGCGCCCGCGCTGGCCGCGTTGGCCGATGACAGGTTCCTCGCTTCGACCATCGTCAACGGCCGGCCCGACACGGCGATGGGGTCCTTCGGCAAGTACTCGGCCACCGACCTCGCGTCGCTGGTCTCGACCGTCCGGTCGTTCTGGCCGGCGACCCGACCCACGGTCACCCTGCCGCCGCTCTCGGGAGGCAGTGCGGAGGCCGGCCGGGCCGTCTATTCCCGGTCGTGCGCCGCGTGCCACGGCCGCGAAGGCGCGGGAGGTCCGGCACCACAGCTGGCCAACCGGGCGTTTCTCGATCTGGCCTCGGACACGTTCCTGGCGGGCTCGTTCCGGCTGGGTCGGTGTCGCGTTCCAGCGGTGGTCGATCTGCTCTTCGGAGCTGGCCAGACTCCCCCGAGGCTGGTGCCGCCTTCCGTGGACGATCGGGAGACGGCCGACGTCGTGGCCCACGTCCGGCAGTGGCAGCTCCGGCCTCCCTCGTTCGTGGCCCGTCAGCAGCTCCAGGGTGACAGGGCCCGGGGCGCCGAGCTGTTCCGTCAGACGTGCGCGGGCTGCCACGGCGAGCGGGGAGACGGCAAGCTCGCTCCGGCGATCGCGAACGAGACGTTCCTCGAGTCCGCATCGGACGGCTACCTTGTCGCCACGATCCTGAGGGGCCGGAGCCAGACGGCGATGCCGCACTTCGGTCGTGGCAGCGTCGGCTACCCGTCTCTGACTGCAGCCGAGGCGCTCGACCTCGTGGCCCATCTCCGGTCGTTCGAGCCTGCCGGTAGCGCCGTGGCCTCGACTCCACGACACGAGTCGAGCGACCCGACGTCGGGATCGGTGACCCCGCGATGACAGAAGGGAGACGACCATCGTGAACTCTGAATC
>JACQZM010000636.1 GCA_016213885.1 Candidatus Rifleibacteriota bacterium | reverse complement strand
CTCCAGATGGCACAGCTCGGGGCCGTGCGCGGCCAGCTCGCGGTTTCCGCCCCTGTCCAGGGCGAACACCGGAAGCCGTGCCCAGAGCGCCTGCAGCATCACCGTGGAGCACGCCTCGTCGCACAGCGTCGGAAGCACCGCGAAGTCGGCGGACCTGAGGTGGGAGATCGCATCCTGCTCGGTCAGCCAGCCCGGCAGCGCCACCCGGTCCCCGGTGAATCGCTGCCTGATCCGACCCATCTGCGGTCCGTCTCCCGCGACCACCAGACCGAGGTTCCAGCTGGCCAGCAGGGGATGGAGCAGCTCGAGGAGGCTCAGCACCCCCTTGGCCGCCGAGAAGTCGGCCAGCACGAGCCCGATCGCCCTGGCCGCGGCAAGGCCGTGCCGGGCGACCAGATCCAGACGCGTCGACCCGGGCCACATCCTGGCCATCCCGGAGAAGTTGTGGACCGTTCTCCACCGGCCCTGATCGCTTCCGGGGAGGTTGGTCCGGTACACCTCCCGGAGCGCCGTCGAGACGAACATCACCCGGAGCCCCGACAGCGCCTGGGCGACGAAGTGCCTCAGCAGTCGCACGTTGAACGCCGTGACCCGGTTCCGGATCGCGCCGGTGCCGTACAGGCAGCCGCCGCAGCGCCGCCGGTCCAGGTCGACGCAGCGGTCGGTGTCCCTGAAGTTCAGCCGCCCGGGGCAGAGGCCGCTGAAATCGTGGAAGGTCAACACGAGCTTGTTCCGCTCTCTCACGAACAGGGGCACCAGCGGGCAGTGGCCGTGATAGTGCACCACGTCGAACCGGGACGACTCCTGGTTGATCGCCCTGGCGATCCGGAACGCCATCAGCACCTGGGGTGGCCGGGTCGCCGGCTCTGGCCAGCACCTCCACGGCCAGACCCGCGGCTCTCAGCGCCTGTCCCAGGGTCAGCACGTGACGGGCCAGGCCGCCGAGCCTCGTGGCGTGGAGGTCTTCCGTCACCAGCAGCACCTTCATCTCGGCTCACGGTGCCGCCGGCGTCGGAACCGGATCACGAACCGCCGTCCCTCGTTTGCGAGCTGCTCCATGTCGCCGAACCGGATCGCCCCCACGGTCCACGCGACGATCGTGCCGGCGATGGCAGCGGCCGCCGCCTCCAGCGCCAGCCGGGCCGCGACGCCGCCGGGGGCCAGCGGCTCGAACGTCCACGCTGTCGCCGTCATCGCGGCCACGACGGTGACGAGCCTCACGTAGAGCGGCGCCAGCCCCAGGCCGCCGAGGCCCACGACCCTCCGCTCCACGAACAGCACGAAGGCCATGCCGAAGACGGACCCGCACACCAGGGCGGCCAGAGCCGCGCCCAGAGCTCCGTGCGCCCGGGCCAGCGGAGGGATCATGGAGAGCATGGTGATCGTCTGGACCATGTGTCCCATCCCGCACAGGGCCGGTCTTCCGCTGCCCATGGCGAAGCACGAGGGCACCACGGTCAGGGCGCCGAACAGCTGTGCCAGCCCCAGCACCGCCAGGACCGGCGCTCCAGTGACGGCGAACTGCGGCCCCATCCAGAGCTCCAGCAGCGGCGCTGCGAGGCCCACGAGCAGCCCGGCCAGGAAGGCCGAGGCGACGCCGAGGAGGCGGGCCGACTCCTGGTATCGCTGGCGGAGCAGCGCTCCTCCGTCGCGGTCGTGCTGGTGGGCGCTGACCCACGGCACCAGGGGGAAGCCGAGGCGGGAGCCCGCCGTGGTGAGCACCGTGGCGAGCCTGGAACAGACGGCGTAGACCGTCACCGCCTCCACCCTGGCCGCCGCGGCCAGCAGCATCCGATCGAGCTGCGTCGAGAGCGTCGCGGCGGCGCGACCGAGGTAGCCGGCAGCGCCGTACGCGAAGAGCGGCCTCAGCGACGAGAGATCGGCGACGCCGGCGCCGGCCCAGGATCCGCCGAGCTCCCTGAGGCCCAGCGCCGCCAGGGCCGTCGCCGCCACCAGGGCGCAGAGCGCCTGCCAGGCCAGCAGGGCGTCGAGACCGCAGCCGCCCAGAGCCAGCGCCCAGGTCCCCACGATGCCCAGGGTCGCGGCCAGCCCCGACGCGGCAGCGGCCGCGGCGATCCGGCCGACCCCGCCGGCCACGGCGGCGGCCCCTCCCAGGAGAAACGTGGCCGCAACCAGCGTCGTGGCGCCGGCCACCTCGGACCAGCGGGCCACAGGAGCCTCCGCGTGGCCCCGGGCGATCCATCGCATGATGGAGTCGCCGCCGAGCCCGGCGGCCAGCGCCGCCGACAGCCCCAGCAGCAGGTGGGCCAGCAGACTGGCCCGGACCACGGACCCGGCACGGCCCCGGTCTCCCCGGCCGCACTCCTTGGCGACCAGGTAGGTCGTGGCGCTGCCGAGGTTGAAGTCCAGGAGCGTCATGAAGGCGGCCAGCGAGAGCAGAAGCTGGTAGACGCCGTAGGCGGTGAAGCCCAGCGTCCTCACCAGGCTGGGGGTGATGAGCAGCGTGGCCACCAGCGGCAGCGCCGTGGCTGCCAGGTTGGCCACGCCCTGCTCCGCCAGCCGGTCGCCTCTCGTTTCGAGATCGGCCATGGCTACCCGGGTCGCTCCCGGTCCGGCGGCCCGTCGGGCGACACGCGCTCGGCCCGGCTGGCGACGCTGACCGCTCCCGACATGAACGCCACGACGATGACCTGCCTGAGTTCGATCCAGGGCGAGGCGAACACGAACGACAGCATGTTGAACAGCAGCGCGCCTGCGGCGCTGAACGCCCAGAGCGCCCGGTCGAACGAGGCGCGGGACCGGATCGTGACGTAGGCCCGGACCATGATGATGGCCAGAAACGCCGCCAGCAGCAGCGGCGCCACGACCCCCAGTTTCATCCAGGCCATGATGAACGCGTTGTGGACGAGCTTGGGCGAGGCGGCCCAGAACGGGCTCGGGAGCCCCTGGTACTCGGCGTCCACGCCCAGCCCGAACACGGGACTCCTGTCGATGGCGGCCAGCGCCAGGATCCACTCCTGGAAGCGACCCGTGTCGTAGGAGAGCTTTTCCAGCAGGTTGCCGTGAGCCACGGAGTCGAACCGCCGCAGCAGGAAGTGCCGCATCGGCCAGACGCAGAGCAGCGTGCCCACGGCCAGAACCACGCTGTGAGACCTCCTGAGCAGCAGGAAGTGCCACAGGAGCAGGGCCGCCAACCCGGCCCAGGCGGTCCTCCGGATCGATCCCAGGATGACCGTGAGAAAGGCGAACATCGAGGCGACGATGAGGATCTTCTCCGTCAGACGGGTCAACCGGCCACGGCTCAGCGTCATGGAGCAGGCCGCCAGCGCCCAGGCCATGCACATGCTGTCGGGCTGATCGAAGAACACGAGCGAGACCAGCGGGGCGCCGGGAGAGTTGTAGGGGTTCTGCGGATCGCCGCCGAAGAAGACGAACCGCGCCAGTCCGAAGATGGCCCTGAGCACGGCGAGCGTCAGCATGAACCCGGCGATCGTCCGCATGTGAACGGGCCGTGACAGGGTGACGTTGACCACGAAGTAGACGCAGAGCCAGCTGATGAAGAACCGCCCCCCCAGCACGTTGATCGAGGCAGCCACGGAGTTGCCTTCCAGCAGCGCCCGGCCGACGTACAGAAGGTAGAGCCCGCACAGGGCCAGCAACGCGAAGAAAGCGCTGTCGCCCCGCAGGATCGCCCGGGCCCGAGGAGGCAGCGCCACCAGACAGATGAACGCCGCTGCCCAGGTGAACAGCTCCACGGCCGAGATTGTGCCCAGCTGCCCGACCCACATGGTATAGACGTCGAGGACCCTGACCGCCCCATCCTCGAAGCCGAAGTGGGAGCCGCCCTGGAAGAGCATCATCAACACCGGGATGTGGACCAGCAGCGTCTGGGGCCAGATCACGAGAGAGACGCCGATGAGCGGGGCCAGGCAGAACAGCACGTAGCTGCCCTTGCCGCTGTATCCGATGACCGATCCCACCACCAGGCCGATGGCCGTGGCCAGAAGGACGATCGGCAGCCCGGAGGTGACACGTCGCGATGGGTACGGCGCGCGGGAGGTGCCGGTCGAACTGGCGGTCGAGGCGGGCGAAGGCATGTCAGGCGTGGCGACCGGCGGCGCCGGTGCCCAGCGAGTATACTCCCGGCTCGCCGGGGGGCGCCATGGCCGCGGGCCCGGACGCCGGCCCCGGTCCGGGGACGGGGTCGGCGTGAAAGTCCTGGTGCTCCACGCGCAGTACGCCGAACAGGGGGGCGAGGACGCGGTCGTCGCCTCCGAGGTGGCGCTGCTCACGGCCGGCGGCCATTCCGTGGAGACCATCCTGACCTCGAACCGCGGCGCCCTCGAGGCCGGGCGCTGGCAGACGCTGGGCCTGCTCTGGCGGGCGCCGTTCGACCGCCGGATCCACGACCGGGTCCGGGAGATCTGCCGCAGGGTGCGGCCGGACGTGGCCCACGTTCACAACGTCTGGTTCTCCCTCTCCCCGTCGGTCCACGCCGCCTGCCACGCCGAGGGCGTGGCCACGGTGCAGACGCTCCACAACTTCCGGCTGCTGTGCGTCGGGGGGTCGCTGTTCAGGGACGGCCGCCCCTGCGAGACCTGCGTGGGGCGCGATCTTGCGCCCGGGGTTCTCCACCGCTGCTACCGCGGCTCCTGGGTGCTGTCCCTGCTGATGGCCCGGATGATCCACCGAAACCGGAGCCGTGGAACCTGGGCCACCGACGTGGACGCGTTCGTCGCCCTGACCGAGTCGAGCCGCCGGCTGTTCCTGCGGGCCGGTCTGGACGAGCGCCTGGTGGTGGTGAAACCCAACTTCGTCGAGGATCCGGGCCCGGTGTCGCCGCCGGGAGAGGGCGCCCTCTACGTCGGGCGCTTGTCGCCGGAGAAGGGCCTGGACACGTTGCTCGACGCCTGGCACCGGGTTCCCGACGCGACGCTCACGGTGGCCGGCGACGGACCTTGTCGGGCCGCCCTGGAGTCCCGGGCTGCCAGCCTGGGCCCGGGTCGCGTGCGGTTCGTCGGCAGGCTCGATCGGCCCGGGTGCCAGCAGGCTCTGCGCCGCAGTGCCGTGGTCGTCCTGCCCTCGCTCTGGCACGAGGGGTTTCCTCGGGTGCTGGTGGAGGCATTCTCCAGCGGAAGGGCGGTGGTGGCCTCGCGACTCGGCGCGCTGGCCGAGCTGGTCGTCGACGGCTCCACCGGCCTGCTGTTCGAACCTGGCGCGGCCGACGAGCTGGCGGCCCGGGCCGGGGAGCTCTGCCGGGACCGGGCCAGGGCTGGCCGCATGGGGCTCGCGGCCCGGGCGGAGTACGAGGGACTGTACACGCCGCGGGCCAACCTGGCGCAGCTCGAGGCGATCTACTGTCACGCCGTGGAGCGGTTCAGGCGGCGGTCCGGGCTGCCCTGATTCAATGGCATCGGTCAAGCAGACGCTGATCCGTACGACCCTGGCGCTGGCCAGCACGGCGCTGACGCTGGTCGTGATCGAGGGCGCCCTGCGCCTGCTGGACTGGCCAGCCTGGGAAGGCGACCTGCGCGCCGGGTGGAGGTGGATGGGCCCCGCCCGGCAGGCCAACCAGCTCGGGTACCGGGGCCAGCCGATCCGCATCTCGGGCGGCGATCGCGTTGTCGTCCTGGTCGGCGATTCCCAGGTCGAGGCGACGGCGTGCCCTCCCGAGTCGATGCCCGAGCGGCGTCTCGAGCAGCATCTCAGGGCCCGCGACCCGCGATACAGGGTCTTCACCCTCGGCAGCCGGTCCTACGGCAACGATCAGGAGTACCTGGCCCTGAGAGAGTATTTCGGCCGATACCGGGCCGATGCGGTGGTGCTCTGGCAGACCTTCAACAACGACGTGTGGAACAACGTCTTCCCGACGAACTGGCCCGAGGACGGCTGGATGAAGCCGACCTTCTGGCTCGAGAACGGGGTGCTCAAGGGGCCGAACTACCAGCCGGGAGAGGTGATCCGCCGACCCGCTCGGACCAAGATCGGAGCGGTGCTGGGTCGCCTGTTCCATCCCCGGAAGGGCCTCGACACGAGCTGGGAGCGCCATCTCCCCGCGCCCTACCGGCCTCTGACCCGGTACGAGGGTCCGTTCGTCGACGACTGGGACCCCTCGGACCCGAAGAACAAGATGCCGACTCTCCGGTTCGAGAACCTCGAGAACGAGAAGAGCCACTTCGCCGTCGGTCTTTATCCCCGGAGCGAACGGATGCAGTACGGACTGGACCTGACGCGGAAGCTGTTGCGCAGCATGAGCGTCCTGGCCGGCGAG
>JACQZM010000160.1 GCA_016213885.1 Candidatus Rifleibacteriota bacterium | reverse complement strand
GCTCCCTGGTGGTCAGGCCCCGGGGCCCCTGGAGGCCTCGGGGAGGTCGACGACGCCCTGCCGGCACCGGTCACGATCCGTTCCGGGTCCTCGTCGAACCTCCGCTTGCAGCCCGGACCACAGAAGAGATAGGTCTTGCCGCGGTACTCGCTGACCAGCCCCGCCCGCCTGGCGCGCGCCTCCTGGACGGTCATGGCGCAGATCAGATCGAGGTCGACGACCGCGGCGGCCGTCGAGCTGGCCGGAGTCGCGGGCATCGCCTCGCCGGGGACCGCCCCCGGTCCGGTCCGGTCCGATCGCTCTCCCCTGGCGAGATGGCGGGTGGGGTCGCCGTCGAACGACGTCTTGCAGGCCGGGGCGCAGAAGTGGAACGTCTCCCCGCGGTGGAGGCTGGTGAGCCCTGCGGCCTCCGCCTTGGCCTGGTCGACCTTCATGCCGCAGACCGGGTCGTCCCCGACCTCGCCGAACATCCCCTGGGCGGCGAGCTTCATCCGGCTCTCGGAGTCCAGGAGGAAGTTCCCCGAGACCACGATCTTCTCGCCGGGCTTCAGACCGCTGGTGATCTCCATGCGATCGCTCAGCCGCCACCCGGTCTCGACCCTCCTGGGTTCGAAGAACCCGTTGCCCCGGTCCACGAACACGGTGCACTTCAGCCCCGAGTCCAGCACGGCGTCGGCCGGCACCGTCAGGGCCGGCGGGAGGGTCAGCGCGAACTCCACGTCCACGAACATGTCCGGGCGCAGCAGGTAGCCGGGGTTGTCGAGCTCCAGGCGTACTTTCAACGTGCGAGAGGTCGCGTCGAAGACCGGCAGGACCTCGCTCACCGTGGCCTGGAGAGTCTTCTTCGCGAACGGGTGGAACACCGTGGCCCTGTCCCCGGGCCGCACGTGCTGGGCCTCGTGCTCGTACAGGTCCGCCAGGACCCAGACCCGGTGGAGGGCGGCCACGGTGAGCAGGTCGGCACCCCTCGCGAACTGCTGATCGTTCGAGACGCTGCGCGAGATGACCAGGCCGGTGGCCGGCGCGACGACCTCGATCTCGTCGTCGTACTGGCGCGTGCGATCGAGCTTCGCCAGCTGGTGCTGGCTCACCCCGAGCCTCGCAAGCTCGGTCCTGGTCACCTTCACCGCGATGACGTTCACGATGGGCCGCGGCTGCTGTTGACCTCCGGTGCTGCCCACCGCGGCCTGGGCGACCCTGATCTTCTCGTAGCGGTCCGTCGCGTCCATGGCGGCGAAGTAGGCCTGCACCGCGGGCAGGAACTCCCGGGTGTAGAACGTCGCCAGCACCTCGTCCTTCTTCACCAGGCTGCCGGTGGTCTTGGAGAGCGGTCTCCGGAGCCACCCGTCCGCGGGCGCCGTGAGGCGGTATAGGAGCGTCTCGTCGACGGCGACCCGGCCCGGCGCCCGCAGCGTGCAGGTGAACGGACGGGCCGCCTCCACGGGCGTGACACGGACGCCCACGAGCTGCTGGCGCTGCGGGCCGACCTTCACGGTCCCTGTGGGGAGCTTTGGATCCGCGGCCTGGCCATCCTCGTCGGCGTACACGGGCTCCAGCTTCATGCCGCACGGCGCGAAGCCGGGTTCCGAGGACGTGTGGGCCGGGTTCATGGGGTCGACGTAGTGGAGGATCTTGCGTTTGCCCACGTCCGGTCTCGAGCCGCGCCAGCCGAGCCATGCGCCGTTCAGGAAGAGCCCGAGAACGACGATGCTCAACGCCACCGCCCCCAGGACCGGGACGCCGCGACCGCCCCTCCGGCTCGACCGATCCGCCGGGGCGCGAGAGTCTGTTACATCGACCGACACCGAGTTCATGGCTTCCTCACAGTCGTTCCCAGGTGGCAGTGCGCGAGGGGATCGGCCCATCGACAGGTGAGCCGGTCACGAGGACCTGTCGCCTGGCATCGATACAATCTAGTGATCCGGCCGGCGGGGCGCAATTTCGATAAGCGCAGCAGCCCGCCAGGAACCTACGGGGTGGCACGAAGGCTGGACGGCCCCGGCACGGTCTCATTGCAGCCTGAAGATGATCGGGACGATGATCTCGAGCGGGCGGCCGGGAGCGGGCAGCGGCGAGGCCTCGCGGGCCGCCTCGACAGCGGCGGAGTCGAGAATCGCACACCCCGAGCCGGATCTGACGCTGGCCGCGGTCACCCGGCCGTCGGCACCGAGCGCGACCGCGATCGTGACCCGGCCCTTCCACCCCATCCGTCTGGCCGTGGGCGGGTAGACCAGCGCTCCCTGGATGGAGCCGCGGATCCGGGCCAGGTCGAGGCCGGTCCCTGCTCCGGCGCCGTCGGCGCCGCTGCCGCCACCACCGCCGGCACCACCGCCGTGCGGCGAGCTACCGGCCCCGCTTGCGCTCGCCGCCCCGGGTGAGCCGCATGCAGCCCCGGAGCCGGCCACCCCGCAACCGCAGCCTGCAGCGCCCGGAGCGGGCGCGGGGCTCGAATGGGCCCTGCCAGGCCGGTCGATCCGGGCGCTGGCCGGTGAGGGCGCCGCGGCCGTCGGGGCCGGCTCGGTCGGCGCGGTGGTGGCCCTGGGAATCTCCTCGGTCGCCGGCCGCTTCTTCCGCCTCCGTCTGGGCGGCGGGGGAGGGACCATGGCCCGGGCGCTCGCGGACGGGGCTGGCCGGGGTCTCGACCGGATCGACGGTGACGGCGGCACCGCGGCCGGGGCGGCACTGTGCCTCGGAGCCAGAACCGGCGCCGGCGGCCGGGACGGGACCGCAGCCGGGCGGGCCAGAGCCGGGGCCCCGGCCCGGGCGCTGGCGGCCGGGGCCGGAGCGGTCGACCGGCGCGCACCCGCCGGCCCGCCGCGCCGACCCGGAGTGCCGCCGACCGGTCCCGGGGCGGCCCCGCCGCGCCTGTCGAAGACGCACTGGAGCGGTCGGGGTGGAGCCTGCGTGGGCTGTTGCAGGCTGGCGAGCAGCACGAAGCCGGCCGCGTGGACCATCACCGAGAGCATCCAGGCTCCAGCGAACCTGCCCAAGCCCCGACCTCCGGCTCAGAAGGTGCGCTGGTAGGTGGCGTACACCGTGCGCCCCGGTTCCGGGACCTTGACGCCCACCGCGAACGGATCGCGGAGGTTCGAGAGGTGCTCGACGTAGAAATGATCGAGGAGGTTGATCACGCCGATCGCCGCCTTGTAGCCGCTACCGCGCCGGCCCACCTTGAGGTTGGTGATCGCCCAGCCCGGCGTCGGGGTCTCGCCTATCCTGGCGTCGATCAGGTTCTGCCGCGCCGTGGCGACCTCCTCGAGCTCCACGAAAGACCTGCCGTCGTCCCACCGGAGCCGGCTATCGAACCGCAGCGGGGGCATCTCCGGGAGCTCGAGGCTCTCCGTATCGTTCTGGCCGCGCGTGTAGGTGAGGTTGTTGGTGAGGGTCATCTTCCGGGTCACGTTGAGCCGGCCGGTGGCCTCGACGCCGTACTGCCTGGCGTCGACGCCGCGGTACGTCTTGACCGAGTCGTTCCCCGCCCGCACCGCCGTCGGGATGATGTACTCGCCCAGCTCGCTGTAGAACACCGTGGCACGGCCGGAGAACCGCCCGCCCGTGTACGTCAGCGACGCGTCGAGCTCGCTGTTCTCCACCGGCTTCAGCGCCGGGTTTCCCACGGTCCCGCGGGACATCGGCGTGCTGGGAAGCGCGAAGAACCGCTCCTGGGCGTCGGGCAGACGGGCGCCGTGGCCCACCCCGACGAACGCCTCGAACTTCTCGCCCACGGGGAACTGGTACTGGACGTTGCCGGTGAACGTCGTGTCCAGGGCCTCGGTCCTGGCCTCGGTCCCGAACCTGCGGTACAGGGAGGCGCAGTCGGTGCGGGCCCGCGAGTCGGCCAGGTCGACTCTGACGCCGCACACCAGCCGCCGGCCCTTGCCGACCGACCTGCGTTGCTGGGCGTAGAAGCCGAGATTGTCCACGCGCACGTCGGGCACCGAGGAGGCGTCGAGGTAGCGGCCCATCTGGAGACGCGTGGTCACGGCGTTCCACTGGCGAGAGTAGAAGTCGGTGCCCACGAGCATCGAGCCCGCCCCGCGGAGAGTCGCCTCGGCCCGGCCTCCGGTGACCTCCGAAGTGGCCAGGGTCCGCATGCTGTAGACCCGGGGGAGCGCCCCGACCGCCGTGACCGGGTTCGCCGTGGAGCTGGCGCGCTTGCGGTCGTCCATCTCGTGCTCCACCCGGTTCCAGTACCACTGCGCCAGCCCCTGCTCGACCCTGCCCTTGCCGCGCCAGCGGTAGGTGCCGTTGACCTGGTCGGAGTCGTCGAACACGGCATCCATGAAAAGGTAAGGGTAGAGGACGTCGTCGGCCTCCTGGCGGGTGTAGCTCAGATCGAACCGGCGGTCCCGGTCGCTACCGAACGTCGCCTTGGCCCATCCGGTACGCATGTCGTAGGCGAGGCCGTCACGGTCTTGCGGTCTGTACCGGTTGGCCGGCTTCGGGAAGTCGAGCTCGGTGAATCGCCGGCCGTCGCCCATCCGGTACGCATCGGACCGCTTGACGCTCGCTCCACCCAAGAACGACCGACGCGGCGCGCCGTACGACAGGAAACCGGATCCGTCGAAGCGATCGAACGAGCCGCCCCCGAGGTTCATCTCGCCGTGAAACCCCTGCTTCGCGTCGCGCGTCCTGACCTCCAGCACGCCGCCGAGGCAACCGGCCTGCCGGACATCGAACGGGCCTCGCTGGACGTCCACCCGCTCGACCTCCGTGGAGTCCAGGTGGAAGGCGGGGGGGTCCATCCGGTTGGGGCAGGCGCCCTGGATGCGGGTGCCGTCGATCAGGACGGCCAGGTTGTCTCTGTAGAAGCCACGGATGACGATGTCGCTCGCGATCCCGCCCTTGCGGATCTTCGTGATGCCGCTCATGCGGCCCAGATCCTCCGCGAGGTCGCACCCCAGCTCATCCCGGACCAGCTCCGCGTCGAAAGACTCGTCCATCGGAGGTCGGGCCGCCCGCACTTCGATCGGATCGAGCACCTCCGGAGCCGCGACGGCGCCCGCCGAGATCGTGAGCCAGACGAGCCCAGCAGCGAAAAGACGAGGACCCGAGGTTCCGGGTACCGCTGAGCGCAGGGTCGATCGTTTCACGACGAGGCACCTTCCTTGGAATCGAGAACCCGGACGCGGCGCGCGACGCGACGACCGCAGGGTATCTCACGGACAGGCCGGGGGGAAAGTACTGTTTTCGCAGGTTCGGGTCGCGAAAATACCGGGACCGGGTCGCGACCCGGAACGATCGGGCCGGGGCGCGCCCGTGCCGATCCGACGATCGCCGCTCCGTCCGGGAACACCCGGGTCTGTCTCTCCCCATCAGCGCGGCGCAGGGTCCGGGTGGGGCGTCTCGATCGACTCACCAGAGGCGAAGGCCCGGGACGATCCTGAAGTGGTCATCGTAGCTGACGAGGACCGATCCGGTCTCCAGGGTATGGGCCGCAATCCACACGTCGTTGATGGGCAGGGGCGTCCCCGCTCTTCTCAGGCCGTCTTTCACCGTGCCGAAGATCTCCGAAGTCTCGGCGGTGGCATTGAGGATCTTGACCGCCGGTTTCGACAGGAACCGCTGCAGCATCTCCTCGTTTGCTTGCCTCTTGGTGCCTCCGAGGAAGCCTGCATGGAGCTCGCCCAGAACGAACACCGACATGAAGACCGTGTCCGCCAGCCCGAGCGCATCGAGGACCCGGGCGTCGCCAACGAGGAGGCGCGAGTAGGCGCTGGTGTCGAGGAGGATGGTCCTCATGGCCAGTCGCCCTCGTCGACCTTGCGCAGATCGGCGGTGGCCCCTTCGAAGTCCTCCAGATCGCCCGACGACCACACGCCTGCGAACTCCTCGAACTGAGCCCTGCTCGTATCGATGGCGTTCGGCTTCGCTCCAAGAGCCCGCTCCAGCAACCTCTTGATCGTCTTGTTGACGCTGAGGCCTTCCGACCGGGCCCGGTCCTGGATCAGGGTCGCGAGGGCATCGTCGATGCCGTGAACTGTGATGGACTTCATGGCAATCTCGTTTCACGAGCGAATCGCGCCATGGTTCACTTTTCCACAATTATGATTCAACGCCGGACCGGAGTCAAGGATCGAGCGTCGATCGGGCGACCGGCCGGGGGTGCCCCCGTCTGGACACGTCGCACCCGGCGCGTGTGACGACCTTCGCCGCGATCGTGGGCGTCTCGACCCCGGAGGCCGGTCATCCGCGCGCAAGAAAGCCCGGTCGTTCTTCGTGGGGCCTCGCGGCGGACGGGATCTGGCTTCGAGGTGCTAGGCCGCCGGACTGATGACCCCCATGCGGATGGCGTAGCGGACGAGGCCCGCGATGTCGTGGATGTCCAGCGCGTCCATCAGCTGAGAACGGTGCATCTCGGCGGTGCGCACGCTGATCTCGAGCTTCTTGGCGATCTCTTTCGACGAGCAGCCCTCGGCGATCAGTTGAAGGACCTCCCGCTGTCGGGGAGTGAGGCGCTCGAACGAGCTGAGCGTGTTCGCCGAGCCCTTGAGGCACCCGGTGACCACGCAGGACGAGATCGCGGAGCACAGATAGGTCTCGCCCCTGGCGACAGCACGGATCGCGAGCTCGAGCTCGGCCGGCGAGACATCCTTGGCCAGGTAGCCGGAGGCTCCCGCGCGCAGAGCGGGCAGCACCGCCTCTTCGCCCGTGTTCATCGACAGGATGATGACCCGGGACGACGGACGTGCCACGACGGATCGCGCCGTGGCGTCGAGGCCGTTGAGCTCGGGCATCTGGTAATCCATCAGCACGACGTCGGGTCGATGCTCCTCGATCAGGCTGAGCGCCTGCCGGCCGTCACCCGCCTCGGCGACGATCTCGATGCCCGCGGCGGCGGCCAGCAACGATCGAAGGCCGGCGCGCACCAGATGGTGGGCGTCTGCGAGCAGAACCCGGATCCGCTTATCCATGGGGTATCGTCTCCACCTCCCGCGAAGAGCCGGTGACCGCCTCCGGGCCAGTTGCGACGAGCGCCCGACCGGCCCTCGCCCGGACACGGGGGCCGCTTCGCCCTCGGGCCGCCAATGATACTGGACCAAACGGGCCACGGAATCAAGACCGTAGTTGATCCGGGGCGCTCCGCAGAACCCGGGTCGCACGCGAGCGGCGGCAAGACCCTGCCCGGGCAGGCGCGTGATCCCGGGTCCGGGCGCCACGCGTGGTTATCCGAGCTGGACCCGCGCTCCCCGCGATTGCCGTGGCCCGCCTGGCGGGGTTACGCTCCGTGCTGACGACCGGTGACTCATCTCGACCGCTCATCGGCGGAGGCGTGCCCATGTCGACTCGTTACGACGGCGACACGGTTCTGAGGATGGCCATGGAGCTGGAGAAGGTCGGGCAAGAGTTCTACGAGGCCCTGGGGTCGGCCTGCGACGACGACCGCGTAGCCAAGGTCTGCTTCTGGCTCGGGGCCGAGGAGCTGAAGCACTACAGGACCTTCGAGGCGATGAGCCGCAGACTCCCGCTGGCCCCCCGGGAAGGCAAGAACGAGGAGCTGGAGCTCCTGACCCACGACCTGGTGTTGAGGCAGATCATCCCCCGACCGGACGTGGTGCGCAGGGTGGGGACCCGGGGCCACTACCGGGACGCTCTCGAGATGGCTCTCCGGATGGAGCGTGACACCGTGCGGTTCTTCGGCGATCTGCGTCGGCTGATGACCGAAGACGAGCTGGTGCTGGGTCAGATCATCCAGGAAGAGCTCATCCACGTGGACAAGATTGCCGGCCTGATCGCCATGCTGGGGACCCGGGCGTAGCCCGGCACCCAGCGCGGCCGGACCGACCGGCGGACCGGGAACGATCACTCCGGCGCGGCCGCGGCCGGTCGGGAGGACCCGACGGCGGGCCCGCGGGGAACGCCGATCGCCTCGATCAGGGCGTCCACCGGGCCGTCCTTGCGGAGGTACGCCGCGGCGCCGGCTTGCTTCATGCACCGGGCCACATCCTCCTCCTGGTGCATGGACAGGCCGACCACCCGCACTCCAGGCACCGCTGCCGTGATCCTCCGGGTCGCCTCGATCCCGTTGAGCTTGGGCATGGTGATGTCCATGACCACCACGTCGGGGCGCAGAGAGCAAGCGAGCTCCACGGCCGCCAGCCCGTCGACCGCCTGGCCGATGAGCTCTATCTCGGGCTGCAGCTCGAGCATGGCCGCCAGCCCCTCACGCACGATGCTGTGATCGTCGGCCAGGAGCACCCGGATCCTCCGGCCGGCCGCGGCTCGACCGGCCTGCTCCGCTGGGGGCCCGGCTCCGTTTCCGGTCTCCCGGTTCGTCGACAGCTCGCCGGAAGGGTCAAGCGGCACCGCGAGCGTCACCCGGGCGCCCTCCCCCGGGGAGCTCTGGATCGACAGTCTCCCACCCAGGAGCTCCAGCCGCTCGCCCACGCTGAACAGCCCGAAGCCGCCGCCCGAGCAGGTCGCCGATGCCGTCGGGGAGAACCCACGACCCCGGTCGACGACGGCGATGACGATCCGGCCGTCGTCCAGGGAGATCTCCAGCCGGGCCTCGCTGCTCCCGGAGTGCTTGACGACGTTGAACAGCAGCTCCCGGACCGCCTGGAACAGCAGCACCTTCATCTCGAGGCTGCCGGGTTCGCCGCAGCCGTCCACGGCCACCTCCACGTGGAGGCGGTGCTTGTCCCCCATCCACCGGCAAAGCCATCTCAGCGCCGGCACGAGCCCGGCGTCGTACAGCACCGTGGGCGGCAGCTCCGCCGTCAGCGAGCGCGAAGCGTCGATCGACTCCTGGAGCAGCTGGTCCACCT
>JACQZM010000624.1 GCA_016213885.1 Candidatus Rifleibacteriota bacterium | reverse complement strand
GTCTTGCGAGCGCTCGAGGATCTCCAGGAAGAGCGGAGCAAGGCCGCTCTGGCCCCTGCGACGCCGGTGGTGACGCTCACTCCCGAGCAACGCGAGGAGGCGTTCGAGCTCCTGCGCGACCCACGTCTGTTGGACCGGATCCTCGATGGCTTCCACCGTGGCGGTGTCGTGGGCGAGGAAACCAACCTGCTCGTGGGCTTGTTGGCCGCGGTGACACGTCTGCTGGACACCCCACTGGCTGTGGTGATCCAGAGCTCATCGGCCGCCGGCAAGTCCTCGCTGATGGAGGCCATCCTGTCGTTCTTGCCGTCCGAGCATCGAGTGAAGTACTCGGCGATGACCGGCCAATCCCTCTTCTACATGGGCTCCGCCGACCTGAAGCACAAGGTGCTCGCGATCGTGGAAGAGGAGGGTGCCGAGCGCGCGAGCTACGCGCTCAAGCTCCTGCAGAGCGAGGGTGAGCTCACCATCGCCTCGACCGGCAAGGACCCATCGACCGGCCGGCACGTCACCCATGAGTACCGGGTCGAAGGCCCGGTGATGATCTTTCTGACAACAACAGCGGTGGAGATCGACGAGGAGCTTCTCAACCGCTGTGTGATCCTGTCGGTGAACGAAGAGCGCGAGCAGACGCGAATCATCCACAAGATGCAGCGCGAGCGGCAGACGCTCGAGGGTCAACTCACCGGGCGCGACGGCTTGCGGATCGTCAAACTCCATCAGAACGCGCAGCGACTCTTACGCCCTCTTTTGGTCGCCAACCCGTACGCGCCGCGCCTCACGTTCCGCGACGACCAGACGCGGATGCGCCGGGACCACGGCAAGTACCTCACGCTCATCCGCGCGGTGACGCTGCTTCACCAGTACCAGCGGACCGTCCAGGTGGTGGAGCACAACGGCCAGAAGATCGAGTACATCGAGGTCACGCACGAGGACATCCGGGTCGCCAACCGCTTGGCACACGAGGTGCTGGGCCGATCGCTCGACGAACTCCCACCGCAGACACGCCGGCTGCTTCAGCGGCTTCATGGCTGGGTCGGCCAGGAGTGCGAGCGGCTGTCGATGAGCCGGTCCGACTTTCGATTCCAGCGCAAGGACCTGCGGGCTCTGACGGGGTGCTCCGAGCCACGCGCTCGTGTCCACCTGGACAAGCTGGTCGCCCTCGAATACGTGGTTGTGCACCGGGGGACGCGTGGCCAGAGCTTCGTCTACGAGCTGATCTACGATGGTCAGGGCCAGGAGGGACAACCGTTCCTGATGGGGTTGATCGACCCCGACGAGCTGGAGCAGGCGCACGGGTACGACAAGAAGTTCGTCGGGTCGGAAGGCCAGTTCGTCGCCGAAAAGGACGAGTTCGTCGGTGGTTCGTCCCCCCATCGTCGCCCCATCGTCGCCGGTTCGTCGGGTGGAGACAATGGGTCGAGTGCGTTTTCTGATCAGGGTTCCGGAGATGGAGCCACGAAATCCTCGAAAAACACGGTACTGGACTCGACCGTTCCCATCGTACCGTACTCGCCCGATCGACCCTCCGCCCATGCTCCCTCGAAGGACCCGCTGTGAGCGCGATCCGCAGGAGGCGTCGTCGAGACCCACCCCGCAAGAGGCCTCTCCTGCCCGGAGACCTTCGGGGGATGTGGGCCTTGCGTGAGGAGTACCTCGACTGGCTGCGAGCACGGAACTACTCGTCCGACACGCTTCGATGTCAGTCGAACGACCTGCGCCGGTTCCTTACCTGGTGCGACGAGCGGAGCTTGAGCGAGCCGACGGAGGTGACCCAGCCGATCATCGAGCGGTATCAACGCTGGCTGTACTACCACCGCCGGACGGACGGCCGCCCGTTGAGCTTCCGGTCGCAGCATCACTTGCTCTGTTCCGTGAAGTCGTTCTTCCGGTGGATGACACGACAGCACCTGACGCTGTTCAACCCGGCCTCCGAGATCGAGCTTCCCCGACGTGGCTTGCGGCTGCCGCGGGATATCTTGACGGCCGAGGAGGCCGACTGGGTGATCAACCAGCCGGACATCCAGACCGCTCTGGGGATCCGGGACCACGCCATCCTGGAGACCTTCTACTCCACGGGGGTGCGGCGCAAGGAGCTGGCCCATCTCACCCTCTACGACCTGGACGCGGCCCGCGGGGTGTTGATGGTGCGCGAGGGCAAGAACCTCAGAGACCGGGTGGTCCCGATCGGGGAACGGGCGCTGGCGTGGGTCGACAAGTACGTGACCGACGTACGGCCGGACTTCGTCGTGGAGCCCGACGGGGGGGCTCTGTTCCTGACGGCGGATGGGAATCCCTTCTCCCAGCTGTCACGGTTGAGCGAGATGGTGCGGAAGTACCTGGTTCAGGCAAAGATCGAGAAGAAGGGGGGCTGCCACATCTTTCGTCATTATGCCGAGTCCCGGATTATGCCGAGTCCGGACCTGCTGTACCCGGGGGTTGCGCCTGTAGTCAGCGCCATGGCTGGCCACACACCTTGACGATTCGGCATTATCGGGGCCCTCTTTCATGAGGCCTACGG
>JACQZM010000614.1 GCA_016213885.1 Candidatus Rifleibacteriota bacterium | reverse complement strand
CTAGCGGCCCGGACACCAGGAGAGCAGCCAGCAGTTCTGGGGCGGGCATCTGTGGGCGCGCGGGTACTTCTGTTGCAGCAGCGGCAACATCACCGACGACGTGATCAAGACCTACATCGAGAACCAAGACCACGACACCGAGAGCACCTCGGCCAGCGACGTCCCGGCGAACGGAGCACGGCCCGTCAGCGCCTCGTACACGGTGGCGCCCAGCGAGAAGAGGTCGCTCCTGGGCTCGAACTGCTGGCTCGTGATCGCCTCGGGTGGAACGTAGAGCGGGGTACCGACCCACTTGCCGTCGGCCGTGAGCCGCGTCCTGGCGGGGTCCTGGACGAGACCGAAGTCCATGAGAGTGACGCGGTCGGACTCGTCGACGATCGTGTTGCCCGGCTTGACGTCTCGGTGGACGAGTCCTGCCGCATGGACGCACTCGAGGGCCGAGAGCATCTGCCTGAGGATGGCCGCGCAGCTCCCGGGAGCGAGCCGGCCACGGGTCTGGATGCGATGGTGCAGGTCGGGGCCGTCGATGAACGGCATCACGTAGAACAGGAACCGGTCGAGGTGGCGGCCAACGTCGAGGATCGGGACGATGTTCGGGTGGGCGAGCCTCCTGAGGACGTCCACCTCACGAACGAAGCGCGCCACCTGCACGGTGCTCGAGAGGTGGTGCCCCATGAGGAACTTGATCGCCACCGCTCGCCCCGAGTCGAGCTCGATCGCCCGGTAGACGACGCCGACCGCGCCCATGCCCAGGCATCCGACGGGTCTGTACCGGCCCAAGGGACCCTCCGGGAGGTCTGCGGTCACGCGGCGGGCGCAGACCCGGAGCAACGGTCCGGACGCCCGTGCGCGGTGACCTCATCCTATCAGGAGGCCGGCGCAGGCGCCACCGGCCTCGATCCCGTTCGCGAACTCCACCCGGCCATCGGCGGGAACGTCATCGGTCGCGCCGTGCGAGCGCGCGCGGGCCGCGCTCGCTCGTGATGGGGTCGGCGGCCCCCGACGGCTCACGCGGGGGCGTCAGCTTGGTCTCGAATGCCACGGCCGTGCCGAACGACGTCTGCGTCAACTCCTGCCACGGACAGAGCATGGAGTTGACGAGGCCGATCGGCAGGAGCAGCCCCCCCCGACAGGAAGCCCAGCATCGCTCCGACCGACCCTCACCGCAGCTCCGGCGTGATGCCCTTCGCTGCGAGGTACTTCAAGACCGCCTCTCTGCCCGAGTCGTAGCACCCGGGGACGGCGGGGATCTCACCGATGGTCCGGCGGCCGCTCGCGAGATGCGCGTCCAGCGCGACGAACAGCTTCTTGTGCTCGAGTGCGTGCCCCACGAACCGGACCATCGGCGCGCTCCCATCGGTATCAGTTCGCGTCACTGTCGCCTCGTAGATCGGCCTGGAGCCGCTCGCGTCGAGGTTCTCCCAGGAGTAGAACCAGAGCTGGGCGCCCTTCCGTGACACGAGTCGGAGATTGTCGAGGACCAGCCGTGGCGGCATCTTCGGGTCCACCTTCGCCGCGAAGAGCGCGGCGTAGGCGTCACGGAACCAGCTCGCCGCGATCCTGTTGCCGAGGGCGTGCTCGACCTGCGCCAGCTTCTTCCACACCTCCCAATCGTGCGGGAAGAGGGTCAGATAGCGGCCGTACAGCCTGCCCGCGAACACCGATCGTCCCGCTTTCTGGTAGGCTATTCCGAGGTCGAAGAGCGCGTTGGGGGCATCGGGGCACAGGCGGTCGAGCTTCTCGAGCAGGCCGACCGTCGTCGTCGCCACCGTCGCCTTGGTGGCCGCGTCGTAGAGAGCACGAATCTCGGGCTTGTCGAAACACGGGGGATTCACCGGTGTTCTGGGCTCCGGAAGCCTGATCTCGGTCGCGGGGAGCCTGCCGCCGAGGTGGGGAACGGCGAACGTCTTCGCTGTGAGCGGCACGCCCGGGTCGTAGGGAGCGTCACCTGCCCGAAGAACGGCGGCCGGCGTGAGCGACAGCACGACAGCCCACGCGGCGATCGGCGGCACGGATCTCATGGGCGCCTCCCGAACGGTCGGTCTGCATTCTACCCGGGCGGCCTCCTTGGTGCATGGGGTTTCGCCGCCCGGAGGGCCACAACGGGAACGAGCGTCCTGCGCGTGTACTGCTGCGTGTCCTCGGATACTGACTTGCGGCGCATCTGCAGCAGCCGCGCATGCCTATGCGAGGACTCCGGGCCTCGTGGAGAATCCGGGCCGCCTCGATCATCAACGCCGGGCGGGTCGAGCCAGGGCTGGGGCTTGTCGCGAAGCCACATCCCACGCTCGTCGAACAGCCCGTCGAGCGCAGCGTCCTGGGCGTCGGCCGGGTCCAACGCCGACACGGGTTGCTCCCGCCATTGACGGCGAAACCGGTCGATGATCCTGTGACGCAGAATTCCCGTCAGCCACGTGCGTTCGGTGGAGCGGCCGCCGTACGATTCGCGTGCGTGCAGCGCCGTGACGAACGTCTCCTGCACGACGTCCTCGGCCTGGGTGGGGTTGCGCAGGCGCGCCAAGGCGTACCGATACAGCCCATCGCCGTGTTCGTCCACCCAGCGCTCAGGGTCGATCCGATCCATCTCTCCTCGCCCTTCGCTCGACGGGTGACGGCATCCGAGGTAGGATACCACCTCGAGGTCAGATCGAGTTCTGATCCGCGGAGGTCGCTTCTTTCGCGACGGGGAATCAGACCCGGCCTCTCGCGGCCCTACAGGATGTGGAGGCAAGGCGGAGACGACCCATCGTCCACGCTCGGTCCCATGGACATCATTCGACTCTCGGTCCGGAACACCCACGCCGTCGTCGTGCTGTGCTTGGCCATTCTCGTCATCGGGACGGTGGCGCTCGTTCGCATCCCCACGGATCTCCTGCCGATCTTCCGCACCCCGGCCGTCCAGGTGCTCACTCTCTATCCCGGGATGCCGGCCGAGATCGTGGAGCAAGACATCAGCACGCGCATGCAACGCTGGACCGGCCAGGCCAACGGGATCAGCTGGCAGGAGGCCAAGTCGCTGGTCGGCGTTTCGGTGGTCCGCGACTACTTCGGCGAGGACGTCGACCCGAACACGGCGCTCGCGCAAGTCTCGACGCTGGCGATGTCGGACCTCTACTACCTGCCGCCGGGCACGGTGCCGCCCATGGTGATGCCCTACGACCCCACGGCCGCGGTGCCGCTCTGCCTGATCGCGGTTTCCCGCGCAGCCTTCGACGAGACCCGGCTCTACGACGTCGCCTACTACGAGCTCCGGAACCGGCTCCAGTCGATCTCGGGCGTCGTCGCCCCGGCCGTTTTCGGCGGGAAGCTCCGACGCATCCTGACCTATGTCGATCCCCAGAAGCTGCAATCGCGCAAGCTCTCGCCCATGGACGTCGTGGATGCGATCCGAAGGTCCAACGTGCTCATTCCCGTGGGCACGATGCGCATGGGCCAGACGGAGTACCAGGTGGACTCCAACGCCATGGTCGCGAAGGTGGCCGATCTGGACGACATCCCGGTGCGCGTCGGCGTCGGCGGCCCCGTCTACTTGCGGGACGTTGGCTCCGCGAAGGACAGCGCGGAGATCCAGACCAACATCGTCCGCATCGGAAGCGCCACCCAGGAGAGCGTGCGGCAGGTCTACCTCCCGATCTACCGCCAGCCCGGAGCGAACACCATCCAGGTCGTGAACGGGATCCGGGACCAGATCGGCCTGATGCTCGAGCGATTGCCGAAGGGCATCGACCTGAGCATCGTGATGGACCAGACCGTGTTCGTGCGCAAGGCCATCGACAGCCTGCGCAACGAGGCCCTCCTGGGGGCGGTCCTCGCGGCGGTGATGGTCCTGATCTTCCTGGGCAGCGGTCGAGGGATGCTGTTCATCCTCGTCTCGATGCCGCTCTCCGTGCTCGCCGCCATCACCGGCTTGTACTTCCTCGGCGGCAGCGTGAACACGATGACACTCGGTGGGCTCGCGCTGGCGATCGGCATGCTGCTCGACAACGGCATCGTGGTGCTCGAGAACTGCATGCGGCTGCTCGAGGAAGGGAAGAGTCCGGTCGAGGCTGCGCTGGAAGGGACCCGTGAGGTCGCGCTGCCGGTCCTCGTCGCTACGATCACGATCATGGTCGTGTTCTCCCCGGTCGTGTTCTTGAAGGGCCTGGGACGCTTCCTGTTCACGCCGCTGGCGCAGGCGGTCTGCCTTGCGATGGCCGCGTCCTACCTGCTCTCCATCACGGTCATCCCGGCCTGCGTGTCCCGCTTCCTGCACCCGGTCGTGCGGCCGCCGGGGCATCCCGAGGTGAAGGCCGGGCTCCTCACGCGCCTCTATGGCCGGGTGATCGACGTCTGTCTCGCCGTCCCGCTGCTCGTCGTGCTCGGCGCCGCCGGGCTCCTGTGGGCGTCCTTTCTGCTCTACCCGAAGCTGGGCCAGGAGCTCTTCCCGGCGGTCGACTCGGGCCAGTTCACCATCCTGGCCCGCGCCCCGTCGGGGACCCGACCGGAGGTCACCGAGAAGCTGATGGCCCGCATCGAGACGGCGGTTCGCAAGATCATCCCGGCCCGCGAGCTGGGGCTACTGATCACGAACATCGGCGTCTTCAACGACTGGCCCGCAGCCTACACGCCGAACACGGGACCGTCGGACGCCTTCGTGGCGATCCAGCTCACCGAGGCGAGGACCCGGACGGCGCAAGAGTGGGCCGGGGTGCTCCGGCGCGCGCTTCCCGACATGGTGGCGGGCGTGGAGCTCGCGTTCGACACCGGCGGCCTGATGACCGCCGCTCTGAACTTCGGGCTGCCGTCGCCGATCAACATCCAGGTCGAGGGAAAGAACCTGCGCGGCGGGCGCCAGGTCGCCGAGGAGCTGGTGGCGCGGATCCGCAAGGTCCCAGGGGCGGCGGATGCACGCATCCAGCAGCGGCTGGACTTCCCTCTCATCCGGATCGAGGTCGACCGGCGGAAGGCTGCCGAGCTCGGCCTCTCCCAGGAGGACGTCGTCACGAACCTCACAACGGCGCTGGCCTCGTCGGTGGCCTTCGCCAAGTCGTTCTGGATCGACCACCGGAACGGAAACCACTACTTCATCGGGGCCCAGTATCCGGAGGAGCTGATTCGCGATCTGTCGACGCTATCGGACATCCCGATCACCTCCGCCTCGAGAAAGGGCTCCACGCCGGTCCAGCTCAAGGATGTCGCCCGGTTCGAGTTCGACACCACGACCAACGAGGTGCATCACCACAACATCACGCGAGTGATCGACGTGTTCGTGAACGTCGCAGGAAGGGATGTCGGCGCGGTGGCCCGCGACCTCGACAGGATCATCGAGGAGCGCAAGGCCGACCAGGCGCGCCCGATCCCGGAGGGGCTGCGCATCCGGATGGGCGGCGAGGTCCGGCAGATGGCCGAGTCGTTCGCCGGCCTCGGGTACGGGCTCATCCTGGCGCTGGTGCTGGTGTACCTGGTGATGGTCGTGCAGTTCCGCTCGTTCGTCGATCCGTTCGTGGTGATCCTGACCGTCCCGATGGGGTTCGGAGGCACGATCGTGATGCTCCACCTCACGCAGACGGCGATCAGCATCCAATCGCTCCTGGTGGTGATCAGCATGGTCGGCCTGGCGGCCTCG
>JACQZM010000613.1 GCA_016213885.1 Candidatus Rifleibacteriota bacterium | reverse complement strand
GCTGCGCCGACGCGGCCATCTGCCGCTCCACGATCGGGGCCAGCGCCGGCTGTACCTCCGGATAGTACCGCTTCCACTGGACCCGGGTGCCGGGGTGGCGAGCGAACCAGTCGAGGTCGGTCCGGATGACCGTGCCGACGAACCCGCCGGCCTCCCGGGCCCTCTCGAGAACGATCCGGGTGAGCAGGGACCGGTCCAGCGAGCGGGCCGGCCGGAGGCGGCGGGCCACCATCCCCCTGAGCGCCGGCCCCAGGAACTTCACCAGCCCGGTCTCGAACCTCGAGTGGACGCTGTGGTTGGGGCCGGATCCGCGGTAGTAGTTCCCGGTGAACCTCCCGTTGTGATTCACCGTGGTGTGGAGCGGAACGTGGAGGTCCCCCACGTAGTGGGCCAGGCTGCCGATCACCGCCGACACCGCGGGCTTGTTGCCGGCCCGGAGCTCTCTCACCAGCACCTCGTAGTAGTACGCCGGCTGGTAGACCACGGTACCGACCTCGGGCCTGAACGGCTTCGGGACGATGCGCTCGAAGTCGCCGAAGTCGGGTGGCAGCAGCGAGAAGTGCCGGTCCTGTTCCTGGATCGAGAGCGGGATCCGCCCCTGGAAGTAGAGCCTGGCGGGAGCGGGCTTCTCCTCCTTCGGTTCCTTCGCCTTCTTCTCGCTCCCCTCGGCCTCGTCGTCTTTCTCCTCGTCCGGCGTCTTGCTGTCCGAGGACGCCGAACGTCGCTTTCGAGGCAGCGGCGGGTGGGTCTTCAGGAACTCGAGGTAGCCCGGCTCCATGCACTCCGGGTTGATGTAGTGCTTGAACGCCTCCCGGGGGTCCACCACGGCCAGGCGGTCCGGCCTCACCGACTGCTCCTGGAGCTCCTGCTCGAGCGGGAGCCAGCGAACCCTGAGCTCCAGCGGCAAGAGGTCCAGCGCCAGGTCGGTGATCAGCCTGTGTGCCTGCCAGCCCCACCCGCTGGCGGGGATCGGGATGGCGAGAAGCAGCGCGACGACGAACGCTCTCGTGGCGACGATGATCGGCACCTCCGGCCTAGCCATACCTCTTGAGACGGCCTGCCAGCGACCCCTGTCGTTGAGCTTCGAGCTCCTCGATCATCCGGGACGCCGGGCACCCGGCAACGCCCTGACCGGCCAGGGCGAGAACGCCCTGGGCAAACAGCTTCTCGGGCCCCAGCGCACCCGCCACGGCTCGATCGAGCGCCCTGCCGGCCAGCTCGGCCGCCTGCTCCGACAGCTTCCGGGCCAGCGCCGCCTCCGCGAGCCCCAGCAGAGCCCTGGTCTCGGGGCGAACGTAGCCCCCCCCCTGGGAGAGTTCCACGGCCCTGCCGAGGAACCGTTGCGCCTCTTCCAGAGCTCCCAGCTCCAGCATCGTCTCGCCGAGTCCCAGGGCGGCCTGGGCCTCGCCTCGTCGGTCCCCGAGCCCCTGGGCCAGCGCCAGCGACGACCGGAACGACTCCGCGGCCCGGTCGAGCTCGCCCTGGGAGGCCAGCACAGCCCCCAGCTGGACCAGCGCGATCGCCTCCCCCCGCCTGTCGTGGTGGCCCCGGGAGAACCGCAGCGACTCCTCGATGAGATTCCGGGCCCGGGCCGGGTCGCCCTCCGCCACGTGGACCGCGGCCAGGGAGCCCAGCGCCCTGACCCGCTCCCGGGTCGACGGTCCTACCGGACCGGGTGCGATCAACGCCTCCAGGATCTGCCGCGCCCCCTTCCGGTCGCCACGCCGGAACAGCAGGTAGGCCTGGCTCGACAGGTTCTGGGGGCTGTCGGGGCCGCCCCCCTTGGCCAGGAGCTCCGCGGCCCGCTCCGCGAGCGACGACGCCGCGGAGAGATCGCCCAGATCGGCCAGGATCATGGAGCGGGCCAGCAGACAGACCGCCAGCCCTCCCGACTCCTTCAGGCGCTGCCGGATCGACTCCGCCTGCTCCAGCGCTGCCAGCGCCTCCGCGTACGCGCCCCGGTCGCGCTGGATCTCGCCCTCCACGGTCAGCGCCCAGCCGACCCCGGAGGTGTTCTTGATCGCCTCCCAGATCGTCCGCGCCTGGGCCACCGCGGCCAGCGCCTCGGTGTAGTCGCCGCACGCCCGGTGAGCCTCCGCCAGCCTCGTGGTGTAGATGCCCTCGCCGAAGCGGTTTCCTATGGCCACGGAGAGCTGCCGCGCCTCGAGATAGGCCTCACGGGCCTCCTCGATCCGCCCTTCCTCCCGGGCCACGTCGCCCAGGTTGGAGAGGCTGAACGCCTCTCCGAACCGGCTGCCCAGGCTCCTGTACGTGGCCAGGTTCTCGCTGTAGATCTCCCGGGCCGTGACCAGGTCGCCCAGGTCCCGGTGGATGTTGGCCACCAGGTTTCTGGCCAGCGCCCGACCCATCGGATCGTCGAGTCGCTCGTAGCTGTTCTGGGCCCGTTCGACGAGCGCCCGGGCCTGGTCCAGCCTGCCCCTGAGGTAGTGGATCTTCGCCATGTTGTGCATGGCGAACGCCACCTCCACGTCGGCGGAGACCTCCATGCCGAAGTCCGCGGCCTGCCGGTAGAGCGGCACTGCCCGGTCGTACTCGCCCCGGTCCTTGAGCACCGTCGCCACCTTGTTGTTGAGCTGCGCCTCCAGCAGCCGGGCCCCGACCTCGCGGGCCAGCTCCAGAGCCCTGTAGAACTCCTTCAGCGCTCCGTCTCCGTCCGACAGGTCCTGGAGCACCTGCCCCTTCTCCGCCCAGATCGCCGCGGCCAGAGCCCCCCGGGGGCAGATCGCCTCCAGCTCGGCGAGGGTGCGCAGGGCCTCCCGGTTCTTCCCGACCAGCCTCAGCGACCGGGCGCGGATGAGGGCGAGCTCGTTGGGCCGGGACATGTACTCCGGGTCGGCCTGGTCCGTCAGCATCAGGAGCTCCCGGAAGCACCCCTTGGCCTCCAGCGTCGCGGCGGCCTGGGCGAGAAGCAGGGTGGCCCGGTCCGCGTCGCCGGCCTCGACGAAGTGGTGGAACGCCTCCACCACCGCGTCGGGAACCAGCGTCATCTCCGCCAGGTACCTGGCCTCGAACAGCTCCGCGGCCCGCCGGTGTCTCGCCTTGAGCTCGTCGGGCCCCAGCTTCTGTCTGAGCGGATCGGCCACGAACGCCGGGAGGTGCCGTCGACCGCCGTGGACCCGGGTGAGGATGAACAGGTCTTCCAGCCGTTCCAGGGTCGACGCCGACGCCGGACCGGCCAGGTCCACGGTGTCGGAGTGGCTGACGGGCACCCGGAGAACGCAGAGCGCCCTGAGCGCCTCCAGATCCAGCGGCCCGAGGCCGGCGAGCACCGACTCGAGCACCCCGGCGGCGCCGGCCACGGCGCCCCCCCGGGCGACCAGCCGCAGGTAGAGGGGATGCCCTCCCGCCCGGGCGAGCAGGTCGTCGACCCGCTCGGTGCGGCCCAGGGCGGCGAGCAGACGGATCGCATCGTCCCGGCCGAGCACCTTGAGCCGCATCTCGAAACCGGAGCGGCCGGCGAGCGAGGTGTACCTGACGGTGCGGCGGGACGTCGCCACGATCCGACCGCGCTCCAGCCGGTCCACCAGAGCGCCCACGAGGATCTTCATGTCCTGGGCCGGAAGCTGTCCCAGATCGTCCGCGACCAGGAGGAAGCCGCCCCGGTCGAGCAGCCCGGCCAGGTGGACCGTCCGATCCCTGACGCTGGAGGTCCGGTCCCTGAGCGACACGCCGAACGATTCCTCGCCGAGCCGGGACAGCTCCAGGTGGATCGCCGCGAGGAACGCTCCGGCCGCCCAGCCTGGCCGGCAGGCGACGAAGAGCGGGATCAGGTCCAGGCTCTCCGCCGCCCTGGAGGCCAGAGTCACGGCCAGGGCGGTCTTCCCGATCCCTCCTGCGCCGACCAGCGTGATCAGCGGGGAGTCGCGGAGCCGCTTCTCCAGGAGCTCCAGCTCCCGTTCCCGGCCGACGAACGGCTCCGGCGGTGGGGGACAGTTGTGGAAGGTGATCATGGGTGGGGGCCGCCAGTGGCCGCTCGACGGGACCGTCGGCTCGACGGGCTCCGGGACTCCTGGCGGCAACATACCAGATCGCCGGAGCGGGTGCCAGAAGCGGGGTGTGCCAGGATCCCCCGCCTGTTGCGCGGAGTCGGGCCTGTGATCAGGCCTCGGCCTGGCTGCAGAGTCACCAAGGACGTGGAGGGGATTCAGTGGAAAGGCGCCGGAACACCCTTCGGCGACGGCGTTGGCCCGGCCGACGCGTACTGCGTTTCCTCTTTGCGGTTCCTGACCGGCCAGCACCGTTGAGCATCTTGATGACTACAGCTCATGATGCCATGATGTCTACATGCGAACCACTGTGACACTCGACGCCGACGTGGCCCGGAAGCTCCGGGAGCTCACACACCGGAGACGCACATCGTTCGAGGCGGTCTTGAACGAGACGATCCCCCGCGGCCTGGACGCCCAGGAACGGTCCGACGCCGTCGAGCCGTTTTCCGTCGAGCCGCACCATGGGGGCTTCCGACCCGGGCTCGACGTCGGCAAGCTCGATCAGCTCCTGGATCAGCTGGACACCGATGAGTTCCTCCTGGAGGCTCGACGCGGTCGATGATCGTCCCGGACGTCAACCTCCTGGTCTACGCCTACAACGCTGACGCACCGAGTCATGCGACGGCCCGGGCGTGGTGGGAGGGTCTCTTGAACGGTGCCGAGATCGTAGGGATCCCGTGGGTGGTGAGCCTGGGCTTCATCCGTCTGATGACCCACCCGGCCGTACTGGTGACACCTCTGAGCCCGGCGCTTGCCCTCGGCCACGTCCGGACCTGGCTTGCCCGACCGCAGGTGGAGATCGCCGCCCCCGGCCCGCGTCACCTCGAGATCCTGGGGCAACTTCTGGACGCCCTCGGCGTCGCGGCGGACGTCACGAGCGAGAGCGTGTTGCGAAACTCGCAACACGCTCCGGGTGTGTCCGGGCGTCAGGTGCTCCTGGCCGCCGTGGGTGTCAGGGGCCACGGCTCCCTCCACTCCCTGACCGACGAGGACCCGTGGCATCTTTGCAGGGTGGCGTCCTTCCGGGCTATTCTGAGATCCATGAGCACCCCCTGCGATCGAACGCCGCCGGCTCATCTTCATCGGCTTGCCGAGGAGAGGAGCCTGGCCTATCATCGAGCCGTGGTTCTGCGTCTCCCCGCCGATCCGGGGCTCCTGGCCCGAGCTCGCTCGAGGGTCGAACAATGGCTGAAACTGGGTGGCCGATCCGCCGAGTACGCGCGACGGTGGAGGGAGATCCTGGATCGGCCCCTCGCTGACATCCTCGCCGTGTTGACCGACGAGGGCGAGGAAGCGAAGGCTCTTCGCCAGGCGACGCCCTTCGCCGGAGCGATCGATCCACGCGAGCGCTGGCGGCTCTGGCGAGAGGTCAAGAGCCGGATCGGTGGGCGCCCGTGACTCGCGCCCAGCTCGAACACATCATCCGCGCCGCCTCCGCCATCGCGGATGACCGTGAGCTGATCGTCATCGGCAGTCAGTCCATCCTGGGTCAGTTCCCTGATCCTCCGGCGGAGCTTTGCGTCTCGATGGAAGCGGACGTGTACCCGAGGAACGTCCCGGAGAGATGGGACCTCATCGACGGGAGCATCGGGGAAGGCTCCCCGTTTCATGAGATGTATGGTTACTACGCCCAGGGGGTCGGTGAGGAGACGGCAATCCTCCCGTCGGGCTGGAAGGACCGGTTGATTCCGATCTCGAACGAGAACACCCGCGGTGCCACCGGCTGGACCCTGGAGGTCCATGATCTGGTGGCATCGAAATACGCGGCGGGACGCGAAAAAGACCGGGACTTCGTCTGTGCCGCGATCCGACACGGCCTGGTGAATGCTCAGGTGCTCGATCGGAGGATCCGCGACCTGCCGCTCGCACCTGATCGGCGAGACAGACTGCTCGAAGTGATGAGTGGCGACCTCAGGCGAGGTGGCCAGCTGATCTAGGTCGCGCGAACCGGGCTCGAATGTGCCCGGACGTCAGCTCTTCTCGGGTCGCGGTGTCGAGTAGAGACACCGAGGGGTCTTCGAGGGCGGTGATGCAGCGCGCCTTCACCTCATCGGTCCAGCGCCCGGCCCCCCGCCCGCCCAGCGCCATCGGCCCGCCTTCGGAGGCCGCGGAGGCCGGGAGCCAGGTATCCTGCCCTCTCGAGGACCTCCACCACCCGGACATGTCGGTTGCATCGGCAGCACGGCAGCACCGGCCTGTCGCCGAGCCAGAAGCGGTGGAAGTCGAGCCCGGACGGTGGGCGCATCAAGCAGCGCTCGTGCGAGTAGTTGTCGTCCGCCGCGAACACCAGGTGCACGAGCTCGTGGGCCATCAGCGCAGCCAGGGTCCGAGAGACCGCGGGCGTCGCCAGGCGCTCGCCCCGCAGGCTTGCTACGATGGGATCGGCGCTGACGAGCGGATGGGTGGTCACCACGGAAGTCCCACCGAAGCGCCTTCTCCGGACGTCCCTGCTGACGAAACCACCGATGAGCCCACCCCGGATCAGGGCGTGGAGCGCCGTTCCATCCCTGTGCCCGTAGAGCAGCGGCACGTTGGTCACGACGAGATCAGCGTCGGTCTGCCGGGCCACGACTCTGCGCCAGGCGTCCATGGACATGAGCTCACCACCAGCGTCGATCAGACGGCCGATTCCGCTCCTCGACTCCTCCAGACCGGCGCGCAAACGGACCTCGAAGGTCGCCACGATCGCCTCCGCAAGACCTGTCCTCCTCGAGATCCGACGGTGCGATGCGGGCAGGAGAGAAGCGACGCGCTGCGAACGATGGGCCTCCACGGACTCACGCACCTGGCCAAGGAAGATCTGCCGCCGGGAACGCGCCGGGAGGAGCCGTGAGAGCAGGAAGTCCACTCCCCGCTGGGGAGCGATGCCCGCGCGCCGGAAGAGCGATGCTGCATCGGCCGCGCCCCGGTCCTCCACGTGGACTCGAAGACCGAAGAGCGAAAGGAGGAGCCGGTGGACCTCGTCCTTAGCCTGCACCCACACACGCCCCTCCAGGGCCGGAAATCCGGGCTCGAGGATACGACCGATCGAGACGCGACGCGGCATCAGGGAAGGCAGTCGCGCGACGAGCGTCTCCCGTCGCCCGCCGGATCCGATCCGCTTCAAGAGGGCAATCACGTCCATGGAAGATGCGGAGCCTCGTCCAGAATGCAGATCATTCTCCATGGCTGACCGTGGCAAGGCGCGGCGCCGATGGCCGCCAGCAGCTTCGAGTCCAGCGACTCGACGCTGTCGGGTTGGCGGGCGACCTGGGCAACCTGCCGCGCGAGCTCATGGTTCACCGCGGTCCGGGCAGGGCGCTGCTGCGCCAGCGCCGAGCGGCCCACCACCAGCAAGACGATGTCACCGACGGCCACCGCTCCCGGGTCCTTCATCCGGCCCTCGTGCATCCGTCTCGCCAGGTCCAGTCCCTCCGGCGGCCCGGACGGGCCTGCCGCCTACTCGGCCTTCGGATTCACCACCCTGCCGACGAAGAGCACCTCGCCCGTTTCCAGGTGCCGGATCAGGAAGATGAACGGATGGTCAGCCAGGAACACCTTCGGCTCCTCGGGGCGCGGCATCGCGCCTCCGTCCATCGCCACGGCAGTGGCCGCGGCGGCCTCCGTGCCTTCCTCGTCCACGGCCACGAACGCCTTGTGGACGACCGCCGCGATGAACAGCTTCTCCGCGGTGGTCATCCCAGAGAAGTCCGCCAGGTCGCTCGAGAACGCGGCCTTGATCCCCATGGCCTGCAGAGTGTCGCCCAGGCCGAAGCTCGACGTGAACTTGAACCTCGGCAGGCTCACGTCCACCTTGACGTTGCCCAGCTTTCCCAGCCAGTCCGACAGCGGCTGAGACGCGAGCTTCGCCTCGAACTGCCCCAGCCCGTCCTTGGTCTTCGGCAGGAAGATCGACATGGCCAGGGCATTGCGGATGTACGGGAGCTCCAGGATCTGCACGTCGTCCGTCTCGGAGTAGTTGAAGTGCCGCTCCTGGCGCATCATCGGGATCTGGACCTTCTGCCCCGCCCCGGTCGTGAACGGCCTGTCCTGAGTGGCAGACTTGTCGAACGTCTCGGCCCACGCTGCCTTGAAGTACACGGCGTTGGTCAGCACCAGCCGCATGGAAGCCTGGAGCAGCCCTGCCGGGATGAGGTCCTGGATCTTGTCCCGGGTCTGTTCCGCGACCCAGTCGTTGATCGTCTTGCGGGCCTCCTCCGGCTTCACGAAGTCGGTGTCGTGCAGACCTGCCCCGTAGCTCTTCTTCACCAGGTCCACGAACGCCGCCTCGAACGGAAACCCCTTCTGGCCCCACAACGCGTTGGCCACGCAGAGCTGATAGACCGGCTTCTGGTCGAAGCCGAGAGGAGGGCTGTTCAGCGTGTTGATCAGGCTCGCGAAAGTCGGATGGAGGTCCTTCTGGTCGAGACCGAAGTGCAGCACCCTGGACATCTCGTCGGCGGTCGCACCGCGCGCGCCCGCATAAGCCATCGCCAGCGCCGTGTGGATGCTCGCCGGAGAGAAGAAGAAATTGCCCTTCTCTCCCTTGGCGAGACGGGTGTACAGCTCCAGCGCAAACGCGCTGTTCCCCTTCACCAGTGGATCGATGGAAGCTGCCCACACGGGGCCTGCGAATCGCGCCAGCGAGATCAGAGCCGCCACAACGGCAGCGACCGCGAACTTCGTCCAGATCATGCTCCCCTCCTCGATCCCACGCGGTGAACGTACGGCACCGGCGCCCGGACAGCTCAAGGGTACCACGCTCTCCCGGCTCCTCGTCGAGAATCCCAGAATCCCGGATCCGCCGACCGCGTTCTAGAGAACGACGTCGACGACCGCGGCGAGGTCACGATCCGGCAGGCTCGGGTTCGTTCGAAAAACGTGCAACCTTGGACTTTGTTCATTGAAATAATGTGCGCGATTGGCTACTCATGGAAGCATGCAGAGACACCCGTACCGGGACCTGGTTCGATGGAAGAACGACCCTCGGCGCAAGCCGCTCGTGCTCCTGGGCATCCGGCAGGTCGGCAAGACGTGGCTGCTCAAGGAGTTCGGCCGGCGGGAATTCGAGGATTGCGCCTACTTCAATCTGGAGGAAGACCCCACGCTCGCCGCACTGTTCCAGGGTCCGAGATTCCGGTCGGCAAGGTCACGTTCGTCACTCTTCGGCCTCTGACCTTCCGGGAGTTTCTCGAAGGGGCCCAGGAGGCGTCTCTGGCCAGCTATCTCACCCAGACCGTCGTGACCGAACTGGTGCCGGAGCCGGTGTTCCTTCGGCTGGTAGACTGGCTCAAGACGTATTTCGTCACGGGGGGCATGCCTGAGCCGGTGGCGGACTGGATCGAGCACCGCGATCTGACCCGGACGGAGAGGATACAGCGCGAGCTGTTGCGGACCTACGAGCTCGACTTCGGCAAGCATGTGCCACGGCCGGACGTACCCAAGGTACGGCTGGCGTGGGATGCCGTGCCCTCTCAGCTGGCACGCGAGAACAAGAAGTTCGTCTTCGCCGCCCTGCGCGGCGTCGGGCGGGCGCGTGACTACGAGCACGCCATCGGTTGGCTCGAGCAGGCCGGGCTGGTCGTCAAGGTGCGCCGGGTCAAGGCGCCGTCGCTGCCGCTCGCGGCCCTGGAAGACCCGCACGCGTTCAAGCTGTACTTTCCGGACGTCGGGTTGCTGAGGGCCAAGGCGGGTCTGCCGGCCCGCACGCTCGTGGAGGGCGATCGTCTGTTCCAGGAGTTCCGGGGGGCTCTGACCGAGAACTTCGTGCTTCAGGAGCTGCTGGCTGCGGTGCCGGAACCTCCACGCTACTGGAGCTCGCAGGCCACGGCAGAGGTGGATTTCGTCGTCGCCATCGGGGCGGAGCTCTTTCCGCTGGAAGCCAAGGCGAGCGTGAACGTGAAGGCCAAGAGCTTGAGGGTGTACACCGAGAAGTACCGTCCACGTCTCGCGCTGCGCGCTTCGCTCCGCAACCTGCGTCAGGATGGAAACGTACTCAACGTGCCGCTGTTTCTCGTCGGCGAGCTGCCTCGCCTGTGCCGCGCGTGAGCGGGCGCTCCGATCTGCGGTACGGGGTGGGGCACTTGCTCGCCACAGATCCAGCAGAATCCGGCTACCAGCTTCACTTCGACCCACTTCGCCCCAGGGAAGCTCGTCTCTGACACGATCCCCAGCCTGAGCGATGCCCGGGACGAGAGAGCCTCCGCGGAGATCTTCGCCAGGTCACGGCCGGAGGAGAGAGAGATCCAGCAGGCAAGACAGGAGCGGCAGAAGCTGGCCGGGTCCGCGAGCGGCCCGGATGCCGCCGATCAGACCATGGCACTGGAGCGGAAGCTCCAGGAGCTTTCCTCCCGGATCCAGCTCGCTGAGCCATCGATCCCCCGACAAGGACGCGTCGGTGAACCGGATCGACTCGACGATGGCCAGCCCCTCGGAGAATCATGCCGGCAGGTTCCGGCGCGAGCCGGTGGACTCGTTCGACCACCGTGGCGGAGACGGCGGGGTCGGAGGTGATCGGGAATGCCGGCCACTGTACGGACCGGGCGAGGGAAGGGGAGATCGACAGGGCGATTCAAAGGACCATCAGCCGAGCGAGGGCTCTCGTCATGGAAACGGCTGGACTTGCCAGGGTCGACCTCCGGCGATGACGATCGCCACCACGAGGACGACGATCAGGATCAAGATCATCGTCACGGCGGTGCTCGGTGCTCCGGGGAGCGAGCCGCCGCTGCCAGACGCCATCTCCCGGGCGGCCTCGGAGAACCGCCTGGTCTCCGAGTGATGGTCCCCGTAGCCGTCCTCCGCCCTGGCCTTGCAGGCGTCGTAGAGCCGGGCCGCCTCGGCCCTGTTCCCTCGACGTCGATTCAGATCGGCCAGCTCCTCCACGATCCTGATGGAGAGAGGATCGTCGGTGCCCAGAGCCTCGTCGACCCGCTTCATCAGCTCGGTAAGCTCCTCCACTGACGGGCCTCCGCGGCGGAGCTTCTC
>JACQZM010000159.1:3729-8144 GCA_016213885.1 Candidatus Rifleibacteriota bacterium | reverse complement strand
GGTGGCGGTGGCGGTGGCGGGCGGGGCCGGCGCGTGCTGGACGGCCATGCGGACCCGCGGCCCGGGGGGAGCGTCGACGCTGCAGCGGGCAGAGTCGCTGCTCGCCGCCGGGAGGGAGTCGGAGGCGTTGCCGCTCTTCCAGCGGGCGCTGAACTCCTGCCCGGGACTGGCCGACGACATCCGGTGCCACGTGGTTCGCTGCCTGATCCGCCAGGGTCAGATCGAGCTGGCGATGCTGGCCCACCAGGAGCTCGACGCCACCCGGGCCGGCCCGAGGCCGCTCTACCTGATGGCCAGGGACCTGGAGGAGCGCGGGCAAAACGAGGTGGCGCTGGCGGCCTACGCCCGGCTCTACCTGATCGCCTCGGACTTCGAGGACGTCAGGAACCGCTACGAGAAGATGAAGCAGCTCACCTGCCCCTCCCGGTCCGCCGAAAGCCTCAAGGAGCTGCTCGCCCGCATTCCCGCGAGGTACACGGGCGTGGAGCGGATCGGCGAGGGCGGCATGGGCGTGGTCCTCAAGGCGTTCGACACCCAGCTCGAGCATCCCGTGGCGATCAAGGTGATGTCGGTCAGGGCCTCTCGTGACACCCTGTCGATCAGACGGTTCCAGCGGGAGATCCGGGCGCTGACCCTGCTCTCCCACCCCAAGATCGTCAAGGTCTTCGGCTGCGCCACCGCGCCGATCCACTACTACACGATGGAGTGTCTCGACGCTCCGAGTCTGCGTCAGATCCTGGCCCGTGGGCCGATGGAGCTCTCGAGGGTTCTCGAGATCGCCTCCCGGATCGCGGCGGCGCTCGACCATGCCCATCGTCACGGGATCGTCCACCGCGACGTCAAGCCCGCCAACGTGCTGGTCGCCGAAGGGGACGCGGTGAAGGTCGTGGACTTCGGCCTGGCGTACATGGCCGACACCACCGCCCTCACCCGCTCCGGCCACGCGCCGGGCACGATCCTCTACATGGCACCGGAGCAGCTCCGCGGGGAGAAGGCCAGCCCTGCATCGGACATCTACGCGCTGGGCCTGGTGATGATCGAGATGGTCACCGGGCTGTGTCCCTTCGCGGGCCTGGAGCCGGCCCAGAGGCTCGACTCCGCCCCACCCCCGCTCCCGCCACACCCCAGGCTGGGCTCGGAGCTGTCGGCCCTGGTGATGGCGTGCACGGCCGTCGCGCCGGGCGAACGCCCCGATGCCGGCAGCCTGGCGGCACGGCTGGCCGGGCTCGGAGCGCGGCTGTAGACGTCACCTGGCCCGGATGATCACCAGGGTGAAATCGTCCTGGAGCCTGTGCTGTCCCGTGAACTCCAGCGCCCGACTGTAGATCGTCTCGACCAGCTGGGCCGAGTCCTGGTACCGGTGCTCCACCAGCAGCGCCTCGATCCTCTCGTGGCCGAACAGCTCTCCGGAGGGCGCTCTGGCCTCCTCCAGCCCGTCCGTGTAGACCACGACCAGGTCGCCGGTGGCGAGCCGGGTCGTCTCCTCCGGGTACTCCTGTCCCGGCACCAGGCCCAGCGGCAGGCCGCCGCTGGTGAGGCTCCGGACGGCGCTCGAACCGGCCTTTAGGAGCATCGGGTAGGGGCCACCCGCGTTGGCCCATCGGAGGGTCATGGAGCTCTGATCGAGCACAGCGGCCACCATGGTCACGAACCGGTCGGACGGTATCTCCGCGGCGAGCAGATCGTTGGCCCTGGCCAGCACCGCCCCCGGGTGGACCTCCGGGTCCGTGGTCAGCACCGGATCGCCCTTGCCGTACAGCAACCGGATGACGTTCCGGCCCATGGCCATCAGCATGGCCGCGGCGATGTCGTGGCCCGACACGTCTCCCAGCACCACGCCGAGGAGCCGATCGCCGACGGGGATGAAGTCGTAGTAGTCCCCGCCGACCCGGTTCGCCTGGGCGTACTTGGACGATATGTCGAACCGGTCGAGCCCCTCCAGCTGGCTCGGCAGAAGCAGCTCCTGCACCTGCCGGGCGTCCTCCAGCTCCCGGTTCAGCTTCTCCTGAGCCTGTCGCTCCTGCAAGACGCGGAACCGTTCGATGGAGACCGCGGCCAGGCCAGCCAGCGAAGCGAGGAGGTCCAGGTCGCTCGCCAGCGCCACCCGCCCGGGGCGGGTGTCCACCAGGGCCAGCACCCCGAGGCACCCGTTGCCGGAGAGGAGCGGAACGCACGTCAGCTGCACGATGCCGTATCTCTCGCTCAGGAGCGCCCTGAGCCGCGGGTCCCCGCTCGACCCATCGACCACCACCGGCTGCTTCGTGGACGAGGCGACCATGGCGCTGGCGTTCACCGGCCCGAGCCAGGGGCAGACCGGGTCGGCGAGCGGCGGGCCGGTGGCGGCCCGAACCTGGAGCGCTCCGGCGTCCGGAGTCCAGAGCAGAAACGCGGCATGCTCGAATCCCAGCAGGTCCCGGGTCTTGGCCAGGGCGGCCTGGTTCTCGTTCAGCCTGCGGGTCAGCCTGGCGTTGTGGATGGCGATCGCCGCCTGGTTGGCCAGCGCCGTGAAGAACGGGGCCCTGGACCCGGAGAACGATGGGGTCGCCTTCTTGACGTCCACGTACAGGCAGCCGAACACCGATTCGCCCAGCTTCAGAGGAGCGCACATGATGGCTCCGATGTCGTGGGCGATCACGGACCGGGAGCGATACTGGGGGAGGTCCATGATGTTCGTGGCCGTGATCGTGTTGCCCTGTTCCACCACGGCGTGGGCGAACGTGTGGGAGAAGGTGCCGGTCTCCCCGAGCTGGTCGCGCTCCATGTTGCGGCAGATCATCGGCACCAGAGTGCCGTTCTCCACCAGCATCACGAAGCCCCGGTCGCCCCCCATCAGCTGGAGTGCCCTGTCGAGCAGGGTGTTCAGCACGTCGTCGAGATCGAGACTCGAGGCGATCCGGGCGCCCACCTGGATGAGCGTCTGGAGCTCCTCGACGCTTTCCGGGAGCGAGACCGGTCGTCGGGGGCGGGGGGCGCCACGACCCGGGCCCCCGGCGGCAGCGGACGCCGGGGCCAGCGCGGCCAGCGCCGCCTCGTCGAACCGCTCCAGGTAGAGCAGCCGGGTCTGGCTGCCCAGCTCGCAGAGATCGCCGTCGCCCAGCACGTGCTCGAGGACCCTGGAGCCACCCACGCAGACCCCGGTGGCGGACTCCTGGTCGGTCACGACGTACCGGTTCCCGTCGGGCCTCACGCTGGCGTGGACCGGCGAGAGGTCGACGGACGGGACGACCACGTCGCTTTGGGCCCCGGACCCCAGCGTGATGGGGGCATCCGTGAGCCGGACGGCGATCAGCGGGCGATCTCCTGACACTATGATGAGGTAGTGCACGGCGATCCTGCTCGACGGGAGCGGTCCAGCTCATCGTAGCGGACCGGACCGGTGGAGGCAACGGGGGCAGCCAGCTCCCCGCAGGCCCCCTGACGTCGACGGCCTGCGAGGTCCGGCCCAGCCGGCCTGCCGCGAGAAGCTACTCCGAGTTTCAGCGGATCGGCGGGGCTTGACAAGCGGCGGGCGACCCGCCCAAGGTGTGGTCTGGACTCGCGGCGAGGCGATCCGCTCCGCCGACGCCCGTACCCACGTCGACCCGATGAATGACAGCCGTTCCGAGCCGCCCAGGCCGCTCCTGGAAGCGTTCGTCCTCGCCGATCTGGGAGAGACCGACGATCTCGGGATCTTCACGTACGAGACCCGCCTGCATGCCAGGCTCTATTGCGACGTCATCTCGTTCCACCGCTCCGAGCACGATCCGGAGCCGGTGCTGGTCTACCCGAGCGCCATGGTCACGGCCGTGGATCCGCCCGACCCGGGCGATCCGCTCCTGGTGACGGTCAGCTCGGCCTACGAGGAGTACTCGGTCCGGTTCGAGTCGCCGGACGAGGCGCGCGCCTGGCGGAGCGTGTTCGGGTCGGCGATCCACACGGCGGGCAGCTTCCGCTTCGGGAGCTTCGCGCCGCCGCGACCGGCCCCGGACGTCCGGTTCTTCATCGACGGCTCGAGCTACTACGGCGCCCTGGCCGACGCCATCGATGGAGCGACCCACTCCCTGCTGATCGCCGACTGGTGGCTCTCGCCGGAGGTCTACCTGAGGCGCGACGCCCTGCCGCTTCGCGACCAGGATCGGCTCGACAACCTGCTCGCCGCCGCGGCCGGCCGGGGCGTCGGGGTGTACATTCTGCTCTACTCCGAGACCGGTGTGGAGCTGGGGAGCCAGAGGGCCGCGGAGCGCCTGGGCTCGCTCTCGCCGAACATCCACGTGCTCCGTCACGCCCCTTCCCTCGAGACCTTCCTCTCGCCGACGAACCGCGAGATCCTCTTCTCCCACCACCAGAAGTTCGTGGTGGTGGACCAGACCGTGGCCTTCGTCGGCGGCCTGGACCTCTGCTTCGGCCGCTACGACACGCTGCAGCACCCGCTGCTC
>JACQZM010000159.1:0-3669 GCA_016213885.1 Candidatus Rifleibacteriota bacterium | reverse complement strand
CTCGACCC
The DNA here is from genome assembly GCA_016213885.1 of Candidatus Rifleibacteriota bacterium. Classification (GTDB taxonomy): domain Bacteria; phylum Muiribacteriota; class UBA6191; order JACPRK01; family JACQZM01; genus JACQZM01. The sequence continues at coordinate 3,661 of JACQZM010000159.1, read as the reverse complement.
CGGGGACGGGCAGGGCCGGTGCTTCTTCCCGGGATGCGACTACTACCACCCCTCGGTGGCCGAGCTCGACGACGATGCGCTGGCCGACCCGTTCTCCGACCCGTTCGACAGGGCCGTCCAGTGCCGCATGCCCTGGCACGACGTCCACTGCAGGGTGGCCGGGGAGGCCGCCCGGGACGTCGCGATCTCGTTCGTGCAGCGCTGGAACCATCACCACTGGTCCGACGATGAGGTTCCCCGGCCGCTTCCGCTGATCCCGCGAGTCGGCGGTCCCGGCGCCGCGCCGGCGGGCCGCGCCGCGACCGCCCAGGTGCTCAGGTCGCTGGCGTCGTGGAACGGCGGCGCTTTCCACGAGACGTCGATCTACAACGCCTGGCTGGACGCGATCGAGCGGTCGGAGCGGTTCATCTACATCGAGCAGCAGTTCTTCATCTCCTCCCTGGCCGGCGAGCCGGTGGTCAACAGGGTCGCCGAGGCGCTGCTGACCCGGCTCTCCCGGGCGATCCGGGAGCGGGCCCGGTTCCGGGTGGTGGTGGTGCTGCCGGTCCACCCGGAGGGGAACTTCCGGGAGCAATCCAAGGTGTGGGCGCTGCTGGGCTGGCAGTACCGGACCATCTCCAGGGGAGGCCAGTCGCTCCTCGAGAGGCTCCGGGACGAGTTCCCGGGCGTGGATCTGGACGACTACGTGGCGTTCTTCTCCCTCCGGGGCCACGCCGTGACGCCGGACCGCTGCGTCACCTCGCAGATCTACGTGCACTCCAAGCTGGTGATCGTGGACGACCGGCTGGCCATCATCGGATCGGCCAACATCAACGATCGCAGCCTCCTGGGCGTGCGCGACTCGGAGATCGCGCTCCGGATCGAGACCCCGGCGGGCATGGGCGCCAATCCGGTCCGCGACTTCAGGGTCGCGCTCTGGAACCACCACCTGGGCCTTCCGGAGCACAGCCAGGCCTGCGCGGACCCGACGTCCGAGCTGGTCTACCGGGACCTGTGGCTGGCGACGGCGGACAGCAACACGGAGCTCTACCAGCGCGTTTTTCCGGATCTGCCCCACTCCAGGTTCACCACGCTGGCCGAGCTGGAGGAGGCCGGTCCGGGCCCGATCGAGCCGGGCCGTCTGGCCGGGGTCCGGGGGACGCTGGTGAGGCATCCGCTCGGGTTCCTGGCCAACGAGGACCTCACGACGAGCCCCTGGGACGTGGAGTTCGTGCTGGGCGACGACCTTCTCACCTGAGACCTTCCCTCCTGGAATGGGAGAGCCGACGACGAGGTATCCTCTCCCGGGCGGTCGACAGGGCGATCGACCGGATGATACGATGGCGCCGGTCCGGCGAGCGCGGGTCGCGACCCGGCAACGACCCGGGGAGGCAACGATGGCGAAGAGAGCAGGGTCTTTGGGGGTCTGGATCATCGGTGCGGTAGTCCTGGCCGCGATCGTGGCGGTCTTCCTGCTCTTCTTCTCCGGAGCCTCCAGGAGGGAGCCAGCGCCCGCTCCGGCCCCCCAGACCGGCGCGGGCCGCCTTCCGGCCTCCCCCGGGGAACCCGCGGCAGGGCCGGCCACCGAGGACCGCACCGGGAAGGCCGGCACAGCGGGCGCTGCAGCCGACCTCGGGGACCCGGGTACGAAGGCGCCGATCCCGATCTCCGGGGGAGAGGGGCGCAAATAGGGGTGCCCGCTCCTCAGCCGGGGTCGCCCCGGCGCGCCTGCCTTCCTGTGTCGCTGGCGATAGCGCTCTCTGGCCTCGCGCTCCTGGCGATTCTCCACGGGCTGTGGCCGGCCTGGCTCGACGAGCTGGAGACCAGGAGCATCGACTACCGCTACAGGCTCCGCCTGGTGCTCGGTCCGGCGCCGGCGGGGGACGGCCCGGTCTTTCCGGTGGACATGGACGACGACGCCGTGACCAGCCTCGGCCGTCTCCCCTGGCCCAGATCGCGCCACGCCGAGGTGATCCGGCGCCTCTCGGGGGCCGGGGCGGCCGGGGTCGCCTTCGACCTGTTCTTCTCACGGCCCTCGAGCCCCGCGGAGGACGCGACCCTCGTCGACGCCTGCCGCGCGAGCGGCCGGGTCATCGTGGGTATCCCGGTGCGGCTGGCCGCGGACCGGAGCGCCGTGGCCCCGGTGCCGTTCCCGGCGGAGATGGAGCGGTTCCTGGCGCGAGCGCCGTTCCCCCCGGGCACTCGACCGTTCACGGTCTCGGAGTGCATGGCGGCGCTTCCCGGGCTGGCCCCGGCTCTCGGGGGGGCAGGTCACATTGCCGGCGAGCCCGATTCGGACAGCGTGTTCCGGCGGTTCCCCATCCTGGTCTCCGTGAACGGCCGGCCTCTGCCGTCGCTCGGCCTGGTCATGGCCTGCCTGGCGCTGGGCGTCGACCCCGGAGCGATCCGGCCCGGACCGGGCCTGGTCGTGATTCCCACCCCCGGGGGAGAAGTCCGGGTTCCCGTGGACGACCGGATGCGGGTCTGGTTGAACTACACCGGTCGCCATGAACCGGCCGGCCAGAAAGGGTACCTCGACGCTCTCCGGATGGAACCGGGCGGCGAGGTCGCCGGAGGCGTGCGGGGCAGGGTCTGTCTGGTGGCGCCCACGTATACCGGGGGCGATCCCGGCGCCACTCCGATCCAGACCAACGTGCCGCGAAGCGTCATCCACTCCACGACGGCCGTGAGCATCCTCTCCGGCCGGCATCTCCGGTCCGCGCCGGCCTGGACGAGCTGGGCGCTCCTCGTCGCGCTGACCCTGCTCTTGCCATGGCTGGCCGGCCGGCTGGAACCGGCCCCGTTCGCCGTGGTCGCCGCCGCTCTGGCCGTCGGGTCGCTGGCGGTGGCGGTGTGCCTGTTCGCTTTCTCCGGCCTCGTGGTGAGGGCCACGGATCCGTTCATTCTCACGGTGTGGACCGCCGTGGGGACGATCCAGTACCGGCTCGGCCAGGAGACCCGCCGGCGTCGAGAGCTGGTCCACACCTTCGCTCGCTACTTCAGCCCGGGCGTGATGAAGAAGCTCCTGGCCGACCCTGGCGCGTTCAGCATGCGGCCGCAACGCCGCGACGTGACGATCCTCTTCTCCGACATCCGGGGGTTCACGACGCTCAGCGAGACGCTCGATCCGGATGTGGTCCAGGTTCTGCTCTGCGAGTACTTCGACCGGATGACCGAGATCGTCTTCCGCCACGGTGGAACCGTGGACAAGTTCATGGGAGACGGGATGCTCGCCTTCTTCGACGACCCCGAGACGTTCGACGACCACGCGCTCCGGGCGGTGAACGCCGCCGTCGAGATGCAGCGGGCGGTGCGGGATCTGTCGGCGTCGTGGAAGGCGAGCGGACGGCCGTCGATCGAGATCCGGGTCGGGGTCAACACCGGCCGGGTCGCCGTGGGGAACCTCGGGGCGACCCAGCGCGTCGAGTACTCCGTCATCGGCCATGCCGTGAACATGGCCCAGCGGTTCGAAGCGGCGGCGCCGCCGGGGGGAGTGCTGATCGGCGACGGCACCCGCGATGCCGTGAAAGACCGCATCTCGATCCGGGCGACCCGCGAGATCCGGGTGAAGGGGATCGACCACGACGTCCGTGTCCACGAGGTCCGGATCGATGAACCGGCCGCCCCGGTCCCGGATCGGATCATCGGGCCGTGTCCGGGCTACTGATCGTGCTCGGTGCGA
>JACQZM010000158.1 GCA_016213885.1 Candidatus Rifleibacteriota bacterium | reverse complement strand
GGACATTCCGATCCTCGCCCACCATTTCCTGGAGGTATACTGCCAGCGATTCGGGCGGACCGGCCTGGACTTCACCGACGATCTGCTCCAGCGACTGAGGCAGTACCACTGGCCCGGCAACGTCAGGGAGCTCGAGAACGGCGTGGCCAGGGGGGTGGTCCTCCAGGATCTCGACGTGGTCGTGCCGCGGCCCGGCCCGGGAGGCGCAAGACCAGTTCCTCGGGGACATGAAGACCCTGGTGACGCTTCCCTACCGGGACGCGAAGCGGCGGGTGATGGAGCGTTTCGAGCGGCTCTACCTGTTCTCGCTCATGGACCGAGTGAACCAGAACATCTCCCAGGCCGCCCGGGAGGCTCACATGGACCGCAAGAACTTCTGGATGAAGCTCAAACCGTACCTGACGGAGCGGCCAGGCACCGACGAGCTCGAGCGCGAGTACGACGCGTCCCGGGATCAGGCGGCCTCTCCAGGGTCCCCGAGGGCGGACGTCCCGGCAGACCCTCGGCGAGACCCGGACGAGAACGGGGAGGAGGACGAGGACTATGGATGAGCCGCGCACCGACGTGCCGGAGGAGCGGTGCGAGGAGTTCATCGTCACCGGCACGGTCCAGGGGGTCGGTTACAGGTACTTCGCCCAGCGGGTGGCGGTCCGGCTGGGGGTCCGGGGCTTCGTGAGAAACCTCCCCGACGGCAGCGTCCAGGTCGTGGCCCAGGCCGGGCCCGCCGTGCTGGACGAACTGGCCGGCCTTCTCAGGGAGGGGCCCCGGTTCTCGGAGGTCGAGGCGGTCTCGAGGCGGGAGTTCGCCGGAGGCCGGTTCGCCGGGTTCGACATCCGCATCTAGCAGCCTGCACCCCGGGGGGCCCGACCAGCATAGGAGTGACGATCCGATGAAGTACTCTGCTCCGCGTGGGACTCGCGACTACCTGCCCCCCTATTCGACGGCGATGAGGGAGGTGGTTCGCCGCGCCTCGGAAGTGCTGGAGTCGTACGCGTTCCTCCCGGTCGACACGCCGATCTTCGAGGCCTCGGAGCTGTTCGTGCGGTCGATCGGCGAGCAGACCGACATCGTCAGCAAGGAGATGTACACGTTCGCCGACCGGAAGGGGCGGCAGCTCACCCTGAGGCCGGAGGGCACAGCTTCGGTGGTGAGGGCCTACCTGGAGAACGGCCTGGAGCAGCTCGGGGTCGAGCGCCTCTACTACGTGGGCCCCATGTTCCGGTACGAGCGTCCCCAGGCCGGGAGGCAGCGGCAGTTTCTGCAGCTGGGGGTGGAGATCTTCGCGGATCCCGGCCCCGAGGTCGACGCGGAGGTCATCCAGCTGTTGATGGCGATCTGCCAGGCCGTGGGGCTCACCGGGCTGACGGTGCAGCTGAACAGCCTGGGCTGTCCGGCCTGTCGCGCCGGCTACAGCGACTCGGTGAAGGCGGCGCTGGCGTCGCGGATCTCTTCGCTCTGCCCCGAGTGCGTGCAGCGGCTCGAGAAGAACCCGCTCAGGGTGCTCGACTGCAAGGTCGAGCGGTGCACCGACGCGTTCTCGGAGGTGCCATCGATCCAGGAGAGCCTGTGCGGCGCCTGCCGGGAGCACTTCGAGTCGGTCAGGTCGCTGCTGGGCCGTCTGGACATCCCGTTCACGCTCGATCCGAGGCTGGTCCGGGGGCTCGACTACTACACCCGGACCGCCTTCGAGGTGCAGATCCCCGGCGCCACCGGCGCCCAGAACGCCGTGGGAGGCGGGGGACGCTACGACCTCCTGGTGGAGCAGCTGGGGGGCAAGCCGACCCCGGCGGTGGGGTTCGCCATCGGCCTGGAGCGGCTGCTGTCGCTGGTGCAGTCCCAGGGTGTCGACATTCTCCCGCCCGGCGGGAAGCTGGTGTACCTGGCGGCCACCTCGGCGGAGGGGAGGGCCAGGGCTCTGGAGCTGGCCTCGGCCCTCAGGGCCCGGAGGGTCGCCTGTCTGATCGACAGGTCCCGCGGCGCCAACCTGGGGAAGCAGTTCAAGCAGGCCGGACGGATGGGCGCCCGGGCCGTGGCCGTCCTGGGCGACGACGAGGTCGAGAAGCGGGCGGTGGCGGTCAAGGACATGGTCACGCGGGAGCAGGTCACGGTCCCGATGGAGCGGGCCGTGGAACAGATACTGGCGGTTCTTGCGCGCGTCGAGACCCCAGCGGGAAAGGTGGAACGATCGTGATCGGATTCGAGAGACGGAGCCACAGATGCGGGGAGTTGACCGGGGCCGAGCTCGGCCGGGAGGTTCTTCTCTACGGCTGGGTGCACAGAGTTCGTGACCTCGGGGGCGTGATCTTCGTCCAGCTCAGGGACGTCTCCGGCCTTGCCCAGGTCGTGTTCGAGCCCGAGGCGTCCAGCGAGGCGTTGAAGGTCGCCGGCCAGCTGAAGACCGAGTACGTGGCCAAGGTCAGAGGGGTCGTCCGCAAGCGGCCCGAGGGCATGGCCAACCCGCAGCTCTCCACCGGCGACCTGGAGGTGGCCGGCGCCCAGGTGGAGATCCTGTCGACCTGCGGCCCGCTGCCGTTCGCCCTCAACGAGGACAGCCCGCTCAACGAGGCGCTGAGGCTCAAGTACCGCTACCTCGACCTGCGCCGGCCCGAGATCCAGAAGAAGCTGGTAGATCCTCATGATCGCCGGCTACGACCGCTACTTCCAGGTGTGCCGGTGCTTCAGGGACGAGGACCTCCGGGCCGACCGGCAGCCCGAGTTCACGCAGCTCGACGTGGAGACCTCGTTTCTTTCGCCCGAGGGGTTGTTCGAGATCATGGAAGGTCTGTTCAAGGCGGTCGGAGAGCAGTTCGGGTTTCCCGTCTCGCTGCCGTTCCCGCGGTTGACCTACCGGGAGGTCATGGCCAGGTACGGGTCGGACAAGCCGGACGTGAGGTTCGGCCTGGAGCTGAAGGACCTGTCTGACCTGGTGGGCGACTGCGAGTTCAAGGTGTTCACGGAGGCGCTGGCCAGGCGCGGCCAGGTCAAGGCGCTGGCCGTTCCGGGCGGCGGCGCCTTCTCCCGCTCGGAGATCGATGCGCTGGCCGCCCGGGCCAAGGAGCTCGGCGCCAAGGGGATGGCCTGGGCCAAGGTGCTGGAGGGCGGCGTGAACTCGCCGATCGTCAAGTTCTTCTCCGAGGACCGATTCAAGAGCCTCGTGGCCCGGGCCGAGGCCCGGCCCGGCGATCTCGTGCTGATGGTGGCCGACTCCGCCAGGATCGTGGCCGCCGTGCTGGGCATGCTGAGGCTCGAGCTGGGCAAGCGGCTGGGGCTCATCGACCAGAACCGGCGGGAGTTCCTCTGGGTCACCGACTTTCCGTGGCTGGAGTGGGACGAGCAAGAGAAGCGGTTCGCCGCCATGCACCATCCGTTCACGAAGCCGGTGCTGGACGACCTGAAGACGTTCGCGGACGATCCGGGCAGCATCAGAGCGCAGGCGTACGATCTCGTGCTCAACGGGAGCGAGATCGGTGGCGGCAGCGTCCGGATCCACCGGACCGACCTCCAGGAGGAGATGTTCCGGTTCTTGAACATCTCCAAGGAGGAGGGCCAGTCCAAGTTCGGGTTTCTGCTGGACGCCCTGTCGTACGGGGCGCCTCCTCACGCTGGCATCGCCCTGGGGCTCGACCGCATCTCGGCCATCCTGCAGAACGAACCGTCGCTGAGGGAGGTCATCGCTTTTCCCAAGACCCAGAAGGGGCAGTGCCTGATGACCGACGCCCCTTCGGAGGTCGCGGAGGCGCAGCTCGACGAGCTGGAGCTGCAGCTGAAGCGCGAGGAGAAGAAAGGGTGAGCAGAAGCTCGACATGACCGGCGAAGACGCTGGGCAGCCGGGCCGCCCCGACCGGATCGTCACGGGCCCGGTGCGCTCGTCGGAGCGACGCTGCCGCAAGAGACTGGATCCGGACACCGTGCGGACGCTGCCCGACGGGACCGACGTGATCGTCGACCTGTCGGAGTGGCCGTTGCCGCTGGGCCTGGAGAAGGTGTTCGGCTCGGCGGCCCCGGTGGCGCTGGAGATCGGGCCCGGGAAAGGGGAGTTCATCCTGGAGATGGCGAAGGCCAATCCGGGCATGGGGTTCCTGGCGGTCGAGTACAAGCGAACGCGGGTGGAGCGGATCGGCGGCCGGGTGGTCAGGGCCGGGGTCACAAACGTGCGGCTGACCTGGTCCGACGCCCGCATCCTGGTGACGGACTGCCTGCCGCCGGCGTCGCTGGTGGCGGTCTACATGAACTTCCCCGACCCGTGGCCGAAGCGGCGTCACCGCCGGCGCCGGCTGGCCCAGGCCCCGTTCCTCGAGTCGCTGGCCCGGGTCGTGGTCCCGGGCGGAACGTTCACCCTCGGCACCGACGTGGAGGACTACGCCACCCAGGTCGTCGGCGCGCTGGAGCTGGCCGGCACCTGGGAGAACGTGTTCGGACGGGCGCGGATCGTCGATCGGATCGAGGGCTACGGCACCACCCATTTCGAGAGGCGGTTCCGGGAGCAGGGCGTCGCGATCCACTTCCTCCGTTACAGGAGGCTGTGAGGCACCAGCGCGGACCGTCCGCTCGCGCCCCAGGGTAAGAGACCGGGGACGTTCTTCCGATGGAAGGGTAGGGGCTTCCCGTCACCACGGAAGCCCCGATGGTGCATTTCCCTTCGCGAGCGTCGCCTCGCGTCCAGAAGAGAGATGGGGTCACTCCAGAAGAGCACCGGGGAAGGCGGGGCAGCGGTGCGCCCCGCGGGAGCCACTCGCCTGGCCGGGATTCCGCTGGGCCTCGTGGCGGTGGCCGTGCTGCTCATCGTCTCCTGCTCCGGGACCGACGGGAACAACTTCCAGGAGCCCCGGTTCGCCGGCATCAACGGCACCATCGAGGGTTTCGTCACCGACCAGGCCCCCAACCCGACCGCCGCCGTGGTGGGGGCCAACGTGTACACCGTGCCCGTGGGAGCGATCGGCAAGACCGGGGCGGGCGGCTACTACCGACTGGAGAACGTCGCCGCCGGATCGTACGACGTCCACGTGGTCCGCGAGTCCGGCCAGACCAACACGGTGAAGGTCCAGGTCTTCGCCGGCAGGGTCAGCCGGGGCGACGTGGTCTTCAACGCTCAGCCGCTCAACGTGAGCCGGGAGCTCTTCTTCCTCACGGATGCCGGAGCCGAGGGCCAGATCGCGCTGATCCACGCCCAGGGCGGCTACACCCCGGCCGAGTTCAACATCATCACCACGCCCGGGATCGGCGGGAGCTTCCGGTCGCTCAAGGCCAACAAGGCGTCGTCGGACGAGCTGCTGGTGCTCTCGAACTTCGAGCACCAGGCCAACCCCACGGTGTTCGACGTGTACATCCTGCGGTTGAGCGGCTACCTGGCCACGGTGCTCAGGGTCACGAACAGCAACGCTCCCAAGGACTCCGCGGACTTCTCCGCCGACGGCACCCAGGTCGTGGTCTCCCAGGACACGGACCTGAACGACCGCTTCGAGCTCTGGATCATGAACCGGGACGGCACCAATCCGCGGCTGCTGGCCGGCGACATCGATCCGCGGTCCGGTCAGGAGTTCGATCATCGCGGACCGAGCTGGTCGTCCGACGGCAGCACCGTCGCGTTCTCGTCGCGACGGGTCGACGCCGGGGCCACGTTCGATACAAGAGACTTCGACATCTTCCACGCCCTGGTCTCCGCGGCGCCGGTGATCCCGCTCTCCACGCCCCTGGTCGTGCTGCCGCGGCTGCCGCTGGTCCACGTGACCCGGGACATCTACGACGACCTCTTCGCCAACTGGATGGACCGCGACACGACGATCTTCTACAGCAAGCTGGCCAACGGGAACTGGCAGATCTACTCGGCCCCCGGGGACGACGGCGGCTCCCCGGAGACCCAGTACACCAACTCGCCCTACGACAACTTCGGCGTGGTCCAGTCGAACGATCGCAGGCTGCTGGCGTGGGTCTCCACCGACGACTGGGACGGCACCAACCCGGACCACTCCACGGAGATCACGGTCGGCGTGCCGGTGGGGAGCAAGTTCGCGGAGGTCCGTCACATCACGAGGACGCCGCCCAGCCCGATCCGCACCTACGGCTACCCGGTCTGGCGACTGCGATGAAGACCGATCCGATGGTTCAGGCTCTGGGACATCTGGTCCGTCGGGAGAATCTTGGGACGGACGAGATGACGCGGTGTGTCGAGGCGATCATGGACGGCAGCGCCACGCCGGCCCAGATCGGCGCCTTCCTGGCGGCCCTGAGAACCAAGGGCGAGACCTCGACGGAGATCGCAGCGGCGGCCCGGGTGCTCCGGGCGAGGGCGTCGACGATCCGGCCGTCGTTTGCGGTGGTCGACACCTGCGGCACCGGCGGCGACGGGAGCTTCACGTTCAACATCTCGACGACGGCGGCGTTCGTCCTGGCCGGCGGCGACGTGAAGGTGGCCAAGCACGGGAACCGGGCGGTCTCGTCCCGGTCCGGCTCGGCGGACGTGCTGGAGGCGCTGGGGGTCAAGATCGACCTGCCGCCGCCGGCCGTCCTGGTGTGCATCGAGGAGATCGGTGTGGGGTTCCTGTTCGCCCCGGTCTTCCACCAGGCCATGAAGCACGCGGCGGGGCCGCGCCGGGAAATCGGCTTCAGAAGCCTGTTCGACCTCCTCGGCCCGCTGGCCAATCCTGCAGGCGCCAGCCGGCAGGTCCTGGGAGTCCACGATCGGTCGATCACCCGGACGATCGCCTCGGTCCTCGCGGAGCTCGGCTCGGAGGAGGCCATGGTCGTTGCCGGGGCCGACGGGATGGATGAGCTCTCGGTCTGCCAGGAGACGTTCGTGAGTCACCTGAAGGGCGGCGAGGTGACGGACCTCGTGGTGACTCCCGAGGGCGCCGGGCTGTCCCGGGCATCGGCCGGAGAGCTGACCGGAGGCGACCCGGCCGAGAACGCCCGGATCGTGCGGGCCGTGCTGGGCGGCGGCGATCGCGGCGCCCGCTTCGACGCGGTGCTGCTGAACGCTGCCGCTGGATTCGTCGTGAGCGGCAGAGCCGCGACGCTCACCCGGGGGGTCGCGCTGGCCCGGGAGTAGGCAGGGTCGCCTCCTGATCGTCCTCTCACCCCGGGGTCGGAAGGAACCGACCTGGCCCGATCGTCGCCGGGAGAAAGACCGCATGGCCGAGCAACAAGAACCGCTCTTCGAGCTGAACGAGCAGGACCAGCACGGGCTCATCCGGGTCGCCAAGGAGGCCGTGGCCGCCGCGGCCCAGGGACGGTCCGCCCCCACGATCGGGCCGCTGTCCTCGAGACTGCGGGCCTGCTGCGGCGCCTTCGTCACGCTCACCGTGGGCGGGGAGCTCAGGGGGTGCATCGGCCACCTCCGCACGAACCGGCCGCTGTTCCAGACCGTCCAGGACGTGGCCCGGGCCGCCGCGCTGGAGGACCCGCGCTTCCCGCCGGTCACGCCGGATGAACTCGACGCGATCCGGATCGAGATCTCGGTGCTCTCTCCGTTGACGGACCTGCCGGTCGATCAGGTCGGTCGGATCCAGGTCGGTGTCCACGGCCTGTGCATCACCAAGGGAGGGCACAGCGGGCTACTCTTGCCGCAGGTGGCCACGGAGTACGGGTGGAGCGCCGCCGAATTCCTCGAGCAGACGTGCTACAAGGCCGGGCTGTCCAAGGGCGAGTGGCGACGCGGCGCCCGGATCCAGATCTTCAGCGCCCAGGTCTTCGGGGAGGAGGCGCGGCCACACGGAGAGTAGGCGTGCCCGGGCCACCGCGGCGCGATCGACGGTCGCGCGGACGGCGGCGAGAGCCTACTTGAATCGGTAGACGATTCGACCGCGGGTCAGATCGTAGGGGGAGAGCTCCACGGTGACCGTGTCGCCGGGGAGAATCCGGATGTAGAACTTGCGCATCTTCCCGGAGATGTGGGCCAACACGACGTGGCCGCTCTCGAGCTGCACGTTGAAGAGAGCGTTGGGCAGGGCCTTCACGACCTTGCCTTGCACTTCTATCTTGTCTTTCTCTTTCTGATTGCCAGAGGACTGGGAATCCACGGCTGACTCGTTTCTCGTCCCGTGATCCGGTCCACGACAGGCGAGCCATGGCCGGACCCAAGATCGGGACCCAATGGTAGGCTCGACGAGCCAAAAAGTCAAGACAAACACCCGGGGCGCAGGACCATCGCTCCAAATCCTGAGTCGTGCTGGCGTGGCCAAGTGCCGGGGGTGACTTGCTGCTGTCATGGTCTTGCCGAAACGGCTCCTTCGATGTGCAGCGTAGAGATACCCTACGCGCCGCTCCCGGAAAGGGCCGC
>JACQZM010000612.1 GCA_016213885.1 Candidatus Rifleibacteriota bacterium | reverse complement strand
GGGTACTTCCTGGCGTGCTTCTCGATCCACGAGGCCGCGGCTTCCGGCCCGGCCACAGGCATGCTGGTGATGCCGATCGTCCTCCTGTGGATTCCGCTGGCGGACACCCTCTACGCCATCGGACGACGCCTCTACCTCGGAGTCAGCCCGTTCTCCGCGGACCGTGGGCATCTGCACCATCGACTGCTGGCGCTGCTGACGGACCAGCGGAGCGTGGTGCGGGCCATATCCTCGGCGGCGCTTCTCCTGGGAGTCGCGTGTTCGGCCCTTCCGGTGGTGGGCCGGACCATGGGGGTGGCGATCCTCGTCGTCGTCGTGGCCGCGACCCTGGTCGTGGCCCGGGGACTGTCGCTGTTCGACCTGGCCGTGATCAGCGCGGGCCGATGTAACAGGGCATTGCAGGCCGACGGCCCGGAACTGTCAACATCCGGAGCCCCGGAGCGGGAGCCTCCGGAAAAGGCCGGGTGAGAGGGGCCCCGGGTCCCGCACAGCGAGGAGTGGACGTTTGGCGTGGTTCTTGATGGTGCGAGGCCGCAACGCTCCGACGTTCGCCAGGAACCCGGACCCACCGTGGAGAGTCGTAATCGAGCGGTAACTGTCTCGAATCACTAAGGAGGCCGCCCCGTCATGTCGCCACTGTTCACGACCCTGCTGTTGATTCTCGGGATTCTCGTCATCGTCGTCGCCCTGGCGGTGCTGATGTTCCGCCGGTTCTACGTCTCCGTCGACCCCGACGAGTTCGTGGTCCACTACCGCAACGGCCAGATCGTCACGATGGGGCGCGGAAAGAGCTTCTTCTGTCTGCCCTACGACACGTACCTGAAGGTCCCGGGAACGCTGAGGGACGTGGGCTTCTGCGCCGACCAGATCACTCTTGAGCGACAGGGGGTGCGAGTCCAGGGCTTTCTCGCCTACAAGATCGTGGATTTCGGCCGTGCCTACGAGGCGCTCGACCTCAAGTCCCACCAGGTCCGGGTGATGCCCTCGTGCGAGGAGAACGTCAAGAACGTCAACTACACCGACAAGACCGCGCTGAGAGTCGTGGCCCTCGACCCCAACGATCCGCTCGCCAAGACCGACGTGATCCTCCGGCAGCTCGCCGAGTCGGTGGTGCGGCATGAGGTCTCGAACAAGACGCTCAACCAGATGATCAGCGAGCGCGAGAAGGTCCGCGAGTCCATGCGGCAGCAGCTCCTCGGGACCGTGACCGACTGGGGCATCTCCATCGACACCATCGAATTCACCGAGGTGTGGATCCGCTCGAAGGAGGTGTTCGAGAACCTCCAGGCGCCGTACCGGAACCAGCTCCGGTTCCACTCCGAGACCTCGACCCACGAGACGAACAAGGCGATCGCGGAGAAGCGCCTCGAGTCGGAGCGGCTGGTGGCGCAGATGGAGGCCGAGGCCGAAAGGGCGCGACGGGTCACCCAGTCCCAGGAGCGCCAGGCGGCCGCCAAGGTCGAGATCGAGAGCCAGCGCCAGACCAAGCAGCATACCGTGGAAGCCGAGGCCGCCCTGAGGGAGCTGGAGCGGGAGCGGCAACACACCGGCCTGGTCCGGGACAAGGAGCTGGCTCTCGAGCGGCAACTCAAGGACAAGGAGGCGCAGCTGGCGGTCCAGGAGCGGGAGCATCAGATCTCCATGGACGAGCTGCAGAAGGCCGAGGAGGCCAAGGCCCGCGCCGCGGAGACGGCCCGGAGGCTCGCCGAGATGGAGGCGAAGCTCCGGATCGAACAGGCCGAGCTGGATCGACAGAAGGCGCAGGTGCTGCTGCGCATGAAAGAAGAGGAAGAGGAGGCTGCTTCCCGCATGAAGGTGCTGGCGGAGAGGCACGCGGCGGAGATGAAGAAGATCGCCGCCGCCGCCGACTCCGATCGGATCATCCAGATCGCCGAGGCCGAGCGGAAAGCGGAGGCCGCCGTCATCGCTCTGAAGATCGCCGCGGAGAACAACGTCAATGCACGGCAGATCCAGAGGCTCCTCGTGTCGGAGATCGCCAAGATCGCCGCTCAGATGAAGGTCCAGGACGTCAACTGGATCAACATCTCCGGATCCGCCGACGATTCACCGCTCGGTATCGTTCCCCGGAACGTGCTCCAGCTCCTGACGATCTTCAAGGGCCTCGGCGTGGGGCTCGACCAGATCCTCCACGGGCCGGACGGCCACGGACCGGAGCCCCAGGCCGAACCTCCGGCGTCGCCACCGGAGTCGACCCCCGAAGAGCCCAGGGAGTGATCGGGCCAGGGGAAGGAGTCTGACGGCAGGGCCCGAAGCGACAGCTCGCCGGGCCCGGCCCGGCTCCTCCCCCAGCCTCCCCTGGGCGGCTGGACCGGTCAGAACCCTCCCCTGGGTTCCGACAGGACCATGTCCACGAACCAGATCGCCTGCGGCGTCAGGTCCCGGTCGCTGCCGCCGGCGGTCCTCAGAGACTCGAGCATCACCGAGAGTGTCCGGTCCGACGGTCTGAGGAACCCCGGCGGCAACGCCAGGGTGATGGCGGTGGCGTGCCGTTCGGTGTACTCGCGGGAGGGCAGCGTGGCCGGCGAAACCAGGGAACCGCTGGTGGCGAGCACGTTACGGACGCAGACCCGACGGGCGTCTCCGAACCGGAGCCAGCACCGGATGTACGGCTCCAGGTTGGCGACCCGGACCGACACGTCCAGCCCTTGCTCGATCGCGATGGAGGCGGGAATCTCCCCCAGCGAGTACCAGACCGAGCGCGAGTGAGCCGGGCGGTCCGCGTCCGGGACGGCCAGGGAGGTGCAGGCAGCCACCAGATTCGCGTCCAGAGCCCCTCCGAGCT
>JACQZM010000157.1:7668-15639 GCA_016213885.1 Candidatus Rifleibacteriota bacterium | reverse complement strand
CCACGGTGTCCACCTGGGCGTAGGTTCCGCCGGCGCCCGTCTTGCGCTCGATCTTGAAACCGTCCTCGTCGGAGGAGTTGTCGGTCCAGGCGAGCGAGGTGGTGGTGGAGCTGTTGGCCGTGACACCAAGCCCTGACGGGGCGGGGGGTGCATTGGCCGCCGGTGTCGTCGCGGACGCCTCGTTGCTGTCCGCCGAGCTGCCCGCGGTGTTGTACGCCTTGACCCTGTAGTAGTAGGTCGTGGACGGGGAGAGGCCGCTGTCATCCCAGGCCGTCGTGTCCGGCCCCACGGTCGCGACCTGGGCGTAGGTGCCGCCTGCGCCTGTCTTGCGGTCGATCTCGAAACCGTCCTCGTTGGAGGAGCTGTCGGTCCACGCAAGCGAGGTGGTGGTGGAGCTGTTGGCCGTCACGCCCAGTCCGGAGGGGGCGGCGGGCGGGCTCGCGGCCGAGGTGGTGGCCGAGGCCGCGGTGCAGTACGCCGAGTTGCCCAGGGCGCTGGACGCCCTGACCCGGTAGTAGTAGGTCGTGGACGGCGAGAGGCCGCTGTCATCCCAGGCCTCCGTGTCCGGCCCCACAGTGGCCACCTGGGCGTAGGTGCCGCCTGCGCCAGTCTTGCGCTCGATTTCGAAACCGTCCTCGTCGGTGGAGCTGTCGGTCCACGCGAGCGAGGTGGTGGTGGAGCTGTTGGCCGTGACGTCCAGCCCTGACGGGGCAGTGGGCGGGCTGGCGGCCCAGGTGGTGGCCGAGGTCTCGGTGCAGTACGCCGAGTTGCCCGCGGTGTTGTACGCCCTGACCCGGTAGTAGTAGGTCGTGGCCGGGGAGAGGCCGCTGTCGGCCCAGACCGTCGTGTCCGGACCCACGGTCGCCACCTGGGCGTAGGCACCTCCGGTGCCGGTTTTGCGTTCGATCTTGAAGCCGTCCTCGTCGGAGGAACCGTCGTTCCACAACAGCGAGGTGGTCGTGGAGCTGTTGGCGGTCACACCCAGCCCTGATGGGGCGGTGGGCGGGCTCTCGGCCCAGGTGGTGGCCGAGGCCTCGGCGCAGTACGCCGAGTCGCCAGCGGGGTTGTACGCCCTGACTCGGTAGTAGTAGGTCGTGGACGGCCAGAGGGCGCTGTCATCCCAGGTCTGGGTGTCCGGCCCCACGGTGATTACCGGGGCGTAGGTACCTCCGGCGCCCATCTTTCGCTCGATCTTGAAGCCGTCCTCGTCGGAGGAGTCGTCGCTCCACGAGAGCGAGGTGGTCTTGGAGCTATTGGCCGTCACGCTCAATCCGGACGGAGCGGTCGGCGCGCTCGCGGCCCAGGTCGTGGCGGCGGCCGCGGTGCAGTACGCAGAATAGCCGCCGGCGCTGTGCGCCCTGACGCGGTAGTAGTAGGTCGTCGACGGCGAGAGGCCGCTGTCTTCCCAGGTCGTCGTGTCCGGCCCCACGGTGGCCACCTGGGCGTAGGTGCCCCCGACGCCAGTCTTGCGCTCGACCTCGAACCCGTCCTCGTCGGAGGAGTTGTCGGTCCATGAGAGGTCGGTGGTGGTGGAGCTGTTGACCGTCACGTCCAGCCCGGACGGAGCCGCGGGCGTACCCTCGGCCAAGGTGGTGACAGAGGCCTCGGCGCAGTACCCGGAGTCGCCCGCGGTGTTGTAGGCCCTGACCCGGTAGTAGTAGGTCGTGGACGGAGAGAGCCCGTTGTCACTCCAGACCGTCATGTCCGGATCCACGGTGCCCACCTGGGCGTAGGTGCCTCCGGCGCCGGTCTTGCGCTCGACCCTGAAGCCGTCTTCGTCGGAGGAGTTGTCGGTCCACGTGAGCACGGTGGTGGTGGAGCTGTTGGCCGTCACGCCCAGCCCGGACGGAGCCGCGGGCGGCGTTCCCGAGAGCGTCGTGGCAGATGCTTCGTTCGAGTAGGGCGTGTTGCCGCCCCCGTTGTAAGCCCTGACCCTGTAGTAGTAGGTCGTGGACCCGGACAGGCCGCTGTCGGTGCAACCGGTGGTGTTGGCCGTGACCGTGGCCACCTGGGCGTAGGCGCCTTCGGTGCCTGTCTTGCGCTCGATCCTGAAGCCGTCCTCGTTCGGGCATCTGTCGTCCCAGGCCAGAGCGATCGAGCTCGAGCTGTTGGCTGTGGCACCCAGGTTGACCGGAGGGCCCTCGGGGACGAGAGGGCGCAGCGTCACCGCGTCCAGCCAGGCCGTGTCCAGACCGGCCGAGTCGCTCGTGTCCTTCCTGTACCCCCACGTCAGCGTGTGCTCGCCAGCCGTGAGGGTCGTGCAGTACGAGGTCCAGGCGAGAGCCCCGGACCACTCGGTCACGGGGTTGCTATCGACCCAGAAGATGATCTTGTCGTAGCAGTACTCCGACGAGGTCTGCGCGAAGAACGACAGCTGAGAGGTGCAGGTCGGGTTGACGGTGGTCTGGAGGTAGGCGGTCTGGCCGTTGCCGATCGGACCCGGCGCTGCCGACTGGCTGCCCTCGACATGGGTCGTCGTCACCGACCAGGTGCCGTCGCCCCACGTCACCCAGTCGCCGGGCAGCCCTGCCCCCTCGAAACCCTCGGTCACCGGGGTCGGCACGTCGATGATGCCGATGGCGTCGAACGCCTGCTGCACCGGCGTCACCCAGTCGTCCATCCCCTGGAGGTCCGTGGCCGCGGAGACCCAGGCGTTGCGGGTGTCCCGGTAGGTGGACGACGAGGAGAGGTAGACCGAGCTGGCCCGGTGGGCCACCCGGACACCGTTTTGCCAGCCGATCCCGGTGATCGAGTAGGGGAGTCCGTCGTTGAGTCCGACCCCCCCCTCGCTCAACAGATAGTACGCGAAGCTGTGGGGACCTCCGTTGTAGTGCACCCCGCCGTAGTCCCCGGATTCGTCGTTGGTCGAGACGATCCAGTTGGCGCCGTGGTACCGGGACGGCTGCTTGGGATAGCCGGGGGCGATGGTGGTCGCGCTCGAGGGGTTGCGCATGTCCCGCATCGCCGTTCCCTGACCAGCCTTCAGCACATCCTCGCCGACCAGCCAGTCGGCGTATCCGGCCTGCTTGTTCGGATACTGGGCCCGGCCGTCGGGCTGGGTGTTGAGCTCCACGGCAGCGGCGTAGATGTCGGAGAACGACTCGTTCAACGCCCCGGACTCGATCGCGTAGACCAGGGCCGAGTTGTGATCCGTGATCGCGTGGCCGAACTCGTGGGCCGCAACGTCCAGCGATACCAGCGGTCCCGTGCTGGTGCCGTTCCCGTCTCCGAAGTAGAACTGCTCGGTGGCCGAGCTGTAGCCCGCGTTGTTGTAGGGGGTGCCGTCCTCGCTGTAGTGGGCGTTGGCGATGGCGACCTGGCCGGCTCCATCGAAGCTGGCGTAGCCCAGGACGTTCGTGCAGAAGTCTTGGATCGCCTGGAAGTTGTAGCCGAGGGAGATCTCCGCGGGATCGGAGGTCCCCCAGTCTGGACCGCCGGTCCGGTGAGCGTAGGTGCCATCGTCCGGGTAGGTGGGCGCCCAGGTCCAGTAGTTGAAGACGTACCAGTAGGAATTCTGGGTGTAGAGATACCAGGCGTTGTTCGTGTCGTCGCGCCACCCCACCACCGAGACCTGACTCCCGTCCTCGGTGTCCAACCGGCTACCCGTGATCGTGACGCTGCTGCCGTTGGCCGTGGGTGGTGCGATGTTCACGAAGCTCGGCCGGCGGGCGAGGAGCCTACCCGAGTGCGCGTCCACGTAGCAGGTCCAGGCCCTGGGTCCGTTGCCCGTGGCCGAGACCATGTACTCCCACGCGAGATGGGCCTTGTGCGCGCCGTAGGGGAGCACCACCAGGGTGGGCTTGCGCCGCACCTTCACGGCCTGCTTCGCGAGCGCCCTGCGCCCTGCCTCCAGGGCCTTCTCGCTGGAGATCCGAGGCACCACCGAGACGTCGATCCCGGGGGACAGATGGGCGCTGACCTGGTAGATCTGCCTGGACCGGTCGATGTGGACCGCCACGCCGGATCCGATCACCGGGAGCCCCCTGTAGCGCTGACCGAACCGGACGTGCTCGCCGCCCAGACCGTCTTTCTGGATCTGCCTGACCTTCAGCTGGGCACCCAGGTCGTCGACCTTCAGGGTCTCCTTGATCCCGTCCAGGAAGCGTGAGGCGGCCCCGGCCGAGTTGCCCCACACGGGCGTGGAGAAACCTCTGATCGAGGCTGGGACACCGGCGTTGTGGTCCCAGCGCACCTTCAGCCGTGCATTGGCCGTGAAGAGAGCCGACTGCGCCGGGGTCAACTTCGGTGAGTGGGCCCTGTCAGCGCCCTGGAAGACCGAGGCGGACCCGTCAGACCCGAGAGATTGGCCGGTCGGGCCGGCCAGGGCCACGATCAAGAGGGCCAGGGCCAAGAACGACCGTGAACGACAGCACGAGACTCTGGACATTGCCAACTTGTCCCACCTCCCCATGTCGGGAGGTCCTAACCGTTCTCCATGATGTCGGGGCGTGGCGCATGCCCCTCTCTTGCGATCGTCGACCGCCGCCGGGTCGCGCCTTCCACCCGGCGCCTGAAGCCACCGCTGCCTCCGAAGATAAGAGGAACCCGGGCCAGGGTCGGAGCGGTCCCTCGCTTCCATCTATTAATACGCCAGGCCGGCGGTGTCGGTTCCGGCGGAGACGTCCAATCCAGGGCGGATGGCGCTGGACGATCTCTCACGGTGCGGACGCCGGAAGCCCCGCCGACGGAGGCTTGCCCGGCGGGAGCTCCTGCTCCGTCGACGACACGGCGACCTCCGTGGACTCGAGCGCGCGACCGGCAAGGTACGCCCGGGCCCATTTGTAGGCCAGAAAGGGCAGGGCGAGGAACAGAAACGACAGCACCGAGGCGATCGAAGGGCTCTTGGGCGGCATGAGGATGATCGGGAAGACCATGGCCAGGTACCCGGCCAGGGAGAGCAGGAAACCGGTCCGGTCCGGGTGGCGGCCGTGCAGGCTCCTTTCGAACTCCAGCAGCGCCTGTGGCTCGATCCGAGCCGGGGCAACGGGCCTGGTCGCCCAGAGTACCAGCGCCGCCACGCCGAACGCGATCCCGAAGAAGATCATCACCAGCTCGGCCGGCATCCTGACCAACAGACAGGCCGCGATGACGAGCGGCGCGACAGCCAGGATCGCCAGCCGGCCGGCGCAGAGGCGATGCGCGGCTTTGAGCGACTCCAGACGCTTTCTGCAGGTGACCGGATCGAGCTGGAGGGCGGAGGTGACGTGGAGCCTCGTGTGGGCCCGGACGCCCAGCGCCACCTCCCGCAGACGTCGCCGGACGCCTCGAGCCTCGGCCTGCTGTCCACTCTCGGCGATGCGCGAAGCGTCGCAGCCGATCTGGAACGAGGTGCCGTCCGACAGCACCAGGACCAGTCGCAGCACCTTCTCGTAGTCCCAGACCTCCAGTCGGAGAATCTCGTCGAACGGGATCTCCCGCCGGTGGAGACGGCGGCCCAGCAGGGTGCGCACCACCTCCAGGCGGTCCAGGGAAGGGACGAACGTGGCCACGGTCCTCACCTGCGTGAAGAGCGGCAACGGGATCATCATGCTCACGACGAAGTTGATCCCACCCTCCGTGCCGACGGTGAGTCTCCAGAGCAGATCGCCCAGCCAGGTGCCCCAGGTGGCGAGACCGAAGTAGAGAGGCTGGGCCGTCGGGAGGATCGGGGTGACGAGCAACCAGCCGGAGTCGACCCGGGGATCGCCGATCGGCAGGCTCTGGAGCGAGAGATCGTCGGGACCGGCAGGGCCAGAAGGTGTGGAGGGGTCGGGCTCGGTGAGCGCCCCGGAAGGCGCCGCAGGGACGATCGCCACGGCTGACCGATCGGAGCAGCCGTAGATCGCGCAGCCCCCGGCCCAGGCCCAGCATTCGGCGTGATGGGGTGTCTCGCACCGCGGACAGCTCGTGAAGCGGTCGCCGAGCCGATCGCCGCAGACGGGACAGGTGGCGCCGGAGGCTGGATGGATCGAATCGGACATCGGTGGTGAGTGTACCACGGGGCTGGCGCGGCGAGCGACGGACCTCCTCGGAGGTCCCTGTACGTTTCAGGCCCGATTGCAGGCCGACACGATGTCGAGCTATCCTCAGGGTTCGATGGCGTTTCGCCACAGGCGATGGAAACTCTGGAAGCCCGGATGGGTGATGGATCTTCTTCGACCCGGGATCTCGACTCACGCTGCCGGAGGGACCGCCGCACGGCCCCGCGTTGGTAGCGGTCTATCGCGCTCCTGACATGTCTTTGCACTGCCCCACCTGCGGATCTACCCTCGTCGAGGCCTTCGCTCTCGACGGCAGCGGCCATCGCTGCCACCGCTGCGAGGCGACCCCGGTCGGCCACTCCGTCTCTCTCGATGCCCGGGCCGAGGCGGGGGTCATGGCCGGCGTTTCATCGGACGCCGTCTCGCCGTCGCGCTCGGGGCTTCCAGGCGAGATCGCCTCGAGCCCTGCCGTCGACAACGAGACGGTCGCCTCGATGGCCCCGGCTATCCCTGCCGTACCCCGGGGGCAGGATGCCGTCACTCCCGCGCCCTGCCCGGCGAGGGCCCAGGAGCCCTTGGTCGGGCCCGGGTTCTCCGCTGCGTTTCTCGAACGGTACAGGGTCGAGCGGAAGCTGGGGGAGGGCGGGATGGGCCAGGTGTTCCTGGGCACCCAGGTGGCGCTGGGTCGCAAGGTGGCGATCAAGACGCTCAAGGCGCTCGATGCGACCCAGATCGAGCGGTTCCACAAGGAGGGTGTGCTCCTCTCCCGACTGAACCACCCGCGGATCGTGACCGTGCATGACGCGGGCGAGGATGCGGGCGTCCCGTACCTGGTGTGCGAGTTCGTGGACGGAACCGACCTCCGGACGGTGCTGCGTCAGGGTCGACCGACGATCGACCGGGCGATCCAGATCGCGAGGGGCATCCTGGAGGGGCTGGCTGTGGCCCACGGACTGGGCATCCACCACAGGGACATCAAGCCCGAGAACATCTTCGTGACGACGGCGGGGGAGATCAAGATCGGCGATTTCGGGCTCGCGAAGCTGCAGGACGAGCTCGGAAGCGGGTTGACCCGGACCGGGATGATCATGGGCACTCCCGCGTACATGAGCCCGGAACAGGGTTCCGGCAAGAAGGCGGACGGCAGGGCCGACCTCTACGCCGTGGGGGTCATCGGCGCCGGTGCCTCCCCGGACCCGTCGGCCCGAGCTGCCGGTGCGGCTGGAAGACGTCGTCCTCAAGGCGCTCCGCAAGGACCGCGAGGGGAGATTCCAGAACGCGACGGAGTTCAAGGAGGAGCTGGACGCGGTCGCACGAGGCTGCGGGGCTCCGGACGGCTCCGCTCTGCCGACCGTTCCGATGGCCGTGCCCCGGGCGGTCGGGTCGGCCTCGCCTCCCCCGGCTCCGAACGCCATCGCGACGCTGCTGAAACGTCCCGAGGGTCGGGCGACCGATCCGGGCTCCGGGGCGGGCGGCTCCGCTTCCGTCCCGGCCGGCCCTGGTCCGGTCGAACGGCCCGTTCGATCCGCCCGGGCGGCAGCGCTGGTCGGCGGAGCCGTGCTGATCGCAGTCGCCGCCCTCGCCTGGGGGACGCTCCGGTCAGGAGGGCGGCCCTGCGATCTTGCGCACAAGAAGGAGCCTGTCGACCTGTCGCTCCTGGACACGAACGCGCGTGGATACAAGCGGTTCCGTCACTCCCGGGACGGCGCCATCATGGTTCTCATCCCGGCCGGCACGTTCCTGATGGGGTCCGAGGCCGCCGCCGACGAGGGTCCGTCCCGGGACACCTGCCTGCCCGAGTTCTACATCGACGAACGGGAGGTCACCCGCGCTCAGTTCCGAGCCTTTCTCGCTCACACCGGTCGACCTCCCGCCGGACGATTCCCGATCGCGTCGGGAGCCTCCCGGTCGAGCGAGGAGGGGATGCTCCCCGCGACAGGGGTCACGTGGCACGACGCGCAGGCGTACGCCGAGTGGGCCGGCCGTCGGTTGCCCTCGGAGGCCGAGTGGG